>CAVPEB010000044.1:0-129725 GCA_963702765.1 uncultured Chloroflexia bacterium
CTTATGAAGATTGCATTTGTAAACCACACTCTTCCATAGAGTGAAAATACTACGCACATAGCGGGTAAAATGCACGCCATTTTTAAACACAACAATTGATCTGCATTGTACTTGGATCAGTTGCGAATGCATGATAGATGGTTACTAATCCAGATATATATCCTCAAACTATTTGCGACAATCGCTACAAACGCTACATCTGCAACAAGTGCGACAACTGCGACAAATTTCGTTTCTCCATTGCAAGAGCAAATAATTCAGAAGAGAATGACCAATAATTAGAATTATGTCTGCATGACAAATTCTCAATTGCAAGCTTCATGATCACTATTTCAATGGGTTAGGGCTTATTTTACTTTCTAGAATACTTCTTGGGTTAAGTGTACCACCAGCCTTTCCTCGTTGATCCACAGCAACAAGATACCGGTTTCCAGTCAGGGAACGAGGAATAACAACTACATTAAATGCTCCTAAAGGAGCTACTGGAAGCGTTGAAGGCATTATGACCTTTCTGAAGCTTGGGGAGAAACTTCACCTCTATTGTGCATACTGAAAATCATAGAGTCTCCTATAAACTCCTTGCTGGCCGAGTAATTGTTCATGGGTTCCCTGTTCTACGATGCGTCCTTTGTGCATAACGATGATGCGGTCGACGTTGCGGATGGTTGAAAGACGGTGGGCAATAATGATTGAGGTGCGATTGAGCATGAGTTTGTTGAGAGCATCCTCAATAAGCACTTCTGTTTCTGTGTCTACACTTGAGGTTGCTTCGTCGAGTATAAGTAGGATTTCGGGATTAAATGCAATCGCTCTAGCAAAGGCCAGCAATTGTTTTTGTCCAACTGAAAGCCCTGCACCACGTTCGCGCACTTCCTCATTATATTTGCCAGGCAATTGTTCAATGAAATGTGCCGCGTTTACATATTCGGCTGCTTTACGGATTTGATCATCATTGATCTGCACTTCGTGTAGACGTATATTACTGGCGACGGTACCAGAGAAGATGAAAGGATCCTGCAATACTGCTCCAACATGTTTGCGCAAGTCTTTCTGGCGTACATTGCGCACATCGATACCATCGACTAAAATTGCGCCTTTCTGTATATCATAGAAACGCGAAATGAGGCTAATTAGCGAAGTTTTACCTGCACCTGTTGCTCCGACGAAAGCGACACGTTCACCAGCACGAATTTTGAATGAGATGCCTTTCAATACCCAGTCATCCAGGTTGTAGGCAAACCAAACATCTTTGAACTCAATCTCTCCTTGAACATTACCAAATTCCTCTGGCTCAGAGGGGTCCTGTATGGCAGCAGGCTCATCAAGGACTTTAAATATGCGTTCTGAACTTGCCATTGCCGATTGAAGAATGTTGTACTTTTCAGCAAGGTCACGTACCGGCAAGAAGAAGCGATCCACATATTGCAGGTAAGCCACTAACGCACCAATAGTCAACGCACCAACGAGGACGCGACCTCCTCCATACCAGATAATCAAGGCTATAGCAACTGCGCTCAGGAAGTTTGTTATCGAGCTGAACGAGATGAAATAGAGAAGTGATCGTATAGACTGATGGAGATAATCGCGGTTCAGCTCGTCAAATTGCTCGAAGTTACGCTCTTCCCGATTGAACAACTGCACTATGTACATCCCACCGATATTCTCTGCTATATAAGCATTGATACGAGCGAGGCGCACGCGGATGGCGCGAAAGTTATCGCGCATAGCGACACGGAAGTACGAAGCAATCCAGAAGAGTGGTGGCAACACGATAAACGTTACCAGCGCCAGTTGCCAGTTGATGACCAGCAACAAGATAGTTATACCAAGGATAGTTAGCACGTCTCCGAGTATAGAGATAGCGCCGGAGGTGAACATTTCATTCAGCGCATCAACATCATTTGTGAGGCGAGTCATTAATCGCCCAACAGGATTGTGATCGAAGTATGAAAGAGATAGACGTTGCAAGTGATCAAACATTTGCGAGCGCATATCGAACATAATGCGCTGGCCAATGATACTTAGAAAGAGAACATGCAGATAACGTAAATCAACCCTATGATGAGAACAAACAAATAGATGCTTGAAACTTCTAGAAGGCCTATACTGCGTTGAGTTTCGCTTAACGTTTGAGTTGCAGGGGCAATATAGTGATCTATGCCATACCCAATTAAGGCAGGACCAACGAGATCAACCAGTGACAAGAGAATGAGGAATACCAGGGCGACTATGCTTAAACGTAAATATGGACGCACATAAGTCAGCAAACGACGCATGATGCGTGCATCGTAGGCTTTCCCAAGTATTTCATCTTCCTGAAAAAAGGTCGCCATTTTCTGATTCCTCTAGCTCTTCGCCTATCAATTGTCGCCGATACATTTCGGCATAAAGACCGTATTTTTGTAATAGCTGTTCGTGATTGCCTTCTTCGACGATACGTCCATCGTTGAGAACGATTATATGGTCGAGATTTTTCACCGTTGAGCAGCGGTGAGAAATTACAATTGTTGTGCGTCCCTGCATCACATTACGCAAGTGTCCCAATATTTCAGCCTCAGTATGGGTATCGACACTCGACATCGCGTCGTCGAGAATTAAAATAGCAGGATCTTTGGCGATTGCCCTGGCAAGAGCTGTGCGTTGCTTTTGTCCTCCTGATAAGGTAACGCCTCGTTCACCGATCATCGTGGCGGTTCCCATGGGAAAATCGTTCACATCCTTTGCTAATTGAGCATACTCCATCACTTCCTGCATGCGTTCATCGCTCAACGACTGAACGCCGAAGCCAATGTTTTCTGAGAGTGGAACAGAGAATAAAAACGTTTCTTGAGGGACAAAACCAATCTTGTGGCGTAGAGAAGCAAGTGATATGTCGCGAACGTCGACACCATCGATGAGTAGCTGTCCCCCGTTGACATCAAAGAGGCGGGGAATAAGGTTAACCAATGTGGATTTGCCACTACCGGTTGGCCCTACAATGGCTAATGAAGATCCTGCCTCGACGTTGATAGTAACGTTATGTAAAACTTCATGATTACCATACGAAAATGTTATATCACGAAACTCCACTCTTCCTTTAATGATGAGTTCTTCTGGTTTGTTATCGATTTTGGTTGGTTCGGCAATAGTGGGTTGGTGTTGCATGACCTCATTGATACGTATCATAGAGGCTGAACCTTGTTGGAAAAGGTGAACGACCCAGCCAAAGGCTATCATTGGCCAGGTGAGTTGTGCAAGATAGCCCATAAACTGTACAAGTTGTCCGAGCGATATACGGCCATGTATAACGTCTAGTCCACCACGCCAGAGGAGTATTACTGATGCAATGCCTGCAAGGAAGAACATAGCGGGCCAAAGTATGGCATAGATCCTGGCGTAGCTGATACTGAGCTTCATATATTTATGATTAGCTGCTCGAAATGCTTCCAATTCATGATCTTCTTGCCTGTATGCTTTGATCATACGAATGCCAGATAAATTTTCCTGGGCGTGTGCAGATACTTCGCCGAATTGATCCTGGACAGCTTTATAACGGTGTTCGATCTGGCGACCTACTACAATAAAGACCACTGTAATCATTGGGAGTATGATTGCTGCATATAACGTGAGTTGGACGTCTATCGTAAGCATAAAAGTGATCGTAACTGTAAATGCCACGATAGTGTTCATAAGGTTAGTGATGCCTGGCCCAAGCATACTGCGAATCGCAGTCAGATCGTTAGTAGCACGGGCAACCAGATCACCGACTTTATGATGTTGGAAATAATCCAACTCGAGCTTCTCAAAATGTTTGAAGAGATCGGTGCGAAGCTCGTATTCTATTTGCCGTGACACTTTTGCCTGGAAATAGCGTCCGAAAAATGCCAGGACTGCCTGTACTGCGCCTGCAATAATGATCAAAATGGCATAACGAACTAATATGCTTCCGTTAGTACCTGCCTGGAGACTATCAATCACTAAACTTAACAGGTAAGGCAGGAAAAGTGCAGCGATGTTAGCACATATGAGAAATAAAAAGCCGCCAATCATGGCGGCTCTATACCGATACAGGTAAGAGCGTAAGGATATTAATGCGGACATATATTAATTGTACGATGTAATTGGGAATTTAGCTATGTAGATAGGGACAGATATTATGTTTTTCTGTCCCTAATTCGAGAGCATTGGGATTGTTACTTTGGGGTCTAAGAATTGACACCAAAAAACTCGTTCATCCGTATAATAGGCAGAATACAGGATGCATTAGCTTCTGTCGATGATTAGGTATGACGTTAAACCAGAACTGCATTAAGGTCATCAACCAGCTTTTGGATCTCTCGCAGACGTCGCTCAGCCAGTTCAACGTTTTCAAGTGCCTGTGCCAGAATTCGTTCCTCCAAAGAGGAATATGATTCGGCAATCTCAGGGTCGATAGAGCCGCCAATAAGCTCTAATGCGCGATTCAATTTTGCTTCAGGTGTCTCAGGTGCGGTTACCATCAATCATTTCACCTCGTTTGTATGGGTGTAAACTACGATTTCGACGAGATTATTTACATGAGCAAATGGTAGTTCCATTGCCAGAAGTGATCGCGCTTTCCCCTTTGAAAAGCTTCTAATACTCAATACGTAGGCATCATCTTATTGGTTACAAATTGTAACTTTATTTCAATGTCTATATTACAATAGACGCGCTAGATTGCAAAAACAGGGGTACCACATTACTATTGATGGCACAATAAGTACTGTTGAGTCTGAAATTTTATCTGTTCATCTTGTTTGTATAATTTTTTCCACTCAAGTGATGGATTTGAAGTTTTCGGTTGCGCTATTACGCCCTTTGAATTTGATACAGATAGCATGTTCTATGACGTTCTTGTCCAAGTAGAGGCGGGGTCGTGTCTTGCTTGTATTGAGCAATGTGTATTAACTGGTATGCTGGACCTCGCAAGCATCCCCACCTCACAAAATAGCTATGCTTTTACGTAACGTTTACTACTAAATTCATGCCAACGTGAACTGTGCAGAGAACATTGAACTTGCCAGCTGTATTAAATGGCCCTATTTCGGCACTACTACCTGAAATAGTCACATTGTTGATTGTAGGCGCTCCTTGTTGCACAGAGAGTTGAGGGTTGCCATTAACCCATTGACCGTTCGTAATTATATGCAAAACCTGGACATCATCGACAAGCGTAACTTTCGATCCTTTAGAAATGTTAACACATGGCTGCTTAAAGTTGGACGAACTCATGTGAACAGTTCCGCTCGCACAGCCCCCCTCACCTCCACCACCGCCACTGCTGCTAGCCGTTGGAGTGGTTCCCGTCGTTGTTGTGATAGTGCCTGGTCGTGAACAGGCAGCCAGTATAATACTACCAAGTGCCAAAATAGCCAGGAACATAACCAGGATCTTCAGTCGCTTACTATTCATCGCAATACATCCCTCCATATAAAAAATATCTTTTCTTGATGTTGGTCTTATTGATGCTCATACAATATAAACTCGTAAGTTGATGCTAATGTAATGAGTACTGGAATCTATATTGCAAAGTTTCTAACCAGACTTCTATTGTATTCTATTTCATACTATAGGAGTATATGCAAGCCCCATAAATAGGGCAATTACCCTATATTTTGTCGGGTAATTGCCCTATTTATGGGGCTTCTGATAAGTACATCGAGTCGCCGCTGCGAAAATCTAATTTAGAGCAGTATTTTTCATAAACGTTATAGCTCTTTACCATTGATGACAAGCAATGTCGCCATTGACAACTGTAAAGATCGAATAATTAAATTAAGATTAGAATTTGTTTATAAAAATATTATAGAAGTGCTTAAATAGTTGATTTCTTTAAAATGGTTTGTTATGCTTTCTATGTTCTCGATGAGAGAAGAACATAATGAGAAAAAGACATTGAGTAAAGCGTAAAATTATGTTTTGAGCTTCATACAAGTGAGAATATGCTCAAGTATGAAGCACAGGAGACAGGAATTTAGAAAGAGAGAAAAATGGCACAAAATTGGGCTGAACATCATGCATCAGTAACAATTAATGCTCCAATTCACCAGGTATATAGCCTTTTCTCACACTTCAATGATTTTCCGAAGTTTATGAGTTTTGTGAAAGAAGTTACATACTACGATGATCAACGCAGCCAATGGGCAGCAGAAGTGGTTGGACGTCATGAATGGGATGCTGCAAATCAGGATTGGATAGCGAATCGCCAAATAGGTTGGAGTTCGTATAATGGTTTCGAGAATGCTGGTCGGGTTACGTTTCAGACAGTCGGACCCATGCAGACGCTAGTAGATGTTTTTATTAGCTATAAACCACCTGCTGGAGTTTTAGGCGATGCTGGAGAGAAAATGGGCGTTGGAAGTCGCTTTGAAAATGCTTTACAACATGACCTGGATAACTTCACGCGTATGGTAGATCAAGCTCCCGTTGGAGCATTGGATCCTCATTCTTCAAACTACCTCTTTCAGAGTGGTAGCGCTGCTGCTAAAGGTACGACCACTAGTAGGCAAGATGCATCCATGGGAGATGAGCAGGATATACGTCGTTCTTTCACAAGAACTGATAGTTATAGCAATACATTTGACACATCTCAAGATCGTCCTGTGTTGGATCAGGATATAATCAACGAACCAACAAAAGTTGGTTCTATCAGGTATGATCAGGATGTGATAGGTGGTCGAGATGCTTCAACAGCACGTCCAGTAATGCCTCCTGATAAAGATCTAAACTCCCCGAATGAATAATTGGTACCGATGTGACAGTTTTTTATAAGATAAGAAACTCTCACACTGAATATACCCATTTACAAATCCAACTAGACTTTGCAAGAGAGGCGTAGAATGCCAATTCTGCGCCTCTCTTTGAGAGAATAGCTCAAGTATGAGACTATATGTTTACTTTTTTGGAACTTACGTTTCTTGACATGTCAGCGTGTATCATGGTATGATTGTTATGTTCATAAAGGAACAACCAGGGAACCAAACAGACCCTGGCATCTGGCGAGGGGCCTCGCATTGGTCTTCCGAAAGGAGAAATTATGCAACCAATGAAGAAACCAATACGCCTTTTAGGGATGGTATTTCAGATCGACCAGTAGGGCCCGTGAAGGCGGGCATACCGAGCCTCTGAGCTTACCGACAATTACCTGGCTCACCGCGTTTATTTCTTGTTTGTGCAGAATAACCGGTCTTTACGGCGGCTTACGTCACAGGATAGCGGGAGTACCCAGAGGACTTTACTAGGGCATAACTCTTATTACATGCCCCATTTATGTAATAGAACTCGGTTGAACGTGCCACGGGAGTTGTGCAAAAGAAAACACAGAGGACCTGGATGATTGAGTCTCCAGGTCCTTCTGCATGTGTATTTCCTTTTTGCCACCAAGACAGGGAAAAGTAGTTTTTCAGAGATACCTGAACTCCGACAGGATATCCCTAGCACCGCTTTATAACTTGTCGTGAGAAGTGCCATGAGTCTAGATCTAAACTCATAGAGGAAGTTGATTTTAGTCGTCGAGTGAGAGTATTGCCATGAATGCTTCCTGAGGGATCTCAACGTTGCCTACCATTTTGAGACGCTTCTTGCCCTCTTTCTGTTTCTCCAGAAGCTTACGTTTGCGTGTAATGTCACCACCATAACATTTGGCGAGCACATCTTTGCGCACTGCTTTGACCGTTTCACGAGCAATGACGCGTGAACCGATTGCAGCTTGTATTGGTACCTCGAAAAGTTGCCGTGGTATGAGTCTACGCAGTTTCTCGACCAGTTGGCGACCCTGGACGTAGGCTTTCTCGCGATGGAGAATCAGTGATAGAGCATCCACAGGAACACCGTTGACAAGGATATCCAGTTTCACCAGATCTGCCTCTTGATAGCCTCCGAAGCTGTAATCGAGTGAAGCATAACCCTGGGTGCGAGATTTAAGCTGATCATAAAAATCGGTTATTAACTCGGCAAGTGGTATCTGATAATTGAGCAGAACTCTTTCTGCCTCGAGATATTTCATTTCTTTGAATGCGCCTCGCCTTGTTGTTACAAGGTCCATGATCGTTCCAATATAGCGAGTGGGTGTGAAGATGGAGATATCCATCCATGGTTCTTCGATCTTCTCAATTTCCCCCGCATCGGGCACCTGAGAAGGGTTATCAACTTCTAAAGTTTCACCATCTGTCTTGGTAACATAATATTCAACACTCGGAGCAGTGGCAAGAATGTCAAGGTTATACTCACGTTCGATACGTTCCTGGATGATTTCCATATGAAGGAGACCCAGAAAGCCACAGCGAAAGCCAAAACCCAGTGCAGTAGAGGTCTCTGGTTCGTAGAAGAGCGAAGCGTCATTCAATTTCAGACGATCCAGAGCATCACGCAATAGTGGATATTCATTGCCCTCAACAGGATAGATACCAGCGAACACCATAGGTTTAGCAGGTTTATATCCTGGTAAGGCCTCGACAGTACCGAGAGCAATGGGTGTAGTCACTGTATCTCCGACACGGCAGTCTTTCACATTTTTGAAGCCAGTAGCAATGTAGCCGACTTCACCGGCGGAAAGTGTGGATGATGAAATCAAACGTGGTTGAAAGTATCCGGCTTCCAGTATTTCGGTAGTACTCCCTGTAGCAACCATGGCAATTCGTTCGCCTTCATGCAACTCCCCGTCAACTATACGGACATAAGCAATGACTCCCTTGTACGAGTCATAATGGGAGTCAAAAACGAGGGCACGTAACGGTTGATGAAAATTGCCTTTGGGAGGTGGAACCCGATGCACGATGGCTTCCAATATATCCTGGGTGCCAATACCCTCCTTTGCCGAGGCTAGAATGCACTCTTCTTGAGGTAAGCCGATAACGTCCTCTACTTCTTGCATGACACGCTCAGGTTCCGCACTTGGAAGGTCGATCTTATTGATAATGGGAATGATACTCAGATCAGCCTCCAATGCCAGGTAGAGATTAGCAAGAGTTTGTGCCTCGACGCCCTGAGTCGCATCGATTACCAGAAGAGCGCCTTCGCAAGCAGCAAGGCTACGGGATACTTCGTACGTGAAATCGACATGACCAGGAGTATCGATCAAATTCAGCTCATACTGCTCGTCATCAAGCGCGGAATACAGCATGCGCACGGCTTGTGCCTTAATAGTTATGCCTTTCTCGCGTTCCAAATCCATTTGATCCAGAGTTTGCTCCATCATTTCGCGTTTAGATATCGTTCCAGTAAATTCGAGTAGACGGTCAGCAAGTGTGGATTTGCCATGATCTATATGGGCAATAATACAGAAATTTCTAATATGTGCCTGATTTGTCATTCAATAATTCCTCCACACAATACTTCATCTCCATCCTTACCACCATAAAAGACGGCCGCCTGCCCAGGGGTTATAGCACGCTGTGGGTGTGCAAATGTTACGCTAGCACGTTGCCCTGGGAGGGGTGTTATCACTGCTTCCTGTTCGGGCGCCTTGTAACGTATGCGTGCAAGAGCATTGAAAGGTTTCATGGGTGTTTCGCCACTTATGTAATGCATCTTAGAGACCGTGAAACTGGTCTTTTCCAATTCCTTAGCAGGGCCTACTATTAAGGTATTATGTTCCGAGTCAATTTTGAGTACATGTAAAGGTTCGGGTGAAGTAATGCCAAGCCCTTTACGCTGCCCAATAGTATAATATGCCAGGCCTCGATGTCTTCCGATTGATTTTCCACTCAGGTCAATTACTGGGCCTGGTTTGGGTAGCTGGATTAAGCCATTTGTCTGTGTTTTTGCATCGATCCCAATGTGTTCTTTATCTGCCAATGTCACAGCATAACGATCAATGAACCCTCGATAATCATTCTGGGCGACAAAACAGATTTCCTGACTCTCAGGCTTAGTCGCTACTGTTAAACCTCGTTCTGCTGCCATAGCTCTCACCTGTGGCTTCGTATAAGGCCCGAGGGGAAAGCAGGCATGTGTAAGCTGCTTCTGATTAAGGACATGCAGAACATATGATTGATCTTTCTCCCTGTCAATACCTCGACGCAACCTACGCTTGGCTGAGAGAGGATCAGTATCAACGCGAACATAATGACCTGTAGCAAGATATTCAGCATCCAGGGAGCGCGCACGATTGAGTAGTAAGGTGAAGCGAATGTGACGATTGCAGGTCAGGCATGGATTAGGTGTTCGCCCTGCAACGTATTCCTGGTAAAAGTAGTCTACAACATTTTCCTTAAACTCTTGCTCAACATTGACGAGATAAAAAGGTATGTCGAGCTTGCGTGAAACACGTCTTGCGTCATCGACTGATTCCAGAGAGCAGCATTTATTTTGTGCTACGCGTACGACGCCATCGTCTTCAATAACACCGGGTTCGGACCACAAGCGTAGCATCATACCAATAACTTCGTGACCCTCTTCCTTAAGTAGCGCAGCGGCTACGGAACTGTCTACGCCGCCGCTCATCGCGACGACTATCCTCGCCATGATTTCTGCTCCTGTTGATATATGATGAAACTAATATGTATAAACAGAAAAAGACCAACCCGTGGGCTAGTCTTTATTATAATGCCTACTTACATTTTTGAATTTGCTGGCTGGTGATGCCCTTTCGTGCCACGTAAAGGGTAGCACAGAGTATTCAGGTTGTCAAATAGCTCTCGACTCATGAGGCTCTTTCGTGTATAATGGCTCAAATAGATTACTATGGTGTATGTAACTTCGAGAAAAGTGAAAGCTGAAGCGAAAGAATCTATTTTGTAAGGAAGTAAGAAATTCTACGGATAGGTACAACTTACACATATCAGATGAAGAATATAGCCCGAAAAGTCTTAAATATGTAATGGGATCTAACGGGCCGGGAGTATGTAAAAATGGCTAAAAAGACGGCGCATTCGCGCAGCACTGCACAGCGCAGCAAACCAAAAACACAGAAGAGCATTGAACTTGTGCGTCAGACTTCAACTGAAAAAGAAGTTGAGCATGAAAGTGATCTGGAAGAGGTAAGCAATGGAGTAGCCATTTCAACTGCTACAACTTCAACTTCCGAAATTGAGAAAGAGGATTCGAAAACTGTTGCTACAACAGCCTCAGTACCTAAAACAAGCGCTTCTGCCCGCCTTGCTGCTCGTCGTCAGTCAGCGCAGAAAACGCAGCGTTCAACTGCGACCCTCATTACGGCAGAACACTATCGTTATGTGCGGAATGATCTCATTTATATTGCAATCCTTGCAGCCATTATGTTCTCGGTACTTATCGTGTTATTTTTTGTGTTAAGGTAGGCAGACGCAAAACCAAAAGAGAAGCGCTGATCAGACTTTCGAGTTCAGCGCTTCTTTTATGTATATGGACGGGTGGCTTACGTAGAGATTTATATAAATCTCCAAGCCAGATGCGAAGTCTATCTGGGTTAGTGCAACAGGGGACCTGTACCTAAACCCGCAGGAATACCATGACGATATGCTGCTGGAATAGTTACACCCAAAACGCGTTGCATTGCCATAGTGTGGCTACAATCACCCCAGTCATGGAAGAATCGACAGGTACAGTTCCATTCACCATTATCATAGTTAGTGGTGTGGATATCATTTTCGCCTCGGAATGTCGCTTCGAAGCGAGTAAACTGAATGCGTTCAGGTTCTTCCGCGTAACGCTTAGCTTTTGCGATCTTATTGATCATACTTGAATTCACTGTCGGTACTCTCCTTAAAATCTAGCAACCACTCCGCGGCCACTTTTGGTTTCTATATACGCAAGCTGGTGCTTATCTTTAACATAATCGAACACCTATAAGTGTGAATGCGCCGTTAGCTCGTTAGAGACTCTTCTATCCTCCTTTCTTAAAATGCTGCTCGCTCGTTTCCGACAAGCGTTCAGGGGATTGGCCCAAAGAATAAAAGAAAAAATCGATGAGCCCGGCACCTTTGTGCGTATAAATAAAGCTAAAAAGGATAAAAAAAAACCAGGGCAAACTGTCCCTAGTATTTTTGTTTACGTCACACCTCGAGCTATCACTGACTCTTTCAATGAAGCACCTCGTGATGTTGATGATAGCGAGTCCATAGCAATTAACCTCGTCAGTTAACATCTCGTTTCCGTGTAAGAATGGATTGATTATACCATAAGTATGGATGAAAGTCCACCCTTTTAGCACATTTAGAGCTTCAAATCTGGCATGTTTCTAGGCTGTGAAACTGTGTGAGCATTTTGTGATATCTGGTGTCTATACAGGGCAAACACTATTTTAGAGAGTTCTTATTGTGCCACGAGCTGTTTTGCTTCTTCGTTCATTACATCCTCATACATGTCTTCGACCATGTTGGCAACATTTTTCCAACTAAATTGAAGCACTGATGAGCGAGCAGCCATGCTCATCTTTTTCAGCAAAGAAGGATTTTGCAAAAGTGAATCTAACCTCTCTGCAAAGAATCCTGGACAGCGTGGAACCAGGAATCCTGTCTGATTGTTATGAACCACTGTTGTTAGTCCACCAGCGCGTGTTGCAACCACAGGAGTACTACAGGCTAAGGATTCAACAGCTGCCAGCCCAAAGCTTTCGTGATAAGAGGGAACTACAGTCACGTCAGCAGCACTGTAAATTACAGGAAGTTTGTACTGTGGTTGCGCATTTATAAAATGCACGCGTTTGCTTATCTTTAACTGCGCTGCTAGCTCTTTCAGTTGCTGCAAATCCTTATCTTGTGAAGACCTTCCTCCTACAATGACAATTTGTGCCTTTTCTTCCATCATTGCAGCACTGCGTAGTAGCAAATCGGGTCCTTTGAATGGATCGAGTCTGCCCACAAATAATAGGACTGGTTCTCGTTGCCCTAAACCAAGTTTTATGCGTGCTTGTTGCTGGTCCTGTGGTTTGAATAACTTGAGATCTATACCGCAAGGAATGACTCGTACCTGTCCTGGAGTAGCCCCACAATGACGTATGATTTGAGTGCGCTCTTCATTAGTCGATGCGATGATGTAATCGGCTTGTTGAATCAAGCGTCGTTCCATCTCTAGGCGTATGAATGGTTCTTTTTCGTCAGGGTTTGCCAGTTGCTTTAAATGGGCCAGTGTATGAAACATCGTAATGTGCGGAATAGCCCATTTGTGTGCAAGTTGTAAAGCAGCAGCACCTGATAGCCAGTAATGACTATGCAACATGTCGTAATTTGTATTTTCGATGCACCTAAATTCGTCAATGTGTTGCGTATAGTCAGTCAAATACTGATAAAGCTCATGTCTTTGAATTGGGGTAGGAGGGCCTGCCTGGATATGGATAATTCGTACTTGAGGGCTGATTTGAACGACTGTTGGGATATGCTTGTTTGTTCGCCGAGTGAAAATGTCGATTGTGTTTTGTGATTGACCTAACTCTCGAGTTAGCTGGTTGATGTATACATTCAATCCGCCAGCATCACGGGTGCTTCCTGGCATATCCAAAGGGGATGTGTGCATGCTTAGCATGGCAATAGAATAACTCATAGCAAAGGTACTCCTGTTCTTCGATTGTAACTAACGTTCATTGCAGATGCGTGGCCAACGTCCTTCGCTCACCACTTTGATGTATACGAGCATGGGCTATTTCCTTTCTTCTTTAACCAATAGTTACCAGGTAGCTTTTCCTTATTGGACCACAGACCGAGTAAGGAAAAAGGGTCTTTCGAGAATCCGCTGTTGAATATTTCACATGCGCGTTCCCAAACCTTTACAGCGTTGGAGTCCTCTGAACTCCTGCTGAAGAGTTGCTCTCATATGATGTAACAATTTATGGTGTGAATTCATTCTCTTTATGGTGAGGATTTCTTAGCGCGTTTTCTCAATTTGTCGATGGCACTATACATCTCACGCATATCGGCACCCTGTCCCTGTGAAAGCTTCTCGAGGCAATCAATACGTTGCTGAAGAGCCAGGGTAAACTCAGGAGGTGAAATGCCCGCCCATTTTGCCAGTTCAATGAGTACAGGTTGTTTTGCATGTTCGAACGAATCGTCAACTTCGTTCCAAAGTGATAGTGGAAGTGGGACAATGATATCAGGACAGTTGGGATCAACCTGTGGTTGCAGAAAGTGTGTAGTCAGCCAGCGACGGCGAAGTGGGTACACGTGTCCGACAAGTCCAATATTTATAACTATGCCCAATCGACGAATATCTTCAACGCTTATGCGCAGATCGTGTTGGTACATTTGAATTACATCATCGATAGTGTCAGCATGAACGCTTGTGGCAATATGATATCCACTCAATGGTAGTGTCAAATAACGTCGTGCTATGCGCCCCCACATGTAGATGGGTAGATGGTCACTAACCTCATTGCACAAGGCATAGGTACTCGCAGGATCAATATCTACGAGCTGGGTGAACGCAAAATCCTCGTACATACCCGACATATATGCTAATGCCGTACCTTCAGGCAAAAACTGGAGGAGAGCGTTGAGCGTAGTGGTTTTACCAATTCCAGGTTGTGGATCGGTCGGTCCAGCAACAGTGAGTGAAGCTCCATGTTCAAGCAATAACCAGACCATAGCGACTGTTTTAGCGTCAATACTATCCAGTGCAATGATTTGAGCAGTTGAAAGAGGCCGTCTCAAATCATAGTGCCACCAGTAACGTTCATATGGATCACGTGGATCAAACATGTTTTATTTCCCTTCAACGCGATAGACGTCTCTATGACTTTTGTTCACCCTGTACATGGTTTTCTGTACCGACTTTATCCTTGTCAAGAGAGGGTAACTTCAGCCAACCGGGTTGTGGATTCCAACCAATTGCGAGAACTCTAGGACTTTGTTCTGGGTCCAATTCTATAAGGCTCACAGATGCATTATCTATCATGAATGAGCCTGCACGTCTTGCTTCTAAACCTGTATAGTTGGCAATGAGCAATTTTACGACATCGGCATGAGCAACAAAGGCGGGATAGGCACCAATTGAATCCAGCTTGCGCCAGCGTTCAATTGCAGCAACTGCTCGTTCCTGAACATGGGGAAATGTTTCAACATCGTCAGGACCAACTGTTGGGTCTTTTACAAAAGCTTTCCAGGTCGGATCATTTTTTGAGAGTTCATCAAAACTTTGTCCTGCCCAATGTCCTATATCAATATCCATCAGGTCAGGTTCAAATTGAATCTCTAGCTTGTATTGCTGCGCTATAATCCTTGCAGTCTCACTTGCACGTTCAAGTGGACTGCTTATAATAGCGGTAATTGGAATGGGGGTTAGAGCATCTGCCAGACGAGCAGCCTGTTGTCTACCTGTTTCATTGAGTTCAATCCCAGGGATTTGTCCGGGGAGACGATGTTCTACATTCCATGAAGTTTGCCCATGCCGAATTAAAAGCAGGGTTTGTTTCATAGTTGTTTGTGTTCTTTCCACTATATACGATTTACGGAAGAAGAGCTGTATTCGCCACTGACAAAAATGCCAGCCTACCTTCAGATAAATCCGTAGTACGAGAATCCAACCGCGTATGCTGCTGGTTCGTTTTTTCATCAATCAGATATTGTGTTACCTTCTCAAGACCTTGTATACATATTTGATGAATATAAGGTCTCAAACAGATACTACTTAGGACACTGAGCTTGTCAATGTGTTTTTATTGTATCAGGGGAGACATTAGAGGTGCAAGCTAGTTTTACTCTGGGAAATGCTTCTCACACATTCTCAAGAAACGGCTCGTAAATGGGCTACGTTTGGAGAGGTACTCTGAAAAATCCGCTTTTAAGTTCGATTGAGTAGATAAAGGCCGGAGGAGTAAGTTTTTGGGTGAAAGGAGCAAGGCATGCATTGATTCCAACCAATTGCTCCAAGTAGTTCATTAGATAGGAGTTATAGATCGGTTCCATACAAATGGACTGAGTGCCAGCGAAGGATCTTGTCACCACCGTTCAAGATCCTTCGCTGGCACTCAGGCTGACAAGCGAGTACACTCCATTCCAGCCATATTCTTGCCAATCCACAAGGGACTCCTAAACGAATATGTTGGAATGAGAGATTTCTTAGTGCCCTACCTATTAAACCTCTTGTTCGATTGCCTGTTTAGCCTCTGTCTCACGAATGATATCGCGTAGTGCGAACAGCATATACCCAAGAATACCAAGCAAGGAGACAACCATCATAATGACTCCAATAGTGACATTATTGACAGTCGAGGCGATCCAGTGTGATCCGGATGGTTGTGTTGTCATGGCAAAAGGTGAGATAGTTAACCAGATGCCTGCGAGAAAAAACAGAAACAATACATAACTACCGGGAGGAATTAGCCTCCTCAGTGCATTACCTGTACTCATCTTACTTCACTCCTGTTCACCATGGACTCTGTCTGGTCATTTTGTACGTTGTTATCCGTTTGGCGTCGCGCGCTCAGATCGGCAGCAAGGGCAGCTGCCAGCGTTGCCAGTGTCTTGTCAAGGTCGTTTTGAGGTTGTGCCGAAGCTTGAGGTATGGTCGCCTGAGCTTGATATGCTACAGGAGCCTGAGCCACCATCCTACTGGGGGCAACGAGAACTCCAGTTGCGCGTAGGGAACCGAGTAGTGAGTAGAAAAAGAGGACAAAAGCTACCAGAGCAACCACAGCAACGCAGATGCCCAATATAAAGCTGTTCGTCGTTTGACTCACCCAGTCAGCCCCGTATGGTTGATAACCGAGTGCGAAAGGAGCAAGGATCAACCATCCTCCTGCCAGGAAGATGATCAGGCTCGCAGCCATTCCGCACACGTATTTGCCTAATGACGGTCGTGTTGTCTTCATGCGTTACATCTCCAAGTTTCTAGAGCTTGCGCTCAAAATCCAATCATGCTCTCAACGGAGGGCATGTCGCTGGCATCAGGAGCAGCCTCATCCGAAGATGAAGTAGATGCTCCATTTGTGTTTCCCTCTCCATTGCCTACAGAGGAAGCTAAAAGAGAAATGGCTAATGGTTCTATAATATCCTGAGCTACAGCTTTACCTCGTTGATCGTCGCTCCATTCATGTGGATAGCGTCCATCAACAGAATTGGAAAGCGTCTCCAATATCTGTGGGTTGGCATCGGACTTTTGCGCCTCTCGGGCAACAAGGGCCAGGGTCAAGCCAAGCAGGGCACGACTGCGATTCGTTCCTGCTGTGGATGATGCCTCAGCTACTGGAGCAGCATTGCTTTTACGCAGCGGGATCTCGCGCAGGAAAAGCACATCGATTAATCCAAGCACCATGATGATGAAACCCAGGAAGAACACGCTGGTGATCGCTGTAGACAGGCTTTGCTGCATCGCCTCGATGAGTTGCCGGAAGAGTGTGAGCCCTTGAGGGCCTAGAGTCGCAAAGTTATGCTGAATCTTTGCCACGACATCTGGGGCCAGGAGTAATTGCGGGTTTTCCAGTTGAGCCAATTGACCTGCTGGGACGACATGCTTCAGTAATGCAGGTATGTTACTCTGCATCGCGTTTTGGAACCCGTTGATCATGATGGTCCCCATCACTGCCACGCCCATGGTCGAGCCGATCGAGCGGAAGAACGTGAGGCTGGCAGTGACTTCGCCGAGCTGCCTGTAGGGAAAAGCATTCTGGACAATGATCGTGAAGAGGCTCATCATCACACCCATACCCAGGCCGGTTATGACCATATTGCGGACGACCTCAGGCTGGGTTGTCGCAGGAGTCATACGCGAGAGCAGGAACATACCAATTGCGGCGACGATAAAACCGATGATGGCCAGAATCTTGTAGCGACCAGTGCGTGAGAGTAACTGTCCACCCACAATGCTACTGAACATGAATCCAAGCATCAATGGCGTTAGCACCAGGCCGGAATCGGTAGCGCTATTGCCCAGTACACCCTGGACAAAGAGCGGTAAGTAGAGGATTGCCCCAAACATGCCAGCACTGACCAGGAACATCGCGATGGTCGAGATCGTGAAGATGCTGTTCTTAAACAGTTTGGGACTGATGATTGGCTCGGTCGCCCGCAGCTCGACTAAAACGAAGGTGACCAACATCACCCCAGAAAAGATGAACGAGCCAATGACCTGCCAGGAGCCCCAGGCGTATTGCGTGCCGGCCCAGGAAAAAGCCAGCAGCAAGGGTACTGTCCATGCGATCAGGGTGACGACACCCAGGTAATCAATGATATGTTGCCGACGAGTGACAATCTTCGGCATCACGATGCCTGCCGTCAGGATAGCGAGCACACCCACTGGCATGTTCACGTAGAAGACCCAGCGCCAGCCCCAGTTATCAGTAATCCAGCCCCCCAGGGTTGGTCCCACAATCGAGGCGAGACCGAAGACGGCCACGATCAAGCCTTGCCATTTCCCGCGCTCAGCGGGCGGAAAGATATCGCCGATGATGGCCATGGCGATGGGCATCATCGCGCCAGCTCCCACCCCTTGAATGCCACGGTAGATGATCAGTTGGGTCATGTTCTGACTGGTGCCAGCCAGAGCCGAACCGACCAGGAAGATGACCATACCGAGGATAAAGAATGTGCGCCGACCGTAGATGTCGGAGAGCTTGCCCCAGATGGGTATCGAGACGGTCGAGGCGAGCAGATAGGCTGTCACGACCCAGGCGTAGTGATCGAAGCCGCCCAGACTGGTAACAATATGGGGTAAAGCGGTGCCAACAATGGTCTGATCGAGCGCAGCGAGCAGCATGCCAAGGATCACCCCAAGCAGAATTGAGAAGATCCGTCCACGGCTGAGTGTTGCACTCAGCGGTTGATATTCCGGGGTAGGTGTTGATGCTACTGACGCGGTTTGTGTTTGCGCCATGAGACTAAATTCCTCCTGTGTCTACTTACTTTAACAGTTTAATAAAGATGATCATAGCGAGCGGTTAGCTTCGGGCTCATCCTCTACTAACCGATTGAGTGCTTTAAGACCCTGCAAAAATGCTTCCAGATCCTTACTTTCCAACTTCTGAATTAAGGTTTGCATTTGTAGGGAAGGATTGAGAAGCCGTGCATACAGGTCTTCGCCCTTGGGAGTAAGTCGTGCCAACGTTCGACGCCGGTCCTCGGCATCTTCAGTGCGTTCTGCCAGACCTGCTTGTACCAGACGATCAACAAGATGCCCTCCTGTTGATAAACCTATGCCCATGCGCTGTGCGATTTGTCCAATGACTAGCGGACCTTCTTCAGCAAGTACAAGTAATGTTCGGAGTTGAGCTATGGTGAGGTCGATTTCCATCCAAACTGTCCCGGAGGACGCTTTCAAAGCATGTATTAACATACGGTAATGTGTCACAACCTCATTTTCAAGTTCTTCTCGCGTTTGAAGCACGGTCTATCTCCTGTTTGATAAAGCTATTCTTTATTCAGTACAGGAATTTTATCATATTACTACGATAATATCAATATATTTGATGCTATGGTGATAATTGTTATCCTATATGCATGAAAATGATAAAACTACATCGAGCTGTTCATTATGCTCATTGGGCAAGATACGTCGTTCTCGCGACATGTCAAGACTCATTCCTATATTTTTGTTTATAAAACAAAATATTTAAATTGTCTAAAAAATAATTTAACAAGAAGAATTATATTTGTCAAGACATATTAAAAAATATCGAATTGGATAACAGAAATTTCCGTTAAAAATGGGACATTTTCATCTTATGAGATGAAAAGAAGTAGGAATTTTGTAGCGTTATTCCCATTCCCATAAAGTAATTCTAACGATATATCGTATTTAATATTAATTATATCGATATATCGTTACAAGTCAAGGGTAAGGGATACAACAATAGATAAATGAACAGATAATTGGATAAAGGGGTGGAATATGGCTATTTACTAAACCGCAATTAACAGGCGCAAGTCAAATCCAATTCTGGATCTATAATCACTTCTTGCTGGGATTCATCTTCATCTTTAAAAGATTGGGGATTATCCAAAGCAGCATGAATGATGCGCTCTACATCTACAAGAGAGTTTACACGTACCAGATCATTGCGGACCTGTTTAGCTCCTGGGAAGTGTCCCAGGTACCAGCCTAAATGTTTACGCATCTCGACATAGTGATCTTCACCTTTGAGTTTTGCATGCACATTGGCATGTTCAAGAGCCATCAGCAAACGCTCTTCGCGGCTGGGGATTATGTTGGGCAACTGTTCAGCAGTTGGATTGATATTTTCGAGAAGTAGTTTCTTCAATTGGTCACGATTTCGAAACAACCAGGGATTGCCGAAACTGGCGCGACCAATCAAAACACCATGGACACCTGTTGAACGAATACGTTGAGCTGCTTCAAACAGGCTATGTATATCACCATTACCAAGAATAAGAGTATCAGTTTTGCGCACAATTTCAGCAGCAGCAGCAATGGCTTCCCAGTTGGCCTCTCCCTTGTAGTGTTGTGCCAGAGTGCGCCCGTGAATAGAAATGACGGCTGGCTGAAGTTCCAGGAGTTGGTGTACCCAATCGGTTATTTCAATCGAGTCATAGCCCAGGCGAGTTTTTACAGAAACTGGTAGTAAGCGGCGTTCGGTCTGAACATTATCGCCCCAGATACTCACTCGCTCTTCGTTCATCTGATGTATGCGTTCAATCCGGTGTGGATCCATCTCCAGATCTTCCAACGTCTGGCCGTTTGCCCAATCCTTCACACCCTGTTGTGCAGCTCTTATAATCTCTTTGGCTGTCTCGGGCATGCGAATCAAGGCGGCACCGCCACCTTTATTGGCCACCGTTTTGGCGGGGCAGCCCATATTTATAACGTTTCACAATATACAGCATCTGCTGGCACAGCCTGGGGAGATAGTTCAGACTACCAAAAGCACTGGCGATCACATACCATCTGAAGCCGTATCGAAAAAGGCAAACGTTGCAACCACTGTGGGGTAAACGGTACATTGAAGCGATAGAAGATGTTTTCTACTTACTGTCAAGCATGATAGTTCGTAACTGCAACTCCTGTTGCACCATCATTATAGACTAATCCATGAGTATCTTACCTTCTATTGCCATATTTGAAGCCAGCGTGTAAAATCTTCAGCATGAAAAATTTCTGGAATGAGTTACAAAAACCTATATTTATCCTGGCACCGATGGATGATGTGACAGATACCGTGCTCAGGCAAGTCATTGCCCGATATGGGAAACCTGCTGTTTTTTTTACTGAATTTACCAATGTTGAAGGGATGTTCTCACAAGGCGAACGGAATGTAATGCAAAGGCTTCGATATACTGAAGCAGAACGGCCTTTAGTCGCTCAAATTTGGGGAACCCGCCCCGAAAATTTCGCCAAAGCTGCGAAAAAACTGATAGACATGGGGTTTGATGGCATTGACTTGAATATGGGATGTCCTGCGTCCGGTGTCATGCAAAAAGGTGCCTGCTCAGGACTCATAAATAACAGACCGCTTGCAAAAGAGATTATTGATGCGACGAAAGCAGGAGCCGCAGGTATCATTCCCGTCAGCATCAAAACTCGACTTGGTTTTCGCGCAATAGATTTTGATTGGATTGCCTTTGTCCTTGAACAAGAACCGGCTGTACTGACCGTTCATGCTCGTACCGTTTCTGAAATGTCCAAAGTCCCAGCACATTGGGACAAGCTGAAAATAGTGGTTGACATGAGAAATGCAATGCAAAGTGCAACGCTTGTTATAGGGAACGGGGATGTGAAATCACTGAGCGAGGCGAAACAAAAAGTTGCAGGAGCCGGAGCAGACGGAGCAATGATAGGAAGAGGTATTTTTGAAAACCCGTACCTCTTTTCAGAAACTATTACGTTACGTGATAAAACACCAGAAGAGAAACTGCAATTGTTGCTTGAACATATGCGGCTTTGGCAGGATACTTGGGGAAATACAAAGCATTTTCCCACACTGCGTAAGTTTTTTAAAGTGTACGCAAATGGTTTTTCAGGAGCGCAGGAATTACGAATGCGATTGATGGAAACGCAAACTCCTAAAGAAACTGAATATATTGTTGCGTCATTTTTACAATCTCTCTCTTCTATGTCCTCTGTTAGTTAGTGAGTCACAGCAAAAATGGCTTCTCCATCTGAATGCATTATGATCTCGCCTGGTTTGATGAATTGGAGAACATGTGTTTCTCCTACTTTAGATATGAACGAAGATTGTATCCAAAGCATCGAAGGTGCGTCTGAACCGGAAACTGGACCAGTATAGACGGAGAACCATTAAGCAGTCAAGGTCTAATTTCATAGAGTTCCTTATTTCTCTAACCCTCGTCAAATGAATATGGCACAGAATGAGCTTAATAGTCAGGTAGTGAGGTATTGATTTGGATCAAAGCAGTGTTAACATCATTGTTGCTTTTCTCTCTGTTGCAGGAACATTAGCAGGGACGAAACTAGATGCCATCCCGAGAGTTGTGGTGCGCCGCTTAGGCGCACCACAACTCTCGGGATGGCATCCGAAACTAGGTAGTTATTATACCAAGGAAAGCTAATAGAAGAAAAAAATTCGAGAGAGCATGGAAGAGATATTTACATTAAACGGCCAGGTAAGAATTTGGGTGCATGTTACTCTGAGGTATCTCTATCATGAAATCTTAAATATAGACTGTTACCGTGATATTATTCCAGCCGAATATTTGGAAAAATCTATCATAGAACCTGACTGCACTCTTGAAAGGCTGATAATGCTGTCTAACTGAGATGTACCCTCAGTGATTAAGTATGCGATTGAATACATTTTTATCGTTAAAGAACTGCGAGAAATGAAATATATATACGATACACATAAATCAATAGAGACCTTAGATTACTATGTAACAGGGGTGGAGCTTCAACGAATTAGCGAAGTGTTGGATAAGGATATGGATTTAGCAGCAGAATTTTTGGATTATGCTTCAGAGTGGTTTGATCGCTTTCAAGGGGCATTGATAATTGAATTAAGTAAAATAGACCAATAAACTAATTCACATCAAATTAGGTAGGCTGCCTACGCTCAACAAAAAACAATTGAAGAAAATCCAATCGGATTTAGAATACCTGTTTGACTTGCCGAATTTGGAACGTCTGTTTTATAATACCCATATTACTTTGGAAGTATGAACTTTTGGTAGCTCGTCAGTCCACTTTTTCAAAACAAAACACCTCGTCACATTTACAATCTACAGGAGCGCAGGCCATGCAAAACGACGCTGAGTATCGAGGCAAACGGGCATTAATTCTCACAAGAGTATCAACAGCTAAACAAGAGGAAAAATATTCTCATAGAGCGCAAGAGAGGCAGGTGAGGGAAAAGCTCATTATACCGCTGGGACTGCGTATAGTAGATGAGAAAAGACATATCATTCATGACACGTACTCAGGACTTGAGTATCGCTACCGGAAAGCCCTTGACGATGTTCTTGAGATGGCAGAGCGGGGCGAATTTGACGTGTTGTGCATGGACGTGTTGGATAGAGGATTGGGACGCAAAGCCTTACCTCGTGAATTATTCAGAATGCAATTGAAAGAGTTTGGCGTCAGAATTTTAACAACGCAGGAAAGCGACCATGCGGATGATGATAGTCTTGAGGGTCAGATCCTGCGCTTTTTCAAAGGGCGCAAAGCAGAGGAAGAAGTTAACGACTTCGTTCGACGAACCAGGGACGGGAAACGGGAAAAAGTACTCGGCAATGAAGAGAAAGGTATTCCGCAGCACATCATCGGCACTGGTGACCGCTTATACGGATACATGTTCGTAATCAATGAAAGAGGCGTGAGAATTGGCTTCGAGCTAAACCATACCGTTATTTTTGTGGATGAAGACGGGACAGAGTGGACTGAAGTGAAAATAGTGATTTTCATTTTTGAGTCCGCAGCAAACGGTGTGTCAACACATCAACTTGCTCGAATTCTCAACACGAAAGGCATCCCAACACCATACGCGACGAGACAAAAGCGGATTAAAGGGATGAAAGAAGACTCTGTTTGGCAGCGCAATACCATAAGCAGCTTTCTCAAGAATGCTGCCTATTATGGAGAGTACCGGCAATTTAAACGCGCAACTGTTGGTAGGATGCCAGGATACAAACAACCAGTCAAACGGAACACATCTGAAGATGAGCAGGTCGTTATTTTCATTCCAGCTATCATCACAAAAGACTTGTTTGAGAAAGCAAACGGAAGGATCGCGCAAAACAAAAACTTAGTGACCCACAATACCCAAGCCTCAAAAGAAAGCCTGATGCGTGGCGGGTTGGCGAAGTGCGCGTATTGTGGCCGTTCCCTTCGTGTCAAGCGGGTTGTTGACACCCAACTGTCAGGAGAAGAGGTATCGTACTTTTACTACGATTGTGATAAGCCGTATCTCAAAGGAGGAGGGAAGTGTTCGGGCTGTTGTATATCTGTTGATCTCCTTGACAGAGGTGTTGCAGAGTACATTATCAAGCTTCTTCGTGATCGCTCAGAAGTAGACGAGAAGATACGCAAACTGCAAGAAAAAAACCCAGTTCACACACAGCAGCAACGCAAGCTCAAGAACCTCAATACAATTCTGCTAGAGCAAGAGACATTTCGTAACAACTTAGCTATTGAGATGCGGAAGAAAACCTTAAGCGAAAAAACTGTTGCATATTTAAAAACACAATTGTCTGCACTTGAAGAGCAAGAACAAGAAGCAAGACATGACCTTGCCGATGAACAAAGAATGCAACAAAAGCGGGACCATTTGGAGCGACGTATTGCTGAGTTTCATCAACAATGTCGAGAATGGAGAGAAAAAGTAGACGACTTGCAGTTAACCCCGTCGTTTCAGTTTAACCTTGATGCCGTGCTATTCTTCGGAATTAGTGTAACTGTGTGGAGGAAAGATACCAAGCCACGGTACCAGATACATACTGACCTGCCTGAAATTGTGGAGCTCCTTTCTTAACTTCAAGGCCGTCAAAGCCCAGTTCGCAGACAACATGCGCTGCACGGTAAAAGTATTCTGGCCGGCAGCCAAATATCTGAGCTACGACGGGTCGTTCCGCAGGAGTATAGAGAAAATCACGAAAAATGCGGTCGCTCCCACGCCAAAGGCCTTCGACGTTAGTGAATTCTGTTATGACCACGTCGGGTCGCCCGTATAGGCCATGCATGGTGCGGCAAGGCGCATCGGTGACACCGTCCATAGGTGCTAACCCAATGATTGGTTTTTGCAGGTTGTCCCAGAATGATGGATATTTCATAGCGTGTGTATGATACACTGTTTTGAGGCAAATGGTCAAATGAGAATGTCAGAAACTTTCCAACTACGTTTGTGGGCCTGATTCACGATAGTCACGCTCACCGGTTTGCGGGTTGTAGTATACCTCAACTATCTGCCCAGTAGTTGGATCATTGAAGCGTTCCCCTGTAGATTGCCATTTTCCTTGCGTTCCATCGACTTTTGAACGGTAGTTAGAGCGCTCGAAAATAATAGCTCCTACAATTATCAGACCATTAATGGCCAGGTATATTACCAGAGCAGTCGTTATATGTGCTGCTAGTAGGATGACCGCACCAATAATGCAAAGTACACCATAGGCAATGAGAACTCGTCGAAGCAATAGTGTTTATCCTTCTGGCTCAATCACGACGGCTGTACCATAAGCAACAATTTCGCTCATTGTCTGCCCGATTTCTGAAGAATCAAACTGCATACGCACGATGGCATTAGCACCCATGGTTGTGGCATTTTGAACCATCCGATCAATGGCATGGCGCCTGGCTTCTTCGAGTAACTGAGTATACTCGGTAATTTCGCCACCACCTAGTGAGCGAAGACCTGCCATGATGTTGCCCCCTAAACCCCGGCTGCGCACGACTACTCCGAAAACTTGTCCTTTTGTTTCGACAATGCGAAAGTGTGATATCCCCTCAGTAGTTACAACTATCATACTAACCTCCATGCATTGGCGTATATTTGATCTAAATATCATCATATGCTTACATCTAGCATAATGCAAGGAAAAAAGGCAGCAATATTTTGGTAACTTCACCTGAATGTAATATAATGATCATTTGAAGGCCAATATTCTGCGATGTAAGCGATACATCGACACCTACGATTGTCTGAATTTTTTTCAAGCAATCATAATCTACCCCAACTGATGACCGGATTATGTAGCTAAAACAAGCATAGTGATTTTTTGCTTAAAGTGGATGTAAATAGCTTAACGAAAGGGAACTCCGGTATTATGACAGAAACAACAACTCATCGCCAGGTACAAATGCCACTGGCTAACGATCTTTATAACATAGATTCCCTACTTTCAGAAGAAGAGCGCATGGTGCGTGATACTGTGCGTAAGTTCGTGAATGAGCGCGTTCTGCCGATTATTGGAGATCACTTTGAAGCTGGTACTTTTCCACGTGAACTTATTCCCTCAATCGCTGAGTTAGGATTGTTGGGCATGCATCTTAGAAGGGTATGGCTGTGCAGGTCTAAGTGCCGTTTGCTATGGCCTTGCTTGCCAGGAATTGGAAGCGGGTGATAGTGGTTTGCGCTCTTTTGTATCTGTACAAGGTTCGTTAGCTATGTTTCCCATCCGGGCATATGGTTCCGAGGAGCAAAAGCAGCGATGGCTGCCGCGTATGGCTCAAGGTAAAGTGATCGGATGTTTTGGTCTCACTGAACCTGATTCTGGAAGTGATCCAGGTAGCATGCGTACCTCAGCTCGACGTGATGGCGATTCTTTCGTACTGAATGGCACGAAGATGTGGATCACCAACGGAGGCATCGCAGATCTTGCAGTTGTCTGGGCACGAACTGACGAGGGGATTCGCGGCTTTTTGGTAGAGCGAGGAACACCAGGTTTTACTACGAGCGATGTACATCATAAGCTTTCATTGCGGGCGTCTGTTACCTCTGAGTTGCATTTTGAGGACTGTTATGTGCCTGCTGAAAACATGCTGCCAAATATTCGTGGTCTACGTGGTCCCCTCTCTTGCCTTGATGAGGCGCGCTATGGCATTGCATGGGGGTCAACAGGCGCAGCCAGAGCGTGTTACGAAGTGGCACTAGATTATGCCAAAACTCGTATTCAATTTAATCGTCCTATTGGAAGTTTTCAACTCGTACAGCAGAAACTAGCGATCATGGCAACAGAACTCGTAAAGGCGCAATTACTGGCATTGCAACTTGGACGTAACAAGGATGAGGGAAAGTTACATTCTGTGCAGATTTCGATTGCAAAGCGTAATAATGTGCGTGAGGCGCTTAAAACTGCACGTGAGGCTCGCTCCGTATTGGGAGCTAACGGTATAACGCTTGAATATCCAATTAGCCGCCACTCGAATAACCTTGAGTCTGTCTTCACATATGAGGGTACGGACGATATCCATACACTCGTAATTGGTCAGGCAATCACAGGTTTGAGCGCGTTTTCATGAGATTGTGAAAGTTTCAGCCTATAACTTGTAACATTTGTCGCACTTGTATCGATTGTCGCACTTGTGCACTTGTATCGTTTGTATCAACTATAAGTAAGATTTATCCGTCAACGACGATACAAATGATCCAGGAGGGCGTTTCTCACGCATCAACAAAATGTAACTATATTGCAGGCTTGGATCTGTTGAAAAATTCCTGTTCCGGGAAATAAGATCTCCCATCAGGCGATATTGTACCTATGCACCATAGAAAATGCTCTAAGATACACGACACAGGAAGATAATGACAGGTGAGTATTGAGCAGCGCTCTGCTCAATACTCACGATGATGTTTACTTGCAAGTAGGTGTAGTTGGGCCGAGGTCTCCCCCGTAGCTTGTAATATCCCAATTACCGTCGGGATCTTTCTGTAAGGTTAAAGTGAGCTGGTATGTGTTTGTAAGCTTAGCACGAGAAACATTGTAGGTGTAGCTCTGTGTTGAATCGTTGGTTGACGAGACTGCACTGCCAGGCACTTCGTTAAAATCGGTTACTACCCCAAAACAGTGATCATCTGCAACAGCCATTTGATTGAATTCATCTTTGGTAACTGAAATGGTGATTTTTGCATCAAGGTCATTGTTGTAGGCTTGATCGTAATTCTGACTTTTTAGTGCAAGCATAAAATCAGTTGCGGTATTCGCAGCTCCTGCGCTGTTTCCGATGCCAGTAAAATAGTTGACGAGAGCAAAACCTATTATTCCTGCGATTACTGCGCAGGCTACAAAAATAAGTGCAATAAAAATGAGCCTGCGCCCAAAACTTCTTGTTGGTTTTGTCTGGCGTTGTGGTCGAGCTACCCGGGGTGTCTGAGGCGGGTTCTCTACCCTGGGCATTCCTGGTGGACGTTGAGGAATAGCTCTTTGTTTCCCACTATCATTCCCATTTGCCGTAGCAAGCAATTTGCCAGAGGATCGATCTCTGGGATCATATCCCTGGCTCTGTCGTCCTTGCATAGTCTAGTCTCCTGCTAGATTGATTATTTGACTGCGATCATTTTTGCTGATATCTCTTGTATTTCCTTCGTTCATTTTTGCTTCAATGAACTGCTGAATGCGACGTTTGAAACGAGGTTGGTCAAATTCTAGCGCGTGATTATAGATAGTGTGAGGATCATATGCATGTTCATCGAATGAAGCCAGTACTTCTACCAGGCTTTCTACTGTCTGCTTATAGAAAAAAGTTCCGGTTACGTTATCAATGATCGATGCCAGTGAGCCTCCCGCAGCGTATGCTATTACTGGCCTTCCAGACGCCTGAGCCTCTAGAGGGGTAATACCAAAATCTTCTTCACCAGGTAAAATAAGAGCCCGACAGTGAGCGTAGTAATACAAGACCTCCTGGTCAGACAGTCTTCCCATAAAACGAATCGTGGGACCTGCCAGGTGTTTAAGTCGATTTTCATCGCGACCACTACCAATAATTACCAGGGGTAATTGTAACTGATTGCATGCTTCAATGGCCAAGTCAATGCGCTTATATGGCATGAGGCGACTGACAATAAGAAAGAAATCTTCAGGTCGGATTGTTGGATCAAACGTGAAGCGACTGACTTCAACAGGAGGTGGAATGACGACAGCATTACGACGGTAGTACTTCCGTATTCGATCAGCTACTACAGGTGAATTTGCAATGAAGTGATCCACCCGCATAGAGCTTGTCTGATCCCAAACACGTAGCCCTGAGATGAGAAAAGGTAATATAGCTCTTGATATTTTCCCTAAATGTTCACGTTCAACATATTCATCGTAGTTCCAACACCAACGCATCGGAGTATGACAGTAACAGATGTGCATAGTTTCAGGTCGAGTGATAATGCCTTTTGCGAATGCGCTGGAACTACTGAGAACAAGGTCGTAGCCGCGCAGATCAAGCTGTTCAATTGCAAATGGGTAGAATGGCAAAAATGGTTGGTGATGTTTTTTTACGAGTGGGAATTTCTGCATAAAGGATGTACGAATATCAATGCTCTGGAAGGCAGCGTCAACACGTTGCGGATCATATATTGAAGTATAAAGCGGGGCATCAGGAAACATTTCATGTAGAGCTAAAACAACGCGTTCAGCACCACCCATTTGATTCAGATAATCATGCGCCAGGGCAACTTTCATCTAGTAAGCTCCTCGACCGAACAATACAACCGGAATAGTACGTATTAGTGTTTGAAAATAGAGACGTAAGGACCAGTTTTCTATATAGTACAGATCCATCAAAACCCCTTCATCAAAGTTAATATCACTTCGACCTCGGACCTGCCAAAGTCCAGTCATACCTGGTTTGACTGCTAACCGCCCTCTTTGTAACTCATCATACTGTGCTACTTCATGTGGAAGCGCAGGGCGAGGTCCAACCAGGCTCATTTCACCCTTGATAACATTGAAAAGTTGAGGAATCTCGTCGAAGCTTGTATGGCGTAGAAATCTTCCAATAAGAGTAATGCGAGGGTCGTCTTTGATCTTGAAAAGTGGTCCTTGGGCTTCATTGAGTGCCATTAAATCAGTGAGGCGGGCATCCGCATCTTTATACATAGAGCGAAATTTGTAGACTTTGAATGGCCGCCCGGCGAGGCCTATACGTGTTTGTTTGAAGAGAATACCTCCTGAAGAACTGATAGCAATGCCTAAAGCAATGCAAAGCCAGAGTGGAAAACCTATTATCAATATGAGGAGAGCTATCACAAAATCGACTACACGGGTGACAAAGCCTTGTAGCGAGTTGATGGATACCTGCTTGATACTGATTAAAGGAATACCTTCAATTGCCTCCATATCAATACGCGATAGGCTTAACTCATGCAAATCGGGCACAAGCTTGAAGGATGTACCCAGGCGTTCGCATAAACGGACACTGCGTATTGATTGTTGGTGCAAATACGAAGGTAAAGCAATAATGACTTCGTCGATTTGCATTGAGCGGATCACCATTCCCAGGTCATCGAGAGTGCCAAGCATCTTAAATCGTCCGAAATCACTTGGTGGCTCATTCATGTCATGAAGAAAGCCGACGATGTTGTAACCAAGGTTGGGATTAGCAACAATATGCTGCATAATTATTTTGCCTAAGCGACCGGAACCTACGACGAGCAGTCGAGTTTCACCGAGACCAAGCCGATAGAGTATGCCCATTATCGAAGAGACGATTAGCCTGGCAAAGCAGAGAATGAGTATAGCGGTTATCCAAACGAATGGCACTAGTAAACGCGAATTTGAAATTGGTTGAAAGATGAAATAGTAGGTTATGAGAAAAGCCATACCCAAAGTAGTAGAACTTACAATTGTCCATACCTGACGAAACCAGGTTCCGGTCAACCGAATTTTATATAGACCCCGTAATGTGAAGATAAGTATCAAACCAATAACAATGCCGATTTCAAGGGATTGGAAATACGTGAAGGGTGTATGTGCATCAGGTGTAATTTTAAGTGTGGTATGAGCATTGTTCTCAATGCCAAGTAGGTTATAGCGAAATGTTTCAAGCAATTGATTGTTGAAAAAGGTGTCATAACGCAGGTGATAGGCCAGGCGAAAAGAGATAATGACGAGTATAGCATCAAGAATGATCATGGCGATGCATTCTAGGATTCGCCAATGACGGCGATGGGAACGACGGGCTGAGATGGCTTTGGTAATGGGACCAGTAGCTCCCCCAGGCGTATCAGTAGTTGCTACCTGCGCCTGTGGTGAAGTTTGACTAGTCGTATCAGTTTGTGACAATTTACTGCTGTTCAAGCTTGAAGCCTCTCAGGCGTTAGAATGCTCGCCTTTATCTTCTATTAGAATACACTCTTCGTTGGATACCGAGCGGCGTGTAAGGCCGCAGATTGTTCATAGACAGCAACAGTTTGTTCAGCCATTCTTTGAGCTGAGAATTGTTGTCTCACTTTTTCTGCCTGTTTTTGGCATTCTTTATGTAGTGTCTCGTCGGTCAGAGCTTTATTCATGGCTCTGGCTATTGCTTCTGAATCATGTGGATCTACAGTCAAAGCCAATTTTGCACCTGCCTCGGGCAAACTTGAGATATTGGAAGTGACAACAGGAATTCCACATGCAAGCGCTTCTGTCACAGGCATGCCAAACCCTTCATACAAAGACGGATATACAAAAGCAGATGCTGCATGATACCAAAGCAATTGTTCTGCATCTGATACGAAACCAGGAAATAGAACTTCTGATTCTAATCCAAGCTCCTGTACTCGTTGAAAAATTGAATCGAATAGCCAACCTTTGCCGCCCGCTAACACAAGTTTCTCTTCTCGACCATAGATTTTTCGCAAGTGAGCATATGATTCGATGAGAGTTGTGATATTTTTGCGTGGCTCCAATGTACCAAGATACAGTAGATATCCGCTTGTAAGCCCTTGTATCTGGCGAAAAGATTCAATTTCCTCATCAAGTATAACGTTGGAGAAGCGTTCATCGATGCATGGGTAGACCATTCGTATATGATTTGCAGGTATATCTGCCAGTTCAATAGCGTCTTGCTTTGTGCAATTTGAGTTTGCAATGATCATCGTTGCCCGCCGCAAGCTATGCATGGTAAACACGCGATGGTAAAGTCGTTTTGATCGAGTTAAGACTCGTGGATAGCGTAAAAAAACCAGGTCATGGAGGGTCACTACTGTCGCACAGTTATGTGGTAACCTTTCAGGTAACACATTCGCCGGTGAATGGAACACATCGATACGTTTCTCACGAAGAAGGCCAGGAAGCTTTAGTTGCTCCCAGGCGACTCTTGAGATAGGTCTTGATTCAGGCCATGATACTGGAACATAGCTGATTTGAGATTGTCCTGGGTGACCCATTACATCTTTTCCTGCAACTTCACTTAAATGGTCTATCACGTCCTGGCCGTTTACAAAAATCGTATATTCATGCGATCCAGGCTGGTTTGCTAATGCAGCAAGCAAGTAACGGATGTAACGACTTATGCCGCCGTTCCGATAGTTCTGACTGAAAGACAGCAGTTGGGCATTAATACCGATATGCATATGAATTACTTCTCTGAAAGATACTTCTTTATAAAGGATATTAAGGACAATTACAGACGTGCTACATTGTGTTTCAGGAGTGTAATCAGGTAGTTCCCATGGCTGTATAACGACTCTGGAATTACTCAGGTAACAATCCTGGATATTTATTGCACCCTCTGCCACAGTAGACGATTATCCTGGAAGATCGGCTGGATTGTGTTTTGTGTATAGAGAGTGCTTAGCGCAGCTTGTACAGTCGTATTATACAGTACGTGCTGAGATATGCTGGTTATTGAAGCACCATGTTTAGCCGCAACAGAACTTAGCACGTCTGAAGTGCTGCGAGGCTCTCCATAGTCAAGAGCGTTTCCTACTTGTTCGAGTATGTTTTCCAATCGCTGAACTGAATAATCGATAACCTGAATCACCTCATCTGTTGAGTTGTATATTTCTCCATGACCAGCAACTACTAGCTTAAACGGAGTGATTTTTGAATTCGGTGTACTTTCACTTGTTGATGCAAATGGATCTAGATTGGATACATTGGAGTATTGGAGAAGTGTTTTCAAGAAACTGAGCGTTTTAAGCCCTGCCTGTATGTCAGTATAAAATGGAATATGATGTTTGTCGAGAATCGGAGGTGTCAGGAAAGCATCACCCACGAACAATGTGTCCTCAAAAGCTATACCGATTTGCTCAGTGCTGTGTCCAGGTAAAGGAATAACTTCCAGGGGTATCTGATCGACCGACAGTTCATTCCCTTCGAGAATCACGTTAACTTTACAGGGTTTTGCAAGAAAAAATTTGTGCAGCAACTCCTTCGGTGGTTGTGCTCCCCCGAATAGGTAAAGCGGCTCTAGAATGGGACTAGACATAACAGATGCCTCGACACGGGTAGCATAGACCTGCAGTCCTGTTTGCCGAACAAGGTAATCGGCCCCACCAAAGTGGTCAGCGTGAGCGTGAGTAATGAGCAATGCTGTAGGTGTCAGACCCAATTTTCTTACCTGTTTTAGTATATTCTGGCCAGTATCTCTATCCATGCCGCTATCAATAATGAGGCAGTGGTCTTCATGAGCAATGACACCGATGTTTGCTCCACCTTGAATAACCCAGACGTTTTCTTGAAGTTCAATAAGTTGCATCGTTTACCTCATTCCAAAAAGCCATGCAAAAAATACTACATCTAATAGTGGGAACCGGGTAACCATAAAGGAGCACCCAGCCACACCACGCCACACTCGCCCTTTTATAAGAAAAATAGCTTTGTAAAGAAAAAGACATCCTTGCGTGCTTAAGAGTGAAAGAGTATACTCATTCAAAATTGAACGAAGAAGGAAACTTAGAAATTACAATAGGCTAAAAGCAAGGGTGCGTTGCGTTTTTCTCTGCGTCGGTGTATTATAGCCTAAAGTTTTTAAAACGCGCAATACAAGTCAAAAACGTTGCGCTCCATATGAGGTTTTCCGGATTGCAAGAACAGTACAAATCAAGTGGGCAATTACCACGGTTGTCCCAGCTTTACGGGAGATAGGTGCGTTGGCGAAACAACTCCGTCTTGATGTTGCCCAGCTAACCGATGTTGGCCGCAAGCGTGAACATAACGAAGATAACATGGCTTTTGTCATCCCTAAAGATTTACAGGTGATGGCAGGTAAAGGTGCCTTGTTCATTGTTGCCGATGGTATGGGAGGACATGCAGCGGGTGAGGTGGCAAGTGAAATAGCGGTGGATACAATCAGCAATATGTACTATCAGGAAGACAGCAATGATGTTGCTGTTTCTCTGCTCCGAGCGATAAGACGAGCAAATGCATCTATTCATCAACGAGCGGCAGAGAACCTGTTAAGGACTGGTATGGGAACGACATGTGTTGCTGCGGTGTTGCGTGGAAATATGGCATATATAGCCAATGTGGGCGATAGCCGGGCTTATCTACTCCGAGGAAACAATGTAAAGCAGATTTCGCAGGATCATTCGTGGGTGGCCGAGCAAGTAAGAGCGGGTTTACTCACAGAGGAGCAGGCCCGCACACATGCTCAGCGTAATGTCATAACACGTTGCCTGGGTACGCAAGCAGAAGTCGACGTTGATATCTTTCACGAAGAGTTACACGAGGGAGACTCATTAGTACTTTGTACTGATGGGTTGTCGGGTTTAGTCAGCGACGAAGAACTGCAACATATAGTTGAACAATTTGTGCCTCAAGAGAGCGTCTATCATCTTGTTGAACGCGCTAACGAAAATGGGGGACCAGACAATATAACGGCTATTGTCGTACAAGTTCAAGAAGTTGGTGAAGAGCCACCAAGCGTTCGTTATCCAGTCGTTGTGGGCGGACGCGAAATGGGTGAAGATACGGTCAGGTTGGGGATGTTCTCTGATTCGTCCTTAGGATCAGGTTCAAGTAATGGAGATATAGGAGTATCAAGTGGTCCATTGCGCTTGAGTAGTGGTCCATTAATTATTTCCCCTGATAGCATTACTGCTCCACAACCAGCGATTGGGAAACAGAGAAATAGACGACCCTGGTTTTTTTATCCAACTCTTGCTATTGTTGCTCTCTTGATAATTTCGCTGTTTGGCGGTGGGGCATACTACTTATTTCGCTTTAATCAGAGCCAGGCGGCGAATCAGGCATTGGACGCTGCGCAGCAACAAATTATAAGTGCCGCTTCTGAATCTTCTCCTTCCGCTGCCCTTAAAACACTGGCAACGGCTCAAATAGATTTAGCAAAAGTGAAGAAAAGCTATCAACTTGATGACACCCAGATGCAGAGACTGACCCAACTTCAGAAAGATCTTGTTGGTCATGTGCAACAAGCAATTACCGTTTACAATCAGCAAGCCAAAATCACTGTGCTTCCAAGTAACTGCACAGTCCATACCATCGATAACACTAGCACGAATACCTCACCTGGAAGTATTGTTTTTGCGGATGGAAGCACGAGCAATTCCTTTCTATACGCGTTGGGGCTAGACAACCATTTGTATCGCATCGATGGCCAATTTGGTATGGTGAGTCCTCTTCCACCTAAGAATACTTCCCAATTTTCAAGTATGGCGAGTAATGGCTCGTTGCTTTTACTTATACAAAAGCAGGGGAATGGGAATGCTCAAGCTACTTATACCCTTGATGTGTATCAACCAAATCAACAGGGAGCTTTGAGTGCACCGATTTCTTCTACTCCAATCGGAGCGAATTTTACCAGTAACGGTTTTATGCCAGTGTTTATTACTGCCTGGAATAACACAGTCCATGTGGTGCTTTCTTCACCGACAGAACAGGGTAACACACATATTTTGAATTATGTGTTGGATACCAAAAATCGTCTTAGCACGCCGAAGGAGTCTCAGTTTTCAATCTCAGAGCCGCTTGTGAGTATTGCAGCTTTTCCAAGTCAGCTTTTCCTGTTGTTGTCAAATGGAGATGTAAAGAGTTTGTCCTTAGTGCCCTCTTCTTTGCCGATGCCTGTACTTGTTGAACCTCAGATAGCACTACCTCTGGGAATTAGCGCCAAGGACTTTACCCCGGAAACCCCAGTTCCAAAAGTGACGCCTGTTGAGTCAAATGTGAGTACACCTTTATCTATACCTAGCACGACGCAAACGAATTTAACGGCTGGTCAGATTAGTGGTGTTCCACATCTCTACATCGGGGATCAAGCGAATTATCGAATCCTCGATCTGGAATCCAGCCCGACCGGGTCACTTACCCCCACACCGAAAGGAACAACAGGCAATTCTAACAGTGTCAAACTTCAATTGGATCAGCAGTATGTATCATATTCAGACTTCAAGCAATTGAAGAGCATTGCTATGGATCAAAAGGGCAATCAACTCGCTGTGTTATCACAAATTCCTTCCTCAATGGCGAACTTGATGGCAATCCAAACAGGCACCCAGAATAGCGTACCTGGAAATTGCTAAATGGCATATGTGACGCTTTCTTCAGGATCAATGATTGGGTTCTTTCACTTCTTTTGTATGGGAAAGGAATAATGTTTTTGTATGTTCTTCAATGCCCTAAAAGATATGCACGTATAGGCGGAGGGGATACATGAACGATAGATTACTTGAAAGATTTAGTAAGGAGATGTGATAGCTGTGGGTTTTGAGGTATATTTTCGCACACATACCTGTGGAGAGTTAAATACTGGTAATATTGGTGAACAGGTTACACTGGCAGGTTGGGTAAACAGGCGCAGGGACCATGGCGGCCTGGTTTTCCTGGATATACGAGATCGTTATGGTTTAACACAGGTGATTTCTGATCCTGAACGTGTTCCCGAGGTACATCGCATAGCTTCGGAGCTACGTTCGGAATATGTGGTGCAGATTAGTGGAAAGGTTGTTGCTCGCCTGCCAGGAACAGAAAACCGGAATTTGAGTACAGGAGCGATTGAAATAGCAGCAGATGCAATAGCAATCTTAAATCCTTCTCGGACAACTCCTTTCCCTATTAGTGACAATATTCAAGTCGATGAGTCACTCAGGCTCAAATATCGTTATCTTGATCTTCGCCGACCCTCGATGCAAAACAATATGATACTACGTCATCGAGTTGTCAAAGCGATACGTGATTACCTGGATGAACGTGGATTTCTTGAAATCGAGACACCAATCTTGATGAAGAGCACTCCCGAGGGCGCTCGTGACTATCTTGTTCCAAGCAGGCTTTATCCAGGTGAGTTTTATGCTTTACCACAATCACCACAACAGTTGAAACAGTTACTGATGGTAGCAGGTATGGATCGTTACTTTCAGATTGCGCGTTGTTTTCGTGATGAAGATCAACGTTCTGATAGACAACCTGAATTTACGCAATTAGACGTTGAAATGGCATTTGTGGCTGAAGAAGATGTGATGTCTCTGATTGAGGGATTATTAATTAACCTGATAGAAGAGACGACCAATAAACGCATTAAAGAATTGCCTTTCCTGCGACTGTCATATGCTCATGTGATGGATCGCTATGGTACAGATCATCCAGACCTGCGATTTGATCTTCCACTTGTAGAGATATCGGATCTTGCATCGAATGGGAATTTTGGTGTCTTTCAGAATGCACTTGCTATGAAAGGCATGGTCAAAGGCATCCGTGTTCCAGAAGCTGGGGGTTATACTCGTAAAGAAATCGAGGAACTGACCGAGTTTGCACGTATGTTAGGCGCGAAAGGTTTGGTAACTCTCGCTATTAGTCCGACCAATGAGATTAAATCGCCACTCGTCAAGTTCATGTCGATGGACGAGGTCCAAGCCATCATTGACCGATTAGAAGGTGAACCAGGAGATTTGCTATTATTTGTTGCCGATAGTTCTAAAGTTTGCAATGATGTCCTCTTCCGTTTGCGTGTTAAACTGGGCGAACGCTTAGGTCTAATTGATCCAAATGAACTCGCTCTTTGTTGGGTTGTTGATTTTCCACTCTTGCACTATGATGAAGAGGGTCAGCGATACGAGGCTGAACATAATCCTTTCTCTGGTATGGATGAAAAACACATTGATCGTCTCGACAGCGATCCTTTGAATATTCGCGCCAAGCAATATGACATCATTTGTAACGGTTACGAAGTTGGTGGTGGGAGTGTACGCATAAATATTGCCGAGCTTCAACATAAGGTATTCTCTTTGATGAAATTGAATGACGAAGAAATCAAAGAGCAGTTTGGGCATATGCTCGAGGCATTTGAATATGGCGCTCCTCCCCATGGTGGCATTGCTCTTGGTATCGACCGTCTGGTAATGTTATTCGCTGATGAAGAGGGAATCCGCGAGGTCATAGCGTTTCCTAAGACGCAAAGCGCCCAGGATTTGATGATGAATGCACCTTCGCCTGTGGATGATAAGCAGTTGCGAGAATTGCATTTACAACTGAGGAAAGAAGAGAACACGCGCTAGAAGCGTTTTAATTTATATGAAGAGACCTGCTTTCACTCCAAGGCATGTTATCAATGCTAGTTCAATGTGAAAGCAGGTCTCTTTTATAGAAGTTTTTTGTTAAGTCAATCGCTATTTGGCGGTAAAAGTCATGACTGCCAAGGGTAAAACAGAATCACTCTGTAATCAAATATCTCAATCTGTTACCCAGCATTTATGTTTACGTTTCTCACTGTGTATCACCCTACGTTGGGTGGGGAAATATAAAATTCTTAGATGCGAGAAATACAATGCAACCAGGAAATATTCCGCCTACTTGGCAATCCAACCAACCTCAGCTTCAAAATCAACAATATCCACCACCGCCTATTTCAAGTCAATTTCAGCGACCGTCACCTCCACCATACAATGAGTCTCCAAAAGGGCCAGTTGGTTTCAAAAATTGGTTTCGAGTACAATCAAATAGGACTAAGTTAGGTCTTGGGTTAATTATCGTTGCATTACTCCTTTGTATCTTTGCTGTTTATATCTATGGAAGTTCAACACAAGCTACAAAAACAACTTCAACACCAACTACGACAGGTAAAACTGCGGAGTCAGTAAGCCCAGGAGCGACCAATGCTTCAACCACGCAACCTACGCTAAATACAGGCACCGCGATATTGGGTTCCCAACTCTCGACATTCATTGCCAAATTTGGTCAGCAGAATGATCATAGCAGTCCGGGTCAGATTCATCTCGCCCGTTGTGGAAATAGCAATACAGATCAATTGATTCTTTCTCCGTTTGCGGTGGCTATCATCTACAGGTCCAATAACATCTATTCTCTACGCGTCTTGCTCTACATGGACAGTTTCTACAGCAGAATCATCTGTGTTCAAAATTTTTCCTGCTGATGCGGTCTATCAGAAAACTGTGATTATTCCTGGCTCTGCAAGCCAGTTTCCGGCTTTCGTTAAGGTTTACTACAGCGCAACACTTGCTCGTGAATTTAGCGCAGATAATTTTACTGATGCTCAAAAAAATCTGGTAAAACCAGGTTTGTTTGATGTAAGCTATTTATATGAAAATAATAATGACACAACGCATATCGGTAGCTGTAATATTCAATTGGGCACTCGACAAACCTAGTAGCAACAAATAAGACGCAGAGCGCCCAGGATTTGATAATGAACGCACCTTCACCCGCGGATGAAAAACAGTTGCGAAAACTTCATTTGCAACTGAGAACTGACGAGAAGAAATAGTGTTTATCGGCGCTGGTCATTCTTAAGTTTCATGGCAAGGCGAACAAAAATCGCTGCACATTGTCCTATGCTTACGGGCAATGATGCAGCGTAGAGAATCTGCTTACGCTGTCGCCAATCGAAAGGTGCCAGGGCAACAATGAGAAGCCCCATCTGGCTCGCGCCTGCAAAGCGATACCACCATGGACCTCTACCTTGAGGAAGTTTGCCTTGCATCAAAGCTCGCGTGGGTTCCAAATAGTGTATGATTGGAGGGAGTAGACACCAACGTGGCATATTCCCCCAGGCTACTGCTCCGGCGGCGGACCAGAGTGTAAGCCACGAATCCGCCTCTATATCGAGCACACCCCTCAGGTAAGTTGGACCAGCCCGCCGAGCCAGTGGACCATCGAGCCAATCAGTTACTCCAAACAGAGGCATCAACCAACCAATCCAGCCGGCGGTGCCGTTACGATCTCTGATTCCAGAAGCCACTAGCCCGGCGAGAACTGCCCCGGTTGCAGCTCGACTTAAGGTCAGCGTATCGGCCAACGATGATTGTTCTGGTCCGATTTTTCGAATCATCGCGGAGAGAAACACACGTTGTACTATCAATGCCGTGATGAGACCGGCCAGGTAGCGTAGGGTACTTCCCAGACCATAAGTCCGCCAAATTGTGAGAGTAGTTGGTACTACGGTGATCAGTTCGATGAGTCGGACAGAATACTTGAGATTTCCTTTGGATAAGCTATTGTAGCGAAGAATAAGTCTTTGGATAAGTTCTTCATCAGCCATGAGCGTGTATCCTTTCACGGAGGTCTATGACGCTTACTCCATGCATCAGATCAAATACTTTGGGAAATGCTTTAAAGGATGTGTTAAAAATAGTATAGGTTAAGAGGATAAGCTATATCAAGAGTAATGGGAACTTCGAATCATGGTGTTGCTTGGTAGGCATCATACTATTACATGAAGCAGCGATACATCGGTATTTCTAAGTAAGGTATTTTCAAGAGAACAGCGTATCGTAACTTTCCCACAGGCATATCAATGCCTGCTTCGTGACCCTGATACACCAGATGTTGTAGAGGCAGTGAATTTTTGTCTAAATACTCATCATAAAGAGTAGTTCCAACCTATTCATATTTCATGGAGTTAAGAAATCGAAGATCAAAAACAAAGTGAAGAAATCGGTCGCTTTCCAGCGACAGAACAGCCAAAACTTATTACATTGCTAGCGTTACTTGCAATTGGAGGCATAGTCTATTTCTTCTTGGCTGTTGCTGTACTGCACTTTCTACGCCCCGAATATAATCCAATAAATCATGCTGTGAGCAATTATGCGATTGGCTCTTTTGGATATTTAATGACCTCTGCATTTTAAGTTCTAGCTTTGAGTGTATTTGTCCTTACTCTTGGTTTATTCTTTAGTATCGCTCTTACCAATCTCTCACGAACCGCTATGTTACTCCTGTGTGTGGCGAGTTGTGGGTTAGTTATCATGGGCATTTTCCCAGGCGATGTACATGCACTACATCCACCAGCTACCATCACAGGTGTAGTCCATTGGGCTGCTGCAGGTGTATCGTTCTTGAGTATAATGATTGCTGCTCTTCTATTGTCGGTTTCTTTCAAGTCGGATAAACTCTTTCAAAGATTTCAACGTCGTTGTTTTATATTTGCCCTGGCGATGGTTGGCGCATTATTGTTATATGGGATACTGGCACTGGTTGGTTGGATAGGTATAGGGCAACGAATCTATCTGGCGGTGTGTTTGCTGTGGTTGCTAGTTTTGGCGAGGTGGATGTGGTCTACTGTCTCCATTGGAATAACTGGCTGATTGGGAAAGAATAAAGCGAAAGAGCAAGTTCTTTCACAGGAACTTGCTCTTTCGCTTTTATGACCTGTGTTCTTCTTTATCCAACGATCTACTTGTATCGGGTCCAATCGCCGCTGTATAGAATGCGACAAGGCGATCAACATAGATTTTTCCTAGCACATGGTAGGCCTGGGCATGTGTAGCACCTGGCACAAACCAGGTTTGGACATTGGCATTGGGAGCATTGAGAGCGGCAGCAGCTAAGATGAACATGTGCGAGGGTGGAGTGTCTCGATGATTTCTTGTTGTCTTCGGTACCTTGAATCAGGAGAATTGGGCGTGGGGCGATGCTTGCAATCACATCAACAGGGCGGATATTGAAGTAGTCCACACCATAGAGCACCCGAGCTGCGACAATCCCTCCTGGCGTAAGCCAGGCAGGTGTGTGACCTTGAGCAGGGACATCACGCTCAATTCGGGGAAGTACATCGGCATAAGCACTGTCGGAAACGATCGCCCTGATCGCTGGCTCGTTGGCTGCTGCCAAAATCAGTGTCGCGCCTCCCATTGACTCGCCCCATCCTACGATAGCACGTGGACGACCAAGTTCAGGATAGGGAAGTAAGCCAGATTGTAAGAAATCTACTGCGCCCATGACATCACGCTGTTCGTACTGGCCAAGTGATCGAGGCGCTGCAGGCGACTGACCATTCCCGCGCATATCAAAGGTCAGGACTGCAAAACCTTGATGTGCCAGATCACCGCTGAGGCTCAGGATACCAACACCGTTATCAACTCGATTAGAGACATCGCCATGGACCATGATGATAGCTCGCTGAGCTGTGAGATGGCCGTTTGGCAGGACGCCGGGGATAAACCAACCTTTGAGCTGCAAGTGGTCATAGCGGCTTGGGAAGGTAATGTCTTTGTACTGCAATCCTAGCGAGGCAGGTGTCGTGTTAATTGGCATACGATGTGTGAGCGAAAGTTGCGTTGTTGCATATGCCATGTAGATCGAGATAGCTGTATAACCGAAGTGTGAGCAAAACTGAAAGGCTGAGGAGAACTATCACCGAATACACGCCAACGTCGCCCTTTCCTGGTTGACTTTTCTGCTACAGGTGGTACAGAACTGCCGGTAGATGGTGTATGGGTAAACATGGAGTTTCCTCCTTTACTTTCAAGAGTTGTAATAGAAAGGGAATCCAAATGTACTTTTTGTTCTTTGATACGGATCAGGGATTCCTCACTTACACTATCTCACTATAGAAGAATACATTGTTGGTTTCACAATCCAATCAATAAATGAGAGCTTGATTGTTACAGATGAGCCACAAAATTGAAGCGTCAAGATGAAATGATCTTAGTCATTAAGAAATAGATATCAACTCAGAACAATCAAGTGAGGTAGGTCGAATTGTGCTTCGAGTGTTGAAGGTTAGATAAGAACGCAATTGTCATGGAGCTAAACCAATAGATCTGATAAAGGATAAAATGGGTAGGATAAGCTAATGCATGAAACTGCCGAGGTTCATCGATTATGCTGCTGAATGTATTCTCTTACGAAAAGTAGGAGGAGGTTACATCTTCGTTCACAGATTACTATTGGAGTACTTTGCTTCGTTGGATACCACTGCTGACCAATCTGCTCCTGAACCTGCAATTGAATAAAACGATGGCGATCATACAACCGATCGCCAGTCCTGCTATTTGCTCTAAGGCTAAAGAGAAGCAGAAGCAATAGCGCGCTAATGTCTGTAGCTGTATCCTTGCTTTGGTGTTGAAGTTATGTATGCTTCAAAAGTTCAAGGTATGCCTCTTAAAAACTTCCGAATTCCTTTACTTGAATAAGACAAACGGGGGATTGAACTCTATACATTCCTCGTTTGACTTACCTCCTGCAAATACTCGGCATAGTGTGAATTTACTGTTTTGCGTCGTCTTGTATGGGAGACTTTGCACTACTCTGTTCTGGTAAGAACAATTGAAGTCCTTCCATGCTATCAAGCTGCAAGATATTGTTTACCAAGGATTGAATGAGGACAGGCCGAATCTCTGGATCAGCATGAGGATACACTATATCGACTGCTTTTCCAGTTAATTCAAGGGCATATTCGATCTGTTTGAATTGTGACTTTAAACGTTGTTCTGTTAAAGCTTGACGCTCTTTCTGGTTTTCAAGCCTCAGTTTTTCTAACTCAATCTCCCGTTTTTCTCGTTCTAGCTCGGTGATATCCTGTTGTTGTTTTAGGTGTTCCTCTGCTGCTTTGTTAGCCATTAGTGCTAGAAGATTATCCAACTCTAATTTATCTTGCTTTGCTTTTCTTTGTGATAGTCCATCCACTATGGGCATGATGGCATCTGCAATACCTGGAACGACTTTATCTACTTGCAAACCAAAGCTAAACGGAGAATTATAAGTAACCCATGCGATAGTTGAGCCAGCTTCATTGGCGAAACGAACATCATGTGTTTGTGTAAATTCAATGAGATCGGCAAAGCGATGATGGGCAATAAGCCAGAGTTTTGTAGTGAATTCAGTCAGAGCAGTAAAGGCCAGCGCCAATGTTTGAGGAGTTAAAGGCTCTTCGTTTATAAGTAGGGGGATTATTCTAGTTTGCGAATTTTTCACTAGATTTACTATTTCGGCTATTCTTTCGGCTGCCGTCTTATCAGGCACGCGATGTATTGTTTCATTTCGTGTCTCATACAATGCCTTGAGTATAGCTTCTTCATCGAACGCACCGCTCAAGCCAATCAATATGTTATTTATAACTGTTGGATCAAAAGGATAACTAATATGGCCTGTTGCAATTGCTCTTAGTATTACGGGTAGAACCTTGTCATCAATAGCTAGAACGGGCTTGCCTTCTTCTACTATATAATACTTGATCTGACCACTACTTTGATTAGTCTCTATTTGTTTGTTACTAACCGACTCTTGATCAGTTTCATTCTCTTTTGCGTTTTTAGTTTCACTCATTTCTTGCCCTCGCAATCAACATTATTGACATACGCAATCGTATTTTACGTTGCAGCCAGAAGAGTGAACCATTGCACAGACTCAATAACAACAATATCTCCAATCCTTCCTATTCTCCCACAGGCAGACACCCGGGCTCCGACAGAAAGACAATCTATTGACAGAGTGTCGTTCATTGTAGTATCATCTCCCATGTAAGATACGAAACGGTATCTAGTAGACCCCATTTTGAATGTTTGACTTTACGCGCCTGATCCCGTAGCTCAGTGGATAGAGCGACAGTTTGCGGAACTGTAGGCCGGAGGTTCGAATCCTCTCGGGATCGCCAAAGCTCCGTTAGCTTTACTGTAGAGTAGGGTTAACGGAGCTTTTTCTTTGCCTGTGCCTCCACTTATTCGCTAATCTCTGTTCCAGAGAAGCGGATCGATGTCGCGACAGTGTGTTGCCCGGATACAGGAACAAGGCTGGCGTTGCTTTCAACGATCAGATGAGCGCTCGCTTTGTCGGGCAGGAGATACCGATAGAGGCCGCGAAAGAACTGTGGGACATCTGGCAAGAGGCAAAGCAGCACCTTGTGTTTATTCCCGATTGACGCGGCGCGTTTCTGCGCAAAAGACCGCATTTTTCAGAAAACCCCCTGCATTTTATAGGAGAATCGGCGCGCCTTTTGGATCAGCGCTAAAGCCCTACGTCTATACAGATAAGTATGAAACACAATTTCCAAAGTGAGAATTGAAGCGTGAGGAAGCCCTATGAGCGATCAAAATGGCGCGCAGAGGATGGCATTGAAGCGTCCTGCAAATGACGATAAAGACGGATGGACAGCATACTGGAAAGTACAAGCTCAGTCATGGCGTAGGGAACCAGAAATTGATGCTGAGCGGCAAAAGCATCTTGCTGTGCTGCGCAGTATTGTCCCTGATATTACGAATGGCATTTATCCGTTTTCACATATTAATTTGAATCGTGCTGATGTTGAGTGGCTTTTGGCAACTCACGAGGGTCTACGCGGCCCTATTGATTGGAGTGACAAAAGCCAACGTGATCGCGAAGGACTGGACCTGCGTGGTGCTAATCTACGGGGCTTAGACTTGAGCGGTTTACCACTTGCAGGGATGATTGCTGGACTCTTTATTGAGGGAGAGCAGTTTACCGGGGATGAACTTGAAGCATCAGCCAGTCACATGGAGGGCGTTAATTTCAAGTCAGCCGATTTGGAAAGAGTTGGTTTCAATAATACTCATCTCGAAAGAGCCAACTTCAGGGATGCTCACTTGGAAGGAGCCGACTTCGCGGCGGCCCACTTGGAGGGAGCTAACCTGATGGATGTTAAATTGGAAGGTGCAACTTTCATTTGGGCGCACCTGGAAAATGCTGGACTTAATAGTGCCCATCTCGAAAGATCTGACTTGCGTTTGGCCCATCTCGAAGGCGCTCTCCTTCAGGGAACTCATTTGGAAGGTGCGACATTAGGAGAGGCTCACCTTGAAGGAGCTTACCTTCAATGCGCATATTTGGAAGGGGCTGATCTTCGGGTGCCTTTTTTGATGCCTCAACCAAACTGAATGGTATTGTTCTTGACAATGAAAAATATAGTACAGCCTCACTTGCCGATATACATTGGAGTGATGACAATATAGCTGTAGTTGATTGGTCAACTATTTCTATCTTGGGCGATGAACACTCGGCCAAGCGTGGAAGTAATGATGAAGTGTTTGGGGTGCCGGATGTTGAATATACTATTGCCACGCGAGTCTACCGCCAACTTTCAGTTGTTTTGCGCAATCAAGGACTTAGTGAAGACGCAAACCGTTTCGCTTATCGCGCACAACTCATGCAGCGCAAAGTATTCTGGCATCAACGGAAGATGTTGCATCATCTAGGCTCACTCTTCCTTGCTTATCTCATCGTCATTTTAGCGTTTGCGACCACGTACTTCATTCTAGGCCGCACGGTTGGGCCAGCCTTCTCCCCGCTCGGTTCAGTAGTCTTCAGCATGACCTCATTTCATGGACGCGGCTTCTTCCCAGGCGGCATTACACTAGATGACCCGCTCACCGTCCTGGCGGCTCTTGAAGCCTTCATCGGGCTACTCATTGAAGTGACCTTTATCGCCACGCTCACACGCCACCTCTTCGGGGGTTGATGCGCCCCCTTGCCTTCACATGTATACTGCTAGAAGTCAGCTATTCGGCGAGCAGCTTTGAATGTTGAGGATTTGGCCATGACAATGATTTTAACGTGCCTGACAAAAGGCTTTGTAATACAAACCAGCGACAGGCGGATTTCTACTGTAGTGGACAGGAAGGTACAGTGGTATGATGATATAAGCAATAAGGCGCTGGTCTACAAGAAGCAATTTGTCTTTGCTTACACCGGGCAGGCGAAGATACCGGTGAAAAAAGATGGGCAGAATGTTCTTATGTCTACCATTGATTGGGCGACAAAGCAGCTAAAAAATGGGAGGAATCTGGACGAGGCTGTCAATAATTTGAAATTCCGCGCGACCGAACTGATGAATTCAAACAGAATACGGAAGCTCCATGAATATAAAAGGCGGATCGCTTTTGTGGGTGTCGGTTTCAAAGAGGTTGAAAAGGGCGGCAAGAGAATTCGCATACCGCTCCGTATTATGGTTGAGAATTTCATAGATGACGATGGCAGAATGATGGATCAGCCGCGCGACGAATTCAAAGATCATTGGGATGAGCTTAAAAAAGGTGACGTTGCGCTCTACGTCGCGGGTACCCCACTGGCCGAGAAGAAACGTATTGAAATCACCAGATTCCTCAAACGGTTGGTTCAACATGGTGCAAGTCCTGAGAATATCGGCGTGGTGCTGACACGCACAATACAGGAAGTGGCAGAAGCAATGCCAGAAGATGAAAGAACTGTTGGCAAGAACCTTATGTGCATCTGTGTCCCTCAAGCATATAGCGATAAAGAGGAAGAGGGGATGTTAGTCCCGATTACCGGAGGTATACCGGTTGAAATCGCGGCCAACAGTGATGGATCGCTGATTTTCAAACCAATGGAGAATGCCCCTCTTGCAGATAGAATTCGTTTCATGCCATCATTTGACCCTAATTCATCAGGATTAGATGCTCCACGATCATTTGATTCTTCTAAATCCCTCGTATTTGATTCTCCACGATTTGCATATATTGCTGAAGATAACAAGTCGCAACCTTATCATTCTCCGGTTTACGTTCGACCTGGACAAACTGTGCCGACGATAACCGTAGGGGAAATGAGCGTAACCTATACGCCCAATGCTCCTATTCTGAAACCTTAATTTCTGAAGGCATATTCTTTGCCTGGACACACAAACCCTCAAAAGTTGCCTATAGCCAATACATACAAACTCTTTGTTTTCGCGTCACTGATAGGGTATAGTATGTGCAAGCCGTGTACGGTTGTCCGGCACAAGGGAGTACGAGAAAGTGGCTTGTGGGGCGATTCGAGAGGATTTAGACTGATTTAGGGATTTACGAGATGGGAACTGAGCAGGAGATACAGATATGGGATATGTAGGTCGGAGGTTCGAACCCTCTCGGAATCGCTTTTTTTATGAGGAAAACTGTAGCTCAATAGGTAAGGTATTGAAAAAGAAAGCAAATTATGCTACAATCTAATTATGCCAGTTTGTAGAAAGTGTTCAAAAACATTCCCGAATCGTGTCGAGATCAACGGGCAACGGCACGTCATCAGTAATCGCAAGTTCTGCCTTGAGTGTTCGCCCTTTGGGGGACATAATACGCACAAGGAACTCTCGGTGACATCGGTACGTTGTCGATGTGACCAGTGTGGGCGGGAATATGATTATATCCCTCATAGAGCAATGACGAAAACGCGCTGCAATTCCTGTTTATCAGGAAACAAGCGAGCGAAGTTAAAAGAACAGGCAGTTGCTTTTATGGGCGGTAAGTGTCAAATCTGTGGGTACAATCGCTGTATGCGCAATCTCGCTTTTCACCATATTAATAGCAGAGATAAATCTTTTCAGATAACCGGCGCGTGGTCGTGGCGTAAAATTGAGGAAGAACTGAAAAAGTGCATCCTCGTCTGTCATAACTGCCATGGCGAGATACATGAAGGGTTAATCCACTTATCTGATTATGTGAAGTAACGGAGGAGAAGGTCGCAGGTTCGACCCCTGTCGGGATCGCCATAGCTGAATTGGCTTAGTCAGTCAATTCAGCTTTTTTCTCGCCTTAGCAGGGATGTCAGTGCCTTTGGAGAGCCGGATGTATTGAAAGGTGTGCGTCCAGTTTGGAGGGGGACGGCTGGAAACGTGTTCACTAGACATAGCGAGCAACGCGCTGGCCGTCTACCCTACGGAAAAGGTCGTGGGTTCAAGTCTCGCCGCCAACGTTACAACTCGTAGTCTGCGGCATACCGCACGTGCTTCTCCTGCTTGTTCTTTGAAGGAGTCAGACGCAGGGAACACTGGTTCCCGATGCCTTCGGCAGGAACTAGGTAGACCCTATCTGTATCTGGACTGTAGACTGCAAAATAATCCACATCATTTTGATACCCGCGTTTCTTCCATCCTCCCTTTCCCCCTGTACTACATCCTGCGAATACCACTGCCCCTTCTGTCTGTGTAGACAACCATGCAGTTTTACACTGTATTTTCCAGAAACGGCCATCAGCGTCCTCAATGACCAGATCATAGCGGTGCATGTAGCCGTAAGGTGTCAGTACAGTGTATCCTGCACGGACTAACTCTGTGGCAATAATCATTTCACTCTCAGTACCCCGCGAACCCTTCGGGACTTTTTGTTTGGGAGTTGGACGAAGAATACCCATTTACTTTCCTTTCAATGGGAAACGGGCAAATCATTCGCCCGTTTCCCATTTCTTTTGTTCACATATTTTGCAGCGCAATCGTGTGTTCCTCTGGAAGGACACTTCTGAAAGTCTGTGGGGCGTTCTCTATGAGAGCCTCCATCCAGCCTGTAATGTGTCCGGCTCTCTATAATTCAGGGTGTGTTGACTCGGTTAAAATTGCTAGAAGATAATCCCGGACAATATGGCTGGTCAGGGGAAAAAGTGGCAGGTGCCGCTCGTCGTAAAACTCCAGGTAACCGGTAGTATATCCATCATGAAAGGGATCGTTGGGGCCGTCCAAGACAATGGTTGCATTTCCTACCACTGTGGTTTGCTCTGCCATGACATAAGTACCCCTTTCGCCTCTCGGAGTTAATATGTGACAACTTAACTACAGAGCTAAAAGTGTGGTAGCTTAACTACCACACTTTGATTGTAACATCTAATGTCATTGCAGTCAAGTGGTTCACCTGCTATACTGAAGGCAATCTACCACAAGTGAGGTGTCGTATGCTTCGTCTTCGTGTCAAAGAAATAGCACAACAGCAAGGTCTTGGCCAGGGCAAACTTGCACGAATGGCTGATGTGGATATCAAGACGCTTGCTCGTATCTATAAAAATCAGTATGCAGAAGTTTCGTCTGTGACGCTTGAAAAGCTTGCTCGCGCTCTATCTGTTCCCATTGCGGATTTAATTGAAGAAGTCGATGATAGCAAGAAATAGACGAATCTTGCTAATATCAGTAGCTATTTGTTATCTCGTAAGATTAATACGCATTCAGTCGTCGCTTTTTGCAGCCCGACGCCGCTCCCCAACTTTTTAAGGAGTCGGCAAAATTTCGACAGAAGCCAACTTTTGTGATACACTCTCTTAGCCCCAGTATGGGGCTTCTTTATGTGCATACCCATTTCAGGAGAATCTATCTGTTATGAAGAACAAAGCTGTGGTACTCTTATCAGGTGGCTTAGACTCATCGACGGTGCTTGCCATTGCTTCTGATGGGGGATATGAACTACACACACTTTCTTTTGATTATGGACAACGTCACCAGCGCGAGGTTGAGGCAGCGTTGGCTATAGCCGCACATTATCATGTTCAAACACAAAAGACGATTACGATTGATCTGCGAGCATTTGGTGGAAGTGCTTTGACTGCTGACATTGAAGTACCACACGCCAGGAGCCTGGAGAAGATGTCGCAAGAGATACCCATCACGTATGTTCCAGCCAGGAATACAATTTTTCTGTCATTTGCGCTGGCATATGCTGAAGTTACGGGTGCTAACGATATCTATCTTGGCATTAATGCTATAGATTACAGTGGTTATCCCGATTGTAGACCTGAGTATCTGGATGCTTATGAGCGCATGGCGAACCTGGCAACAAAAGCTACAACACAGGACGGACGCGCGTTTCATCTACATGCACCACTTTTACGCTTGAATAAAGCTGAGATCATTCGAACAGGCGTGCAACTCCATGTGCCTTATGAACTCACATGGAGTTGCTATGAGGGGGAGGACCTGGCGTGCGGTACGTGTGATAGTTGCCTGCTGCGACTCAATGGATTTGCGGAAGCAGGACTAAAAGACCCGATTGGCTATTTGCCTCAGTAAAAATAAGAGGATTTTGGAGAGCAATAAGGAGTTTGGAAGAGTGAAAGTTTCGTTCTGGTTTGTGGTTATTGCAGCTGTCTTTGTTACCTGCCTCATCACTGCTAATATTATCGCTGTAAAGCTGATTTTGTTATTTGGCTTTCTGGTACCTGCGGGTATCATCATCTTCCCGCTTAGTTACCTGTTTGGAGATGTACTGACTGAGGTCTATGGATACGGTGCGGCTCGTCGGGTCATCTGGTTGGGCTTTGCATGTAATTTGCTTGCCGTTGTCGCGATATTTCTCGGTGGAATTGCTCCTGCTGCGCCTTTCTGGACGCAACAGGGAGCATATAATGCTATTCTGGGCTTCGCTCCACGCCTGCTGCTGGCATCATTTAGCGCCTACCTTGTTGGTGAGTTTACGAATTCATTTGTGCTAGCCAAGTTGAAGATTGCTACAAAGGGGCGCTGGTTGTGGACACGTACCATTGGCTCAACACTCATTGGCGAGGGGCTGGATACAGTGATCTTTATCAGTATTGCTTTTTGGGGAATTATTCCTGCGTCGTTGATGCTGCAAGCCATACTTACACAGTGGATTTTCAAAGTTGTATACGAGGTGATTGCTACTCCATTTACGTATTGGGTGGTGGGTTTTCTCAAGCGCCGTGAGAATCTTGATACATACGATTATGAGACGAATTTTAGCCCGTTTCTTTTCAGGCGTGAATTGTCTGAGAGTAAGAGTAGTTAGAATAAAGAAAGTAATACCTCTCAGATCACCCGAGGGTATCACTTTCTTTAAAGATAACGTCGGAATTCTGGATGAGGCCCCTGATATTCTGGGGAGTTGTGCTCGGCAAAAATGATGGTTTTGATGTTGCCGCGGACAGTAAAGTCAGCGATAACTCGCATCCAGCGTGGCGAGAGCAGCGAAACGAGATCGTCCAGAATTGTGTTGGTTGCTGACTCATGGCTAATTTGCCTGTTGCGATATTTGTTGATATAGAGCTTTAAGCTTTTCAGTTCCACCACGAATTGGTCAGGTACATAATCGATGATAATGGTGGCAAAATCCGGGAATCCTGATCTTGGGCAGAGGCAGGTGAACTCTGGAATTTCGAAGTGTGCCACATAATCTCGCTCCGGGTTAGAGTTTGGCCATGCCTCCAGTTGGCTTGACTCGATTTCATCTGTTCCGTATTTGCCGGGTATGCGATTTTGCGTTGGGTTGTTCATGGATTGTCTGGTTTCTCCTGTAGGTGCTACTTTGTGAAGATTGAAGCCCCAAAATGTGGAAGTACTATCGTAAGTTATATTGAGGGGATAGTATCACATGATACTATGTTGTACAAGTTTTACAAACTTAGTGTATGAATTGCCCTTGACAAGAGACGTGCTGATTCCGTATACTCGCTACAGTGAGATTGCATCGGCAATCTCAAAATCTTGCAACATATAATCAGGCAAAGTATTTGCCTGGAAAGTAGTAACACAAAATCTTATGAAAGGAAATGGCAAGCATGGCTACACGATTTAATATGCTTAGCATATACCGATTGCGCTATGAATCTGGCACTAACGGCCATGCTATGCCTTTCGACTGGGTGAAGCTCTGCATCAATGGTGGCACCTCAAACAATTTCTCTGGGCCCATTTTTGTCTTCGCTCAAGGTCGCAGTATGCCCATCTCCAGGGGGTCTCCGCCTATTCCATAATAGATAGGCACAATTGAAGAGATACCCTCAACCGTGGGCACTGACCAAAACAAAAATTCAGTCCCACGGTTTTTTGTTGTTGTTTACGAATGTGGTAGAAGAATTTGTACGTATGAAGAAGTTGCGGGCGACGCACCTCGCATATAGTTTCGAAAAGGAGATACGACGTTGGCTATTCATAATATTGAGTCAATGCAATTAACAGAAAATATCGTTATTGACGAGTCGAAAGATGCTGTGGTGATCGATGGCGTCTCTAAGATATTCAAGAAATCTCAGCCATTGGTGCGCTTGCCATGGAAGCAATACAAGGAAGTAAAGCGCGAGGTGCATGCCGTTGATAATGTGACAATGACAGTAAAGCGGCGCGAGATTATGGGTATTCTGGGAGCAAATGGTTCTGGTAAATCGACACTCATCCGCATGCTCTCAACATTGCTCATCCCTGATACAGGGCATTTATCCATCTTTGGATACGATGTTGTGAAAGATGAAGCTATGGTACAGAAGCTCATCAATCGTGTGAGTGTAGAAGCATCGTTTTTCAAGAAGCTCTCGCCGATGGAAAATCTGATCTATGCAGCCAGACTCTACAATATGCCGGGCAGCGAAGCGCGAGCAAAGATCAGGAGCATATTGTCCCGACTAGGTATTCCTGAGGACCGCGTAGGGCAACCTCTTGAAAATATGTCGCGGGGCATGCAACAGAAAGTTGCAATCGCGCGAGCGTTTCTCACCGCACCAATTGTGCTTTTGCTCGACGAACCAACGACTGGGCTTGATCCGCGATCAAAGATAGATGTTCAGACTTTTGTAGAGGAACTTCGCGAGGTGCATGACGCGACCATCTTGATTACCACACATGATATGGACGAGGCGGAAGCGTTGTGTGACCGTGTGGCTATCATCGACAAGGGTCGCATCATGGCAATGGGTACAGTTGAGGAGCTCAAACTTGCCGTCGCGGAGCGCATGGAGCGAACAACATCTGTCACAATGAACGAAGTATTCATGCATTATACCGTTGCTCATCAGATCACAGATGCTGAAATTGAACGTTACGGAAGCTGGGAAAAAGCCTTCGAAGCGCTCGAGGCTCAAAAAGAAGATGAGCAAGAATAAATAGGAGAAATAAGACTGATGTCTTCACTTATACATCAAGGGCGTGCGTCATACGCCTTTTTCGAACGCAACTGGAACTTGACCAAGCGTTATTGGGCATGGGAGATAGTGTGGGTTGTCTATAACATTGTGAATGCTATGGCGGTTACATACATTGGCGCTGCGGCCGAGTTGATTACCAAATCGAAGATCGATACGGATTACCTGATTATGTACCTGCTGATTGGAACAGCGGTCTGGTCTTACCTCAGCGTCACTTTTGAGGGTGTGACCGATATGATCACTATCGAACGATGGGAAGGAACTATAGAGCACACCTTTATGGCTCCAATATCGCGTTTCACCCATTTGGTAGGGAGCTGTTGGTATGCTGTAGCGCATGGATTGCTGTTCACTATTATTCAGTTAATCGTGGTGGGATTTTTCTTCCACCTGGATCTGAGTCACGCCAATTACCTGACTGCGATCTTCATGTTGCTCGCAGGTAGCATCTCGTTCATTGGCTTTGGTATAGGTGCAGCCGTGTTGCCATTGCTGTTTACAGAGAGAGGTTCGCAGATGTCCTATATCGTGCGAGCAGTCTTACTGCTGGTTTCAGGTGTCTACTATCCAATTGAGGTTTTGCCACAGTGGATGCAGCCTCTGGCAAAAATTTCACCTGCGACTTACGTGCTGGAAGGATTACGGTTAGGGATATTAGGTGGTAAAGCCATCTGGTCAGCAGAGATCTGGAGCTGTACGTGGCCACTTATTGTTACCGGTATCATAAGTATCCCGCTCAGTGTCTACATCTTCAGGATTGCTGAAAGATACGCAAAGCGAACTGGAAGGCTTAAGAGAAACGGTTAGAAATTGATAATCATCGCAATAGATGTATGGATAGGAAGGAGGGTAGAGCGTGAAGCGTCCTGAGAAACGGATGAGAAACGCTTTGCCCTTATACTCAAAAAGTAAGGTGGTTCTTACCTGCATCTATTCCGCTTAGCTATCAAAGAAGGAGAATAAAGTAATGATAGATAATTTTTCGACAGATTTTCTTGTTCGCCATCCGATGATGAGCGATCTTGAAGCAGTGTATAGATTGCATGAAGCATGCGATATTGCCGAGTATGGAACACCCGATATAACCCTTGATGATCTGCGCTCAGCCTGGCGAGGACCTACATTTAACCTGGAAACAGATGCCTGGATGGTCGTGACGCCAGGGAATCGGCTCGTTGGGTATGCAGAAGTACAGCATAGACAGCACGTACGCACCTATGCATGTACGCGCGTGCTTCCTGAATTTGCTGGCAAGGGTATAGAGAAACACTTACTAAACCATGTCGAAGAGTGGGCTCAGCGGCAAATTTCTCTGGCCAAACCAGAAGCACGAGTGACTTTGTTTAGCTGGGAAAGTAGTTTGAATACTACTGCTCAGCAAGCTCTCCTGCAAGCAGGCTTTAAAGAAGTGCGTCGTTCCTGGCGTATGGAGATAGAAATGTCGCAAGCACCGATTGCTCCTAAGTGGCCTGATCAAGTCACAGTTCGCACATTCATGCAAGAGCTGGACAGTCGCGCCGTCTATGCAGCAATTGAAGAAGCTTTCCGGGACCATTGGGGACACATGGAGGGAAATTTTGATAAATGGAAGCACTGGACTATTGATCGGGAGATCTTTGATCCAACGCTCTGGTTCATCGCTTTTGATGGTGATGAGATTGCCGGAATGTCGTTGTGTATTCTCCAGGAAGGTACAAGTTGGGTTGATACTTTGGCGGTAAGGCGTCCCTGGAGACGTAAAGGATTAGGAATGGCACTCTTGTTGCATTCTTTCGGCGAGTTTTATCAGCGAGGTCAAAAGGATGTAGTACTGACTGTCGATTCGCAGAATTTAACTGGCGCAACGCGGCTCTATGAGGGGGCTGGAATGCATGTTGCGAGAACATATATCTCCTATGAGAAGGAGTTGCGTGCCGGGATAGAACTGAGTACGCAGGCAATTCCGATTTCATAATATTGATAACCGATATATTAACACTCATATACGACAGGTGATCAAAATGAATCGGAAATTATCCCAACCCTTCTCATTGATAGATGGAAGAACGGAGAAACTAACCATGGCTATACTATTAAAAAACCTGTTGGCTCGTTCTCCAAAGATGGAAGATCTGGTAGCCATCACAGAGCTTGTGAGAGCGTGTGATGTCGATGAGTATGGTTTAGCGGATAGCACGATCGAGGATCTGGCCTCTCACTGGCATCAACCTGGGTTCAGCCTGACAACTGATGCCTGGATTATTGTCACGAATAAAGGACAAGCTGTTGGATTTACATGTGTGTGGCATAAAGACTATGAGCAGATATTCACATTCGTATGTGTACATCCTGCATATCGTGGACGCGGTATTGGAACGCTTCTGCTTAGATTGGTGGAGGAACGCGCGCGTCAGCTTGTGCGCTATGCTCGTCCAGGCTCACGCGTTACTCTGTGTGGCACTGTGAGCAGTCTCAACGAACAGGCAAAGCGTCTTTATGAGCGAGAAGGTTATACAACTCTTCGCACAATCTGGCGTATTGAAGTTGGGGCAAACGATTCGAGGGAAAGGTCATCTTTCCCTACAGTTATAAAGGTAGACCTGGATATGTCGCAACGCCTAGCCGATGCGACGAACCTTTATGATCTGGATGCACTATATATAATCCGAGTGTATGAAGTCTATGAGAAGGAACTTCGTGCTGGTGAGAAAGTTTCTCTTCGTTTAGAAGACACATTGAACGAACTCTTAGCAATAAGGTAGGGTCACGAACCCCCGAATGAATTCGGGGGCTTGCGAACCGACATCTCCGTGTGGCGGTTTGCGAGTCCCATAGTGTCCAGCCTCAGCATCCAATTCCTCAGGCAGGGAAGAGCGGATGCTCCGTTGGCAAGGTCATGGGACCGGCGAATGCATCTCCAGTTCGCCGCTCTCCCGTTCAGGGTTAATAGTCCCGCAGGGGTCGGGGTGGTGCTCTGAGCTGAATAAGCCTTGTCACCATTGGCGAGGAGAGATGCTCAGGGAAGCCGCCTTGAGCACGTTAAACAGCCACGTAAGTGGCCCCGCAAGGGGAAGGAAACAGTCTTATGGTTTTTGTGCTCGACAAACAGAAAAAGCCGCTCATGCCCTGTACGCCCAAACGGGCACGCCTGTTGCTCACACGAGGCAGAGCTGTCGTCCACCGGGTCAAGCCCTTCGTGATCCGTCTGCGTGATCGCAGACAGGAAGAGAGTATCTTGCAAGAAGGCAGGCTCAAACTCGATCCGGGGAGCAAGACCACTGGCCTGACGCTGGTGCGTGTGGAGCAAACGCCTGCAGGGGAAGTCCATCACGCTCTCCTGCTAGCTGAAGTGCAGCATCGCGGCGAACAGGTGCATCACAACAAAGTCACTCAACGTCAGGCCCGCAGACGCAGACGCTCAGCCAACCTGCGCCATCGTACACCGCGCTTTGAGAACCGGACCAGACCCTCCGGCTGGCTGCCGCCATCCTTGCTCTCACGGGTCGGAAATCTGCTGACCTGGGCTGCCCGATGCTCGCGCTGGTTTCCAGTACGTCGCATGGAGGTCGAGCGGGTCCGGTTCGATACCCAATTGCTCCAGAACCCAGAGATAGTAGGCAAGGAGTACCAAGAAGGGACACTGGCAGGATGGGAGGTGCGGGCCTACCTCTTGCTCAAATACGAGTATCGCTGCATCTATTGTGGGAAAACCAAGGTGCCCTTCGAGGTGGATCATGTGATCCCACGCTCACGAGGTGGCACGGGTCGCATCCGCAATCTGGTGCTCAGTTGTCACGACTGTAATGCCACCAAAGGCAATCTCACCGCCGCCGAATGGGGGCACCCTGAAGTGGAAGCCCATTCATCAGCACCGCTCAAGGATGCCGCAGCAGTCAACGCGACCCGCTTCAAAGTGGTCGAAGCCCTGCAAGAACTTGGTCTTCCCATCAGCACCTGGAGTGGCGGGCGAACACGGTGGAACCGGGCACGCTTCGGCATCGAGAAGACCCACGCGCTCGATGCCCTCTGCGTAGGAGACCTGGCAGGAGTCAAGCCAGGGAAGCTCAAAACACTCGTGATCAAGGCGAGTGGACGCGGGCAGCATTGCCGCACGCTGTGGACCAGGTATGGCTTTCCGCGTGCCTATCTGCCGCGCCAGAAGATGGTGGCGGGCTTCATCACAGGAGATCGGGTGAAGGCAGTAGTGCCTGTTCCACTGAAGACGGCAGGCACGCATGTCGGACGGGTCTCAGTACGTACCACTGGCTCCTGTGCGGTCAGAACCAGCAAGGGCGCGGTCGATGGCATCAACGTCAGGTATCTTCGCTTGATCCAGCGAGGAGACGGCTATGAGTACGTTTCAACAGAACTGGGCGCGGAGCGCTTTTCCCCACCCCCAACCAGCTCGAAAGGAGCGCCTGCTTCCTCCCCCGTTTGAAAACGAGGGGTCTCCGCAGGCGGAGTTCGATGAAATCATCTTCTCACATTCAACCGAAGGAGCATAAAAAGAATGAAGGCCAGGATATTGGGAAAAGTCCTGGCCTTCAGCCTACAGTACTTTCTACATTGCTTTCTCGTTACTTTAGCCCAATCTGTGCCGTAATGATAACATGTGTGGTATGTTAAGACCCAAAAATTAGGGTTACGGCGTTAAGCATTGAGAGAAGGAAAATGTATGCCAATTGTCCTGGGGATATCGGCATTGAACACAACTAGTAATGTGGGAATGCGACCGATTTTGCTACTCTTGCTTATAGTAGCGGTTGTTTTGATACTTTTGGGATGCTGTATTGCATTGCTCACCTGGAGAAATCAACGGAAGGACAATCTTGCTTTTATTACCGTCGAAAATTCAAATTCACGAACAGAAACCTGATACAATATCGAGCCGCTCAGTAGCACCGCTTTTGATAGGTACCTTTATCCTGCGTGTTAATGGTGGGGCTGCGCCTATCATACTTGGACGCCTACTTGCACAATTATCGTTGGAACAAGGGCATACAATTTCAAATATTCATGTGGGGCTGCTTGCTGTTGTCTATTTTGTAGTGGAACTCACATTAGCTCCAGTCATGGGTGCTCTGAGTGACCGTACTGGTAGACGATTTTTCTTAACACTAGGACCTCTCATTGGTATGGTTCAGGTTGTTCTTCTTGTCTTTACACCAACACAAAATCCTCTACCCTACTTGCTCTTTCTACAAGTGCTGGCAGGTGTCGCTACAGCGATGCAGGTACCAGCTGTACTGGGGTATCTTGCTGATTACACAGCAAATAGTCGAGCATTGCGCATGCGTGTCATGAGCCTGTATGAACTAGCCACTAGTGGAGGTTTCGCCATCGGGGTGGTGTTAGGTGGTTTCGCCTGGGATCGATTTGGTAGAGAGGCTTATGCCCTCCTAGCAGTAGGATATTTGATCGTTGCACTTTGCATGTTCCTGGTTCCAAAGGTGAATCAAAAGATCGATCAGAGCAAGATCCAAGCGACAGTGAGGCGCTATTGGAGAGTCGTGCGAACACCTCGCCTGTTTATCTTCATACCAGCGTGGATAAGTTTTTGTGCGCTTGCGGGCATCTGGCTCAGCGCACAACTCACGTTTATTCTCTCCTCATCCAAACATTATCCACATCAATCTTTAATGGGCATTTTTAGCGGTCATGGTAGTGGAGGGCATTTGAGCCTTGTTCTAGGGGCTTTTGTTATGTTCTTTGGGCTAAGTTTGCTCTTCTGGGCTTTTTTTCTCAATAGAGTGCCTCGTTTACTTATGATGTTATCTTCCATAACTGGTATTTTCTTGTTTTGTATAGCCCTGGCAGGTATCAATCATTTCGGTACAAACAATTCAGCATTATTAGCCATCTGGATTCTCTTGCTGCTTGTTGGTATCTTTGCTGAAAGTAGTTTTGCACCTACTGCTCTTGCTTATCTTGCCGACATTTCGGAGGATGCCTCAAAAGATCGTGGCTTATTAATGGGCCTTTACTCGGTATTTCTTGGATTGGGACAATTGTTAGGGGGGGCGTTGGGAGCAGTATTTGCACAGATCTGGGGTTTTAATGGCTTGATTTACCTGACGGTAATATTGGCATGTGTTGCGCTTATTGCAGTGTTGACACTCTTTCGCATGGAACGACGTCTAGGCGGGTATTTGGAATAAAGTAATGATTGTGGTATGTTAACCTCACCATATACGTAAGCACCTCATTTGGCGTCAGGTAGGCAAAGTCGATATGACCAAAAAATCCAAGATCATTGTTACTATAGCGCTTATGCTAGGCATTTCACTGGCGTCTCTCGATACGACGATTGTAGGAACAGCGATGCCAACGATTGTTGGTAAACTAGGTGGTATCACACTCTACTCATGGGTATTCTCTGCATACTTGCTTGCTTCTACTACGACTGTTCCTATTTTTGGAAAGCTAGCCGATCTTTTTGGGCGTAAGCCGATCTTTCTCTTTGGGACGACAATATTTTTAATTGGTTCAGCAGCTTCTGGCGCTTCCCAATCTATGGAGCAGTTAATTCTCTTTCGAGCAATCCAGGGATTAGGAGCAGGAGCAGTATTGCCAATTGTGCTAACGATCATAGGAGATATTTTTGTACTTGAAGAGAGAGCTAGAGTTCAAGGGCTGTTTAGTGGGGTTTGGGCTGCGTCCAGCATTGTAGGGCCCGCACTTGGCGGGTTAATTGTCGATCATTTCTCCTGGCGATGGGTCTTTTATATAAATCTTCCTTTCGGCTTGTTATCAGCATTCTTACTCATCTTTTATTTTGAGGAGAAGGTAGAACGCAAGAAAGTGGTATTGGATTACATAGGCACTTTAACACTTTCCGGTGGGATTGTAGCACTTCTTTTCGCACTCCTACAAGGGGGAACGAGCTGGGCCTGGAACTCTCTGCCAAGTTTTGCTTTGTTTGCGCTTGCAACCTTGTTGCTGGCCCTTTTCATTTATCAGGAGAGTCACACTGCGGAGCCGATTCTACCATTGGCGCTGTTCAAGAATCGCATTATTGCTATTTCAAGCATTGGCGGGGTAATTCTTGGTGTAATTATGTTTGGCATCACGTCCTATATTCCTCTTTTCATGCAAGGTGTGAGAGGTGGTACTGCGACGAGCGCTGGTGTTACACTAGGCCCATTGTTGATCGCATGGCCCATTTCGTCGACATTGAGTGGGAAGATAATCCTGCGTTTTGGTTATCGGTTCACGGCAGTGATGGGGGCACTTTTCGCTGCAATAGGCACAGGGATGGTGACACACTTCCAAGTAGATACAGGTCTGCCATTCATAATAGTAACGATGTTAATCATTGGCACGGGATTGGGGTTCATGAGTACATCATTTGTAATAGCTGTGCAAAATGCTGTTCCCTGGAATCTGCGAGGCGTGGCGACAGCTTCAACCCAATTTGTGCGCACGATGGGTGGTACAGTAGGTGTTGCAGTAATGGGAACGATTCTCAATGCTCAGATGGCACTTCACTTTGTTCCGATCTTCGCTCATTATGCCAATGTTTTAGCTCGGCTTCCTCAAGGGCTCGCGCCATCAAATGTATTACTGACTCCAGACGTGCGAAACATGTTACCTGACAATTTGTTGAACCAGTTACAACTGGCTCTGGCACAAAGTCTTTTCTGGATCTATGCGTTTATATTCGTCTTCGCACTGATTGGATTAGCGACTATGTTCTTTTTACCGGGAGGTAAAGCTGAGCAGTATTCTTATAAGAGTGATGAGCACGAGAGCGCACAGTTGGTATCGGCAAAATTTGAACCTGAGATTACTTCAATCGGCTAGTGCGCATCGGCTGCTTACAATCTAGCAAATCCCTCAGTGTAATTTGGGTTCGAGGCTTTTTGAACGAGCGATACTGAAAGTGCCCAATACGCGAGCAATTGCGTGTTGTTCACCTTCATTTATATTGAAAACTGTGGCCTCTAAAACAGCGGTAGAGCGGCCTTTATGAACGATTTTTCCCTCGGCTAACAGTTCGCCTCTGTGAACAGGTAGCATAAAGTTAATTTTAGCTTCAATGGTACCAAAGGGCGTACCAACCGGGAGAACGGAAATGAGGGCCATAGACATAGCTGTATCGGCTAACGTAAAGATTACTCCGCCATGAACAATTTGTTGAGGATGCATCAGGCGTTCATCGATTTGAATGGTGACTCGCCCAATTCCAAATTCAGCGGTAACGATTTGCATGCCTAACAAATGCAGGATACCAAATTTGCTCGTATCCTGCATTAACTGTTCCAACGTAAAAAATTCATGCTCGTGATGTGTCACATATTACCCCTTACGAATTACACGTTCCATTTCACGTTTGACATCACGTTCAGCGATTGCCTCGCGCTTGTCATACAATTTTTTACCTCGACACAGACCTAACTCAATTTTTGCCTTTCCTCCTTTGAGATAGAGTTTAAGAGGAACAAGGGTCAGGCCTTTAGTCGCAACTTTTGCTTGAAGTTGCTCTATCTCGCGCCTGTGAAGCAATAACTTGCGATTGCGTAAAGGCTCGTGATTATACCGATTGCCGTGTTCGTAAGCTGCGATATGCGCGTTCTCAAGCCAAAGTTCTCCATTACGAGCGATTGCATACGAGCCACGCAGGTTTACTTTTCCATCACGGATAGATTTAATTTCGGTACCTACTAATGAAATGCCAGCCTCGATTGTGCGTTCGACAAAGTAGTCGTGATATGCCTGGCGATTAACTGAGATGATTTTGACAGGTACATTATTGGTCTGAGCTTTCGTTTCATGCTTGTCAGAAGTTTGTTTTGCCATTGATTAACTCCATTTTATAGGACGTAGATCTGTTGCTTCATTAGAGCAGCAGGAACACTGCACAGGGGTGTGTGGTTTCCTCTTTGCAGGCACAAATTATTGTTCAGGTTCAGGTGGTATGCTACATCTTGACACGAGATGAGAAACAGCTTACTAGTATTACCGGAACAAGTGCATTCATGATACAACACAGGTATGTTTTCGTCGAGAGGTAAATTCTTACCTTGCGTAGCGTAGATGCGCGTCAAGAATAAAGTGAATGTATTCAAATAAAAGTATAGCTGAGATTTTAACTGCGTGTTTCAAAATATTGAAGAAAGGTTCTTTTATGTTTTACCATCTTGGCAAGTTAGCCACCCGCTATCGCTGGTTGATTGTGGGTCTTTGGATGGTTGCTATTGCCGCATCTCTACCTTTTGCACCGCGAGCCAGTGAGGTACTCCATTCGGGAGGTTTTGTGAGCCCTGATGTCGAATCTCAGCGAGCGGTCAATCTCCTGGTTCAGAAACTCCATCTCGATTTGACCGTTGTTCAAGTTATTTTTACCAGCCAGCATTATACAGCGGATAGCCCCCAATTTATACAAGAGACACAAACAGCTTTAGCGGGTGTGCGTGCGATGCCGGAAGTATCTGGAATAGTGAGTTTTACTGATAACCCAAGACAGATTTCTATAGATCGCCATGCTGCATATATCAATGTTTTACTTAAACCTGATCCTGATAGTGCTCCGAAGCTTTTACCAGAATTTGAACATCGTCTACAATCGGTACCTGACTTAAAGACTAGCATAGGAGGAGGTCCGGTATTTTATGAGGATATTCAATCCGTGAGCGAACGTGACTTACGTCGCGCAGAAATGTTGGCATTCCCATTTGCGGTGATTGCCCTTTTGCTTGTGTTCCGCTCGGCTATAGCTGCCATTCTTCCTGCATTGGTAGGGGGAGGCGCAGTAATTGTCTCACTCGCACTTATCTTCGGACTTGGGCAAATCACAATTCTGTCCATCTTTGTGCTGAACATCACTACATTGTTTGGACTAGGTTTGGGAGTAGATTACTCATTATTCATTGTCAGTCGTTTCCGCGAGGAACTTACAAGAGGTCACAATGTTGAAGAGGCGATTGCCATCACAGTTGCTACAGCTGGACGTGCAGTTACGTTCTCTGGTCTTACTGTTTCAATTGGTCTTCTGGGTCTCGTTTTTTTTCGTATCAATATGTTACGATCAGTTGGAATAGGAGGAGTACTCGTCGTTTTAATGGCGGTACTGGCTGCAATTACCCTGTTGCCTGCTGTTCTAGCCATTATTGGCACACGGGTAAACGCATTTCCAGTGCGTCTTCCGAGGCTGTGGGGACGAAAGCAAGAACAGCCAAATCGGGATGGTTCGACCTCTATCGATCCTCAATATGGGTTCTGGTACCGTCTATCACAGGTAGTTATGCGCTATCCCTTGCGCATATTTGTAACCGTTCTCTTCATTTTGATTGGGCTGGGCTTGCCTTTCTTAATGGTACGATTTTCTGCGCCTGATGCTTCAATTCTTCCTGCTGATGTACCTTCTCGAGCGGCATATGATTTACTGGCGAGTCGTTTCAATGCCCGTGAAACGACACCGATTCTTTTAGCTGTTCAGACGAAAGGCAATGTGCTTACGCCCAATAATATTCATAATCTCTATGCATATGTACAACGAATTGAAGCAGATCCGCTCGTCCAACGGGTGGATAGCATTGTAAGCGCTGATCCTCGATTTACTTTAGAGCAGTACGAGTTGTTGTATGCTCATCCTCAACTGGTTGCTGATCCCTACCTGGCTGCTTTTCTTAAAACATCGGTGGCTGGAGATACCACTATGATCTCGGTTATCAGTAAATATGGAATGTTAGATCAGCATACCGAAGCATTAGTACAAACAATTCGGAATACACATCTCGGAAATGGCATTACGGTGCTTGTCGATGGTGGGACGGCAGGCAATATAGATTATGTGCAATCCCTTTACACTGATTTTCCTATGGCCGTGTTAGTCGTATCGATCACCACATACGTTGTGTTACTGTTGTTCTTCCGTTCATTGTTCTTGCCCCTTAAGGCTATTTTGATGAACACGCTTTCTATACTGGCAAGTTATGGTGCATTAGTTGTGATATTTCAGAACGGATTTATGCACCAGGTACTCGGCTTTACTCCACTGGGCTTTGTTGAGGCTTCAAGTCCAATTCTCTTGTTCTGCACATTGTTTGGTCTCTCTATGGATTATGAAGTGTTCCTGCTGTTTAGAATTCAGGAAGCTTACTGGCAGACCGGTGACAATGCTAAGGCAGTTGCTCTTGGCTTGCAGCGGAGTGGAAGAATTATTACTAGTGCTGCTCTAATTGTGATTGTGGTCAGTGCGTGTTTTGCTACAGCGGACATGATCCTGGTTAAAGCGTTGGGTCTTGGTATGGCGATCGCTGTAGCCCTCGATGCAACGCTAGTACGGGGATTACTCGTACCTGCTACCATGCGGTTACTCGGCGATTGGAACTGGTGGCTGCCTTTTGTAGGTGTGCAACGACGTAAGCCATTTTTTGTCGAAGATGCGGATTTGCAAGAATTAGAGCAAGACAAAAGCGATGAACTTCCTATTGGATTGGGTGAAGATGCTCAGATTGGAGGGAAGCAATGAAAAAGATTTCTAGGATGGTTCCAGTTCCATCGCTTGTAATACTGATAGTACTTTTTTCTTCTTGTGGATTTCCAGGTGTGGTATCTACATCATCTCAATTGCCAATTGTACACTCGTCGCCTACGGCAACTCCATTGCCGCCTATTCGCTTTCCCCAGGATGAGGCACCACATCGAGATTTGACAGAATGGTGGTATTATACCGGCCATATGAATGCAACTATGCCAGGAGGACAAGTGCGTCACTATGGCTTTGAGCTTGTCTTTTTCCAGGCTCTTCGAGGAGATTTACCACCAGTCTATGCTGCGCATTTCGCTATCAGCGATATTACTCGCGGATCGTTCCATTATGATCAACGTCGCTTAACCGAACCAAATGCAGTTATACCTGATGGCGCATCGATGAATGGCATAAACCTACAAATTGACGACTGGTCGATTAAGGGTGTCAATGGATCAGATCATCTGATTGCGAAGATGGAGAATTATGCTATACGCATTGATTTAGAGGGTTTAAAATCTGCAACGTTACACAATGGGAATGGTTTAATTACTTATGGGCTAGGCGGATTTTCCTACTATTATTCACGCACACGCATGTCTCTTACGGGGATATTGGTTGATCATAATCAACCTCTCCAGGTAACTGGAGAGGCGTGGATGGATCACCAGTGGGGTAACTTCTTAACTCTTAGTGGTGGTGGATGGGATTGGTTCAGCATACAGCTCACAAACAATACCGAGATGATGTTATACCTCATTCGCGATAGCACTGGAAAGATTATCTCAAGCTATATTGGCTATATAGGACCTCAGGCCAATAGTATCCTGCTGCCTGGGAGCGCGCTTGATGTGACAGTTCTTGGCCATTGGAGAAGCCCTGTCACAGGAGCAAACTACCCATCCGGTTGGAAGCTTGAAATCACCGATCCAAAGATACGAGCCTCACTCTTACTATTACCTGAATTGAAAGACCAGGAACTTGTGGTCTTTCAATCGACAGGTAATAGCTATTGGGAAGGAGCCGTAAGTATTCAAGGGGAGAGCGCAGGGAAGATTGTGAGTGGTGAGGGTTATGTCGAGCTAACAGGCTATACTCATTGAACTCAATCGTAGTAAAATATATGATATACTCTTCAGGTATCTTTAGACTCGTACTTCCATATTTTAATTTGTAATTGCATGTGTAAGATATTGTGTGACTAAATGTGATACAATGTAGCACTATGTATTGTTGTGTTAATTATTCCTACACAGGTGTTTGGTTATACAATATAGTTCGTTATTCTCTTGGTATGGGTGGTAATTATTTGCAAAAAGCGCAGGAAGCATAGATGGAGACCAGAACACGGCCACCAACACAAGAACAATCTGCCATTGTTGAGCGGGTTGCTCGCATAGTTTCTCGAGTACGAGGAGCAAAACCTGATTATGCTCGTTTGGCTGCAGAATTAGAGCCAGCAATTCCATTTGATGTTTTTGGCATCGTCTTAATACGCCATGATAGGCAGGCGGTTCGAGTGGTGGTCTCTACGCATGAGGCGGACGGATGGATTGCACATTATCACCAGCATCCGTTAGAAGACTCGATGGTTGAAAATATATTACAGCGAAGCCAATCACCATATATTAATTCATCAGGGAACGAACCACATCATACCTCCAGTACTCCCCACGAGCAAGATCTAGCCAAAATCGAAATTAAGAACTACCCAGATGGTTTGGATGGTTCACCCGCGCAAAGTGGTGACGCCCTTAGTGGCAGGCCTTATCTGCATTCTACTTTGATCGCGCCGTTGGTAGTTGGTGATCAAATACTAGGTTCATTAGAACTAGGTAGCACACGCTTAGATGCATATGCTGGAGAAGCTCTCCAACGACTTATCAATGCAGTAGTACATGTTCTTGCTGCAGCTATCGAGAGCGCGCAAATAGGCGGTAGTGTAGAAATACAAGATCGGCAGCGTGAGGAACTGAAGAATGTTTCCAGCGCTCTTGCCACTGAAATGGACCTTTCCATGATTCTCGATAGAATTGTGGTTGGAATTGCAAAAGCATTAGATCTTTCCTCTGCGATAATCACGCTGGATCAGCGGTCTGGTAGCCTGAAGATGGTTGCGCAAAATGGCATGGATAGCTTTGGTTTAAAACAAATTGTTGAGCGTGAAATAGCAGTAACCGAACAAGCGATCATTGGTTTTACTCTGAAGCATCATCAGCCTAATTTTTCAAATGATATAGAAGTGGATAGCCGTTTCCCTGCGAGCCAGATATTTGCTTCACAACTCGGCATTCGTTCTATTTTCTGCTATCCGCTTGTAAGTGGCTCAACTGTGTATGGAGCTTTATTGCTCTGTTCATCTGAACCAGGAGGATTTACACCTCTTAAATTAGATATACTTACTCTTTTTGCAAACCAGGCTACTATTGCTATTCATAATGGTATGTTACTAGAGTCTGCGAGGGAGCGAAGACGATTTCAAGAGGCAATCGAGCAACTCGATGCAGTGCGCCAACAATATGGTCCTTATGAAGTAAATGAACTGAATGAGCTAAGCTTGCTCAAAAAGGTGCGCGAAGAATCGGAACAGATCTTTGGTGTCAGTTTTAATAGTCTTCTACGTTTTATTAGTGATCACTTATTGACATCAAGTGAACGAGACTTACAGAAAATATTGCGTGCTGTCAATGATGAAGAACATGTTACAGACGGTATCTATGTCAACGGATCTGCTGTACCATTACTTGAGGAGCAAAAAGCTGCAACGCTTATAGAAACGGCTGAGACAGCACTTGTTCGCGCTGGACTATTAGGTGATGTGAGCGCATCTCTAACCCCGGTAATCATTCAACTCTATGAGCGAATTAGAAGTGATATGACTACTCCCTGGTTTGTTGTAGATGGGCAAGGCAGATGTATTTATGTAAATCCTGCTGCAGAAGTATTTTGTGGAATACATCTTTCTCTAGATCAATTAGGAAATCTCGCTAGTTTGCAGCATTTTGCATATGAAGCAGATGGAGATACTTTACAAAAAGATATGCATGAGGTGTCGTGGCCGTTAGAGAACAAGGTACATTTTGATACATATCTTCGATACTCTCAGAATACTTCATTAACGCTACTAGATGCATTTACTGGTTTGTTTCCACGCATGCGCAATGCAGATGAAGCACGTTTGTATCTTCAGGAATTTTCTCACTCCGATCTTGCTTCAGAGGATGAAGGATTAGTTGAACATCAACGAAATCTTGCACAAATGGAATTTTCGTCGTCACAGCCATTTCGTTTTATTATTACTGCAGAGCCTGTTCAGAAAGGCTCTCGACATCCATTTCAGGTTGGGTCTGATAGGGGTAGCAAGGAAGAGCTATTCTTCATCAATATACATTCTGATAAGGGACCAAGAAATCGTTTTTCTGATCCCCAAACGATGCTTCCAAATAGCGCTCCTTCAGATCGCCATTATCAATTTGTATGCTTTGCTTTGTATGATTCCCAAGGTCACCTTTTAGGTAATGCACTACAAATTCTGGATATCACGGAGCAGGTTAGGGATGAAAAGAATAAGGCAACATTACTCTCAACTGTCTCTCATGATTTGCGAACACCTCTTACAGCTATCAAAGCTGCTGCGACAGGGCTACTACAGCCTGATATTACCTGGGATGAGCAGTTGCTTCACGAAATACTTGAAGATATTGATACCGAGGCCGATCATTTGCTTTCTCTGATCAATTCTTTCATTGAAATGTCACGTATTGATATGGGCGCGCTGGTACTTGAAAAAGAGTGGTGTGACATTGTGGAAGTCGTACATAGTGCTTGCGCCGATGCCAAGCGTCTGTTAGCTGACTATCCTGTACGAACAGATTTTCAAACTCAGTTGCCAATGGTTTATGTTGATTATGTTCAAATCAAGCGAGTTCTATATTGTTTGATTGAAAATGCTGTACATCATAGCCCTGAACATACTGAGATTGTTATCGAAGTTGCTACTGTCAATGTTGGAGATGAAGATGTTGTCACGACCGAAGATTCGCAAAAATACTTGCGTGTACGGGTAATTGACTATGGTACCGGTATACCAAATGGGGAGCAAGAGCGAATTTTCAAGACCTTTTACAGCCTTGATACACAAGGTAGTGGGCTCGGGCTGGCAATCAGCAGAGGAATTATTGAAGCTCATCAGGGCCGTATCAGAGTTGAGTCTGTCCTTGGAGGAGGATCCTGTTTTGCCTTTGTACTACCAATTTTATGATAGGGGGTTACTGGCCTCATGAAGACAAAAGGGAAATGCATACTTATAGTAGATGATGAACCACCGATACAGCGAATTTTACGCAGGAATCTTACCATGAGTGGTTATGATGTCCTGGTAGCAGACAATGGAGAACAAGCTTTAGAATTGGCACATCTCCATGAACCGGATCTGATATTATTAGATCTCTGGTTACCAGGGGATATGGATGGAATGAGTGTATGCGCGCAGGTGCGCCAATGGTCTCAAGTTCCAATCATTGTAGTATCAGCAAAAACAGATGAAAAGCAAAAAGTGCAGGCACTGGATAGAGGAGCAGATGATTATTTAACCAAGCCATTTAATAATGATGAGTTGCTTGCACGTGTACGAGCCTGCCTGAGACGGGCTGCAAATCTTACAGAAGGGGTGAATGTGCAACAACCAGAGGTAATAACCTCTGAGGATGATTATGTGAGCATAGATCTTGAAAGGCGAATTGTGCGTGCGGGGACTCAAGAAATGAAGCTGACGCCAACTGAGTTTGAACTATTGCACCAATTAATGTTGCATGCCGGAAAAGTAATGACGCATCGTACATTGTTACGGTCAGTTTGGGGTCCTGAGTATGGTGAAGAAACGGATTACTTGCGGGTCTATGTACGTCAACTCCGTCGAAAAATTGAGCAGGAACCTTCACAACCAAAATATATACTGACTGAGCCTGGAGTAGGTTATGTGTTTCGTCCACAAGTGATTGTGGCACATGCAGATGAAGCACAATCAGTCATTTCCACAACAACATCAACCGACATATAACTAAACAAAAATTTGATAAAAATAAACTTTAATACAATTTTAATGACTTTTCTATGTTTTTTATGCTTGTCTAACTTCAATTACAGTACACTGCGATAATGGGAATATCCAGGGTTCATTATTGTGTGGGAGTGAAATGCGAATGTAAACTTCTTTTGGGGAGAGAGAAGCTATTTTCCGCAAGGTAAAGGAAATAGAGGAACAATGGAGTCACAAGACCGTATTATGGATGGAGACCTACAAACGCTAGGGCTTCAATCTATTCTAAAAATGCTCGCGCTCAGTGGGAAAACAGGCACATTGTTTGTACACTCGGGGCCAGAAACGCTTTCCATTAGTTTACGAAAAGGCCAGATCATGGCTTTACATGAAGAGAGTTATATCAAGTCGGATTTACTGAGTATGCTCTGCCTCATTAATAAACTTGATCCACCTCGTGCTCATTCTGTGCGTGAAGCTTCGCAAGGTAATCTCCAGGTGGCATTAGCGATGCTGGTTGAACGCAATTGGATGAGTGCCGAAGAGATGCAGCATCGTCTTGAATTTGCGGTCACACAATCAATCAGTCATGCTCTCCGCTGGGTAGATGGACGTTTCTCTTTCCATCGACAATTGGTTACTATGGAAAGCCGAATGCGACCCTTGGATATTGACAGTGTGCTTCTTGAAGCATTACGCCAGGCAGACGAGTGGGAAGAAATGGGGGAGACTTCGCTTACCCGTATGACCGTTGCGCGTTGGCTACCAGAAGTAAGCAATGATGTGCGTAGTCTAGGACTGAGCCAGGAACATATTGAAGTACTCTGTCTAGCGAATGGAGAAGTGCCACTTCAGGCCATGGCCATGGTTCTCATGCTTCCTGAAGCACGCGTTGTTCGAATAATGAACCATTTGCTTGGATTGCACCTGATAGAAGTAGTTGATACGGCATTAGAAGCGGAATTGCAGCAAGACCTCTCCAATATCATCATCATGTGCCAGCATACATTAGCGCAACGGCGGCAAAATAATGCTCCAGATCAACATCTTCTTGGACTGATCGAAACATTATCTCAGTGTATTAATGGTTTACTTATACATCATGGTACCTATGCGAAAAGCCTACGTGGGCGGGGACAACTTCCATTTACGGAGATTGTACGGTATTTAGAACGACGTTTTGAGCAGCCACTTCAATTGATAGCTAAGCAGCAGTATCCCATTCTAGAAACAGTGACATTTACAAGTGGGCAACTCGACTGTACTGAAATCATTCATCTGGATAAATTAGTAAAAGGAGAGAAGTTAGAGGAGTTTTATTGGGAAGCTGTACTTGGGCTTGCTACATTCTTACGAACAGTTTTCTCAACTCTGTTAAATGACGAGGTTGGTAATTCACATACTGGCCGCCAACTTAACTACGTTTGGAAGGCGTTTCTTACAGAAATTGATCAAGAGATTCAGCAGTATCAACTGTACAGGGCGCACCAGAACACGCAACAATTGCGCAACCGATATGGTGAAACGGCATACCAAATTGGGGCAGGTAGAAGTAGTGTCCCTCAAAGTGATGGCAATCTTTACTGGTCGCCAGAGACACAAAGGAGGTCAATATAGATGATAGAACCAGTACCAACGGTTCTAGTAGTGGACGATAGTCCTACTGTACGGAAAATAGTTCAAATGACTCTACAACGCGAGCGTATTAGAGTTATTACGGCTGGGGACGGTTTGAGCGCTCTCACATCAGTGGCGGACGAAATGCCTGCTCTCATTCTTCTTGATATACAGCTACCTCGTATGGATGGGTACCATATTTGCCAGATAATACGGAAAAACTTGCAGTTTCGAACAATACCTATTATTATGCTCAGTGGGAAGGATGGTTTGTTTGACAAGATGCGGGGGAGGCTTGCTGGGTCAACAGAATACTTGACGAAGCCATTCGACTCAGTTGAGTTGGTCCAAACTGTGAAAAAGCATCTTGTGGGTTGGCAACAACGTATGCCCCCTCAATATGAAGGTATGCGTTCACGACTTAGACATCGTGGATAGTCTTTGTCTTATCCACTGAATAAACAAGCGAGTTATTTGGAAAGGTTCATTCCCCTCTATATAATCTCCCGAAGAATATAATGACGCACATTATAGCCATTCTTTCCCATTGACTGGGCGGTATATGTTGCGCCCAAACAAAGGAAAGGTATACTGTTATGCTAGGGCAAAAGATACTTGTAGTTGATGATAGTTGGACAGAGTTAACAATGATTGCAACTCCATTGAGGAATCAAGGGTTTGATGTGGTGACTGCTGTTGATGGAGATGAGGCTCTTGAGAAAGTATTCAAAGAGAGACCTCAATGTATAGTGCTGGATGTAGTCTTACCTAAGCAAAATGGTTTTCAGCTCTGTCGAAAGTTAAAGAGCCTGGATGCAAGTAAGCATATTCCAATTATCTTGTTGACAAGTAAAAATACGCCGCTTGATAAATCCTGGGGACTTCGGCAGGGTGCCGATATGTATATGACGAAACCTTTTAGTGAGGATGAATTGCTAAATAATGTTCGGCAACTCTTGTAAATTTAGGAGCTTTTAAATGGTGCAGCGAGATAGAGAGCGGCTCTCGCAGTCTGCTGTAGATGGGCTGCAGCGTCAGAGGGACATCGCCACCGTCAGAACCCTGGGGGGTAATCAGCAAAGCAATGCACGAAGTTTACCTGGCAATGTCATCTCTCCAGAAGAACTTCCGAACATGCAATCAGAAGCAGTTGTCGTCGGTGAGCAGTACCTTGTCTTCTCACTTCTTGAATGCGAGGTTGCCCTCAAAGCTGAGCATATCGATGGCGTAGAACGTCTCGCGGACGTGACTCCAGTTCCTAACGTAGCATCATGGATCAGTGGGGTGATCAACTTACGCGGTTCTATAGCCTCAGTGGTTGATCTTCGTTCATTTCTTGGCATGGAGCGTTTGCCTTTTAATCCACGTACCCGCCTATTATCGGTGAGAGCGAACGAAATGGTGATTTGCCTGGTCGTGGATAGTGTCAGCGACATGATACCTATCCCTCCAACCACAATAAATGGAAATACACGTCAAGCTAATATTCCACAATGGTTGGCTTCCTATGCTTCTGGAAGTGCGCTTATTGGAAACCGATATATTATTTTGTTGGATGCAGCCCGACTGCTATTCTCCGACAAGATGCAACACTATTCATAGAGATTTTAGGGATATCTCAGGAATATCCTGGTGATATGCAAAATGCTGCTTTAAACGAGAGGAGGCCTGGAGGATGAATGACACAGATCGAGGAGGAATGACAGTAAGTTCATTACTGGTAATGGGACTCACTGCTTCAGTTGTCATTCCTGTCATCGCTATTATTGTACTTGGTATTTTGATCAAAGGGGTTACTGACCAAACCGTCGTTGTATACATGGTAGGTGTATTTGCACTGATCGTGTTACTAGGAGTGCTGCTGGTAAATTATTTTGTACGTCGTCGGGTCCTGGATCGGGTGCAGGGGCTTGTAGATGTATGCAGGAAATATGCATCAGGAGACCACTCTGTTCGAGCTATGGTTATCGGTGATGATGAATTTGCAATGCTATCTATGTCTTTGAACACATTATTTGATAACCAGGGCTTTGGCACAGGTGGTGGAGCGGCAGCACCTGCAAGTAACTCGAGTGACGCGGCGGCACTGCAAGCGCAAATCGAGAAGTTATTGCAGGAAGTAAGTGCGGTTGGTGATGGCGATCTCAGAGTTCAGGCAGAGGTAACACCTGATACACTTGGGGTACTTGCTGATTCTTTCAATTATATGATTGAAGAGCTAGCGAAAGTTGTTGGTAGGGTGCAAGCAACAGCTATGCAAGTAACCAATGCAACACGACGCATTTTAGACCGTTCTGATGAACTTGCACAGGCCTCCTCAACTCAGGTGGAACAAATTTCACAAACAACTGAAGCAGTAGAAGCGCTAGCTATTTTTATTCAGAATGTAGCGCGCAATGCTCAACTGAGCGCCGAAGCAGCACAGGATGCTTTGCATAATGCTGATGCTGGACAACAGGCTGTACGTCAGTCTATTGATGGAATGATGGTTATTCGTGAAAATGTTCAGGAAACATCGAAGAAGATCAAGCGTCTGGGAGAGCGCTCCAATGAAATCGGTGAGATTGTTCGTATCATTGAGGATATTGCAGACCAGACTAACTTGCTAGCACTAAACGCGGCAATTCAGTCTGCTATGGCAGGTGAGCATGGACGTGGGTTTGCAGTTGTTGCTGATGAGATCCGTCTCCTTGCGGAACGTTCAACCGAGTCGACAAAACGTATTGCAACGCTGGTCAAGAGCATTCAAGGTGATACATTTGAAGCTGTAGTAGCAATGGAAGATAGCACCCAGGAAGTGGTCAAAGGGTCGCAACTTGCTGACGAAGCAGGCCGAGCCTTGAACTCAATCTATACTGCTGTGGAACGGCAAGCACAAATGATTGAGACTATTGCTCATGCTGCAAATGAGCAGGCTCAAGTTTCGGAAAATGTAGCAGTGGCTATGGGACAGATTTCTGAAATTACGCGTCAGACTAACTCGGGTACACAAGAAGCTGCAATGAGTGTCAGTTACCTTGCTGAACTTGCCGATCAACTACGTGCCTCGGTCTCAACGTTTAGGTTGCCGGATCAGGCTAATGAGATGGTTGATGTATTCCCTAGCATGACCGGCGTTCCAGCATTACCAGGCGGCCCATCTGACCAGTATTATCAACAAGATACTGGAATGGGATTGCAAAATGAATGGAATCAGGGCTTTTCAAGTGATTTTCTATCACTTCCGCAACCTCAGGGAACAGGAAATTCTGGAGCACACCAGTTTTCATTTAATAACCAACAAAGATTTGGATCACAACCTGGTTTTAATAGCGCCCCCCAGTATGGAGGGCAGCAATTCAATGATGTTCAACAGTATGGAAACCAACAGGCATTTGAAGGCCAAAACTTTGGGAACCAGATGAGTTTTAATGGTCAGCAGTATAATAACCAGCAAGTATATGATGGTCAACAGTTTGGCGCTCAATCTGGTTATGGAGATATGGTAGCGTTCGAACAACAAGGAGTTGGTGGAGGACAACAATATTATCATCCGCCAGAATCCGCGTTTGGGAATATGAATCAATCAGCTTTCCCTGGTTCGAATCAGGTGCCAGGTATGGGACAGCAAAGTTTCGGATCACAACCTGGGCAATCAACACCATCAAATCAGCGTTGGAGAAACCCCCAACAGAATCAATCCTCCTATGGACAAGATCAGATGCCTTTCCCGAATAATGGTCATTCGGGGCAATAGCAAACGAAGTTCCAGTCAGGTGGGGTCTTGCTTCTCAGGTCGTGGAACTAGAATGAGTGGGTGCGCTAAATATGTCGAATACATTTGATAAACTATCAGTCCTCGATTCATTTATCGAAGAAGTGAATAGTTATTTGCCGGAAATCGAGGCAAATCTCGGACGTTTAGCGTACATGCCTGACGATACTGAAGCGCTAGAGGAGACGTATCGTCGTGTCCATACCATTGGTGGATCTGCATCCATGATGGACTTTCCAGGTCTTGCACATGTTGCACATGGTATGGAAGACATTCTGGGAGATGTATTAGATGATCTCGCTACCCTGGATCAGCCTACGATTGGGCTTTTACAGCGCTCGCTGGGTCGTATGCATAAACTTCTAGAGGGCATTCAAAATGGTATTGACGAAGATGCGGTTATCACAGAAGACGATGAGGACTATTCTCAATATCGTCTGATGATTGAAACATCTGCGCGTAACGGGGACAATGCATCAACAGACGATGGCAAAGCACAGGCAATGGCTGCCATACAGCCTTCTGTGGAGACGTCAATAGCCTCTCTTGATGATATGGTAGCTTCATTCCGTGCGCCAGCTATAGCTGCTGGAGAGGAAGTTTCCTGGCCAGAAGAGCCAATTGCAGAGCAGGTTGCCGATCAAACGCCACAACTCATTCATGATACTCAGCCGCGTCAACCATCTCAGACCATATCACCGGTGCCAACTGTATCACCCCAGCAAAGTGCGTTGGAATTGTTAGCTGGAACAACGCGTCAGTCGGATTCACAAGTTTCGCAAATAAGTAGCAATGAGGCTACTCCGCTGCAAGAACAAAACGAAGACGCAAGTCAGATGGAGGTTCGGGAAGAATTTCCTCAAACGAAGATGGCTCCAGCGGATATCACTCTTCCCCCACCTGAGCCTTCGTTTGTTCAAATTTACGAGGACTTACAAGAAGAAGCGCAGACACTTGAGGGGCAGGCATCTTCTCTGAAGCGAACACTCGCTCAATTGCGTCTATCAGTGACAGTAATTGAGGGACAACGCGCGGAATTCAGAGAATTCCTAGACGGTTCGAAAGACGCACTTGAGCGTATGGAAGAATGGGCCGGTAAGGCTATGGGGCTTAATCTTCGCAATAGTCCTGAGCAGGTGAGACGTTATCTTCCATTGTCTGTTATGTGGGTAGCAAATAGCAAACTTAAAAAGGTGCTTGATTTGCTCACTCAGATGACTAGCAGCGTCGAAATAACGGATGAAGAAATACATGTAGCATTGCAACAGTTACGATCGTCCATTGAAGTATGTGGTGATGCTTTCGAACGGTTACAATCGGATCCCTCTGCAAGCCTGTTCACCCATGACGAGGGTTGGACACCATGGGAGATGCACATTGGAGGTCACCCAGAGGCTCTGCGTGAACGTGTAACGTTTGAACGTCGTGGTGATCCAATAACTTTGCGTGCCGAGATAGAAGCCAGAGTGCGCGAAGAATTACGAAATGAATATGAGGTCCGTCCACTTACGCTTGCTGCACGTGCAGAATTAGAAAAACAGCTACGGGATGAAATTCGGGAAGAGTTTGAGGCTAAAAAGCAGTTACAGGCAAGTGTTTCTGGTCCTCAAGCGTCAGAAACACTTCAAGAAATTGAAGCGCGTTTGCGCAGTGAGATTGAGATAGAAGTACGCCGTGAGTTCCTCAGTCAGCTTACTGGAGAGGAAGAGGATCTTGCTGGTCCTGCTGTTCAAGAGCAACCAGGTGTTTCAGAAATGATGCCTCCATCCTACACGTTACCCACCAATACTTTTGTGCCTCCTCAGACGACAGTATCTACAGCTTCATTTGGTGGTGATTTTGGTGAGGAGGCGAACGAAATCTTCCGTTTGGAAGCAGAGGAACATCTGCAAACGATCAGCATGTATGTCGCAGCTCTGGAAAGTTCACCAACCGATCTTGAACCTATACAAGGTATTCGGCGAGCGACACATACGTTAAAAGGCGCTGCCGGCATGATGGGATTCCGCTCCATTGCTGAACTCTGCCACGTTTCTGAAGATTTACTCGATAGTGTGATGGAAGGTGCCATTCATGTATCACCATCGATTGTCAGCCTTATTTTAGATACTGCTGAAGCACTCGATGTGTTGATAAATCAAAAAGGTACCGAAGCAGAAAACCAGGCTACATTTCAGTCTCTTCGAACTCGGCATGCTGAGATACTGGGTGATCAATCTAACCTATCAAATCCGATTGAAGAGGTGATTGAGGATGAGTTTGAAGAGAGCGAAGTTGCAATACTAACAGAAGCATCTATTACAAATGTGGTTGCTAGTACACAATCAAATGCCGTTGGCGCGCAACAAGCGACCAGAAGTGATCTTAGCGTGCGCGTACCTCTGCTCAAGCTAGATGAGTTAGTGAACCTCTTTGGTGAACTACTTGTTAACCGTAGTGTGCTAGAGGAGCGTTTACAACGTTTGATGAGGCTTGTCTCCGATACCGGGGTTAGTAGTGCCAGACTACTCGATGTAGGCCAAAAACTTGAAAGCCGATTTGAAGCTACCACATTACCAAGTGGCCGTTCGGTACAGGTAATGCCTGGTCAAGGCAATCCGAGCCTGGGTTATAACTTTGGAGGAAATGGCAAGAATTCAAATAATAGTGTTGAGCCTTCGCACCTGGCTGAATTCGATGAGCTTGAGCTTGATCGTTACACTGAATTTCATCAACTGGCTCGTGGTTTAAGCGAAGGTATCTCCGATATGACGACCCTGAGCAATGAGATGGAAGCCATCATTCGAGATTGTGAAAGTGTCTTCGCCCGCGAAAATCGTTTGAATACGACATTCCAGGATCGCTTAATGAAAGCTCGCCTGGTTCCACTCTCAACTATGATCCCACGTCTCTATCGAACCGCGCGGGCAGTGGCTCTTAAACAACATAAAGAATTTGAGTTTGTACTGGAGGGACAGGAGACAGAAGTAGATCGTACCGTGATCGAGGAAATTGCTGGACCTCTGCTTCATCTTATGCGTAACGCGGTAAATCATGCTATTGAAATGCCTGAACTGCGGACACAGAAGGGTAAATCACCTGCTGGACAGATCAAATTATCTGCTGCCTATGAAGGGAATCAGGTTGTCATAACGGTGCGTGATGATGGTACAGGTATTGATCCTGTGCGGGTGCGGAATGCTGCAATTGAGCAAAACATTATTCAAAGAGATCAGGTACTTAGTGACGGAGAAGTGATTGAACTTATCTTCCGACCTGGCTTTTCAACTGCTGAGGTATTGAGTGAAGAAAGTGGTCGTGGCGTAGGACTGGATGTAGTACGCGATAGTGTTTCACGTTTGCGAGGAACATTGGAGGTAGAATCTACTCCCGGGCAGGGTACAGCATTTACTATGAAGTTTCCGACTAGTCTGGCTATTCAAAGTACCATGATGATTCGTCTTGGTGAACATCAGTTTGCAATTCCAACTGTCATGGTTGAGTCCATTGGCCGTTTGGATGGTTTCAAGCAATCGACTTTTGCCGGAAAACCTGCAATTATTGTTCAGAATGATCTCTATCCTCTCAAATTCTTATCCCAGCTTTTGGGATTGCCTGTAGGAGAACTTGACGAAAAAGCCCCAGTACTGCTTGTACGTACAGATCGTCATCGCGTGGGTCTAGTGGTTGATGAAATCAAAGGCAAATTGGATGTGGTGATGAAAAATCTTGGTCCGCACTTGAGGCAGGTGCATGGCATAGCTGGTGGCACAGTGATGGGTAATGGTCGAGTTGTACTCGTGCTTGAATTGAGTGAATTGTTATCTACTCGTTCGCGCACCTTAAGCGGTTCACCAGGGAGTGTGGCAGTGCCAGAACTGCGTGAGGGTTCTGCTACTCAGACGTTCATACCAGATGTAAGAACGAATGTTGAGTTCTCTCCAGGATACACAAGTTCGACTTCACCAAAGATACCTGCTGTCAAAGCACCTGCACAAGGTACAGGAAAACATATACTGGTTGTCGATGACAGTCCCAGTGTTCGTCGTGTTGTGGGAAATATGCTCAAACAGCATGGATGGGAGGTACAAGTTGCGCGTGATGGGGTTGAAGCTCTTGAGATGATTACTAATGAAACCCCAGCGGGAGTTCTACTAGACATAGAAATGCCACGTATGGATGGCTACGAGTTAATGGCGACTGTGCGCGCCCAAGAACAATATCGGACACTACCAATAGTCATTTTGACCTCAAGAGCAGCATCAAAGCACCAGCAGCGAGCTATGCAACTTGGAGCCAACGCTTATGTTGTGAAACCATATCAGGATGAAGAACTTATCAACCTTCTCAACGCGCTGGTCTATGGAGCGACCGTTCAATAAGAGTTGAAACCAAGGGGGAGAGTGTATGGGAATTGAACGTGCTGCAACGCGCTGGTATCTACAACGAATAGCTTACGAGAGTGAAGCAGCTTTTTTAGAAGCAAAGATTAATGAAGATCAGAATAAATCAGAGGGGCTAGAAGGTAAAGAGCGAGCTGAAATTGAGAAACAGCTCGCACATATACTTTCCAGACTGCATACTTTAGGTCCGTGCCCTAAGGCAATGATGGGTTAATCCTATTCGATTATTACATCAGCTATTAGCCTGCCCATCTCTTTTGTATCCACAGTTTCTTTGCTTGGTTCTTGCAAGTCTACAGTCCTATAACCTGCTTCGATGATCTTCTCTACAGCCGCTTCAATAGTTTGTGCCTCTTGCTTTAGATTGAATGAGTGACGCAACATCATAGCAGTACTTAGAATTGCAGCGATGGGATTAGCTTTGTATTGACCTGCGATATCTGGTGCTGAACCATGAATTGGCTCATAAAGACCAAATAACCCGTGTGCTGTTTCACGTGTTCCAAGACTTGCAGAGGGCAGCATGCCCATAGAACCTGCTAACATTGAAGCCTCATCCGTTAGAATGTCGCCGAACATATTCTCAGTGACAATGACGTCGAAGCTGGAGGGGTGCCTGATTAATTGCATTGCACAGGTGTCTACTAAAAGGTGTTCTAGCGATACATCAGGGTAATCCAGAGCAATTTGATCTGCCGTCCGTCGCCAGAGTCGGGATGTACTCAGTACATTGGCTTTATCAACGGATGTAACCTTTTTACGTCTGCCTTGCGCTAACTTGAACGCGGTGTGTACGATGCGTTCGATCTCCTTCTCACTATAAAGCAGCGTATCGACTGCCTCCAGCCCCTCTGAAGTCTCACGAATTTCACTTGGCTTGCCAAAGTAGAGTCCGCCTGTGAGTTCTCGCACGACCAGTAAGTCAGTATTTTGTAGAGCTTCAGGTTTGATAGTTGATGCATTGAGCAGGGCTTTGAGTGGGTGTATCGGACGCAAGTTGGCGTATAGTGCCAGTTCTTTGCGTAAGCGAAAGAGCGCTCGCTCAGGCTGTATCTTTGAATTGGGTCCTTCGAAGCGGGGAATGCCACCAACTGCGCCAAATAAAATAGCATCGCTCCGCTGGCAGAGTCGCATTGTAGCGTCAGAAATAGCGTCACCTTCAGCCTCAATGGCTGCAACACCGACCAAAGCGTTTTGTAGATTAAATGTATGTCCAAAACGTTTGCCAATATTTTGCAGTACTCTTACGGCCTGTTCAGTAACCTCAGGTCCAATGCCGTCACCTGCTAATACTGCGATAGAATAGTTTCCCATTTTGGTTGTCTCCTCACCAGAACCAGAACTTTGCCTGGATTGTATATGATAGCTTTATGAACTGTCAAACGCCTATGAAATCCCATTTTGGGTGTATAGCACGAGTAGGTAAAACGTGCTATAATTTAGAAAAAGCTGGGAGATGAAGAAATCGTCCTCCTTACTATTTTTCAACTCTGCTATTATACTAATCAAGCATTAGGTGGTGCTAAATCTTTGCACTGGAGTTTTACCCTATGAGCGCTGATAATAAAGGAAATGGGAATGCGCCAGAGAAAGTGACAAGGCGCAAGCCCGTGCCAATTGCTATGGCAAAGGGCCCCTATGAGTATATCCCAGGAGATCAGGAACTTCCGGTTCAACTCACAAGTTTTTTAGACATGTTGCAATGGGCCCAGAATTGGGCTCGTTCTAAATCAGTCTGGCCGCTGGGATATGGACTAGCCTGCTGTGCTATCGAGATGATGGCAAGTGCACAGGCCCATTATGATCTCTCTCGTTTTGGTTCCGAAGTTTTTCGTTCTAGCCCCCGGCAGGCAGATTTAATGATCGTAGCAGGAACTGTTTCGGTTAAAATGGGTCCACGCCTGCGGCTTCTCTGGGAGCAAATGCCAGAGCCGAAATGGGTACTGAGCATGGGCCAATGCGCGAATTCAGGCGGCGAATTTTATGATAGTTACTACACTGTACAGGGTGTGGATACTATAGTTCCTGTGGATGTGTATGTCCCTGGTTGCCCCCCTCGACCAGAGGCATTGATTGAGGGTATACTCAAACTGCGCGAGAAAATAGCCAAGCAAGGCTTAAAATTACAAGGCGAGAAGGAAATAGAGGTCTAGTGTATGCGTGGAATACTTGAAGGAATGAGCCTGACATTCAGTCATCTTTTCCGACCTAAAGTTACCCGGTTCTATCCCTATGAGAAACCGAAACTCCCACCTCGAAGTCGTGGACTGATACAGTTAATCGCAGAAGAAGGCCTCAAAACTGATTACAACTTAAAATGTGAAGCATGCTTACTTTGTGAGAAGGCCTGTCCACCACGCGCTATTACGATTGAGTTCGAACCGATGCACCAATGGAAGCAGCGTCCATGGTTTGAATCTTATGTTCGCGATGAGGCAAGTAAGTTTACTTCGCGTAAAATTCCCACTGCTTCTGGTGCTTCTAAGGGAGGGTTTTATACTCAAAGGGTTTCAGAATATGCGGTTGAGTATCCTAACAAACCTATTGCGCCGTGTGTAGCGATGCCTGTCAAGGACTATCTAGAACCAGAGATTGATCTAGGCAGAGTCGATGAATTGTTAGAGTCGTGGTCAGAAGAAGCAAGCGCCCTTCCAACTCTTCTGGATGCAATTATGGATATGTTTGGCTATATGCCATTGCAGGCTGCCAAGCAAATCGTGCAAGTGCGAGGAGTTGACTTGAGCGATATATTTGGAATTGCTACTTTGAGTCCAAAATTCAAACCGGCGCCTGCCGTAAAAGGCATCAAACGCGACGATCAACCTGAACGTGGCTTATCACCCGCAACACGTGGTGTGTACGGGAATATTAATCATGTGAGGCAACCGAATGCCTGAATTTGATTCTACTTATCGTGTGATACGCAGACGAGGGGAGCAAGATATTCGCTCACTCGATTCTTATCGTCGTCTTGGTGGTTATTCTGCTTTAGAAAGGGTCGTTCGCGAGCAGACTTCCGATCAGGTCATACAACAGGTACTCGATGCCCGATTACGAGGGCGCGGTGGAGCTGGTCGTCTAACAGCAGAGAAATGGCGAATTGCGCGCCGTCAGGATGACCCCGTCAAATATGTTATTTGCAACGCTTACGATGCAGATCCGCGTTCCTGGGCAGCGCGCTCTATGTTGGAGCGCAATCCCCACCAGGTCATCGAGGGTATTTTGTTAGCTGCTTATGCTGTTGGAGCATCGGAGGCGTATCTCTTCACTCGCAGTCTTTATCTCGAAGGGATTGCTACAGTGAAGCAGGCTTTGCAACAAGCATTAGATGCCAACCTTGTTGGACGAGATATTTTGGGAGCTGATTTCAGTTGTATGATCAATATAATGGGAGTGGATCTGGGTTTCATGGGTGGAGAAGAAACTGTTCAGTTTGCTGTGATTAAGGGTCGTCGTGGAATGCCAGAACAACGCCCTCCTTATCCCGCTCAATATGGTCTGTGGGACAAACCTACAGCTGTCAACTCTATTGAGACGCTGGCAAATGTGCCGATTATTTTACGTGATGGAGCGACTGCATTTACGAGTGTTGGCACTGCTTCTACAGGTGGGACGAAAGTTTTGACAGTTTATGATTCTGTGCCAGATAGCGAGCCGAAAGTAGTAGAAGTTCCCTTTGGCGCTACTATGCGTGAGATTCTGCGGCATGCAGGATACAGTCGTCCAGAAGGAGATCTACGTGCTTTCGTTGTTGGTGGAGCTGAAGGTGGGGCGTTACCAACTTCCCTACTCGATATTCCATTCGACTACGATCCTTTGGAAGAGGCTGGGGCAATTGTTGGGTCGGGCGTCATAGAGTTGCTGCCAGCCAATACGTGTATGGTAGCATGGGCGCTGGAACGGAGCCGATATCTCAGTAAAGAATCGTGCGGTAAATGTGTTCCATGCCGTGTTGGTCTGAAACGAGTCACTGGAATTATTGAAGGCATCATAAGCGATCTTGGAACCACGTCCGACTTAGATATGCTGGATGAATTCGCTACATACATACCGAACGGGTCATTGTGTGGCTTCGGTATCCAGGCTCCAAATGCACTCAAGACTGCCATGCGTTATTGGCCCGAGCATTTTCGCACTCATGTTGAAGACCAGCAATGCCCAACAGGCAGTTGTGTTCCTATACGTGCGCATCGTTTTGTCACAAAACATGTCTTACCATAAGGATAGAGATTTCGTAGAAGTTATCTCTACATATTAACAACTCGGAAGAGGAAATACATGGCAATATCAATCCGAGATAATTTAAATCCAATTGTTCAGGAAGCACAAACCATGATGGTACGAAATGAAGTTGGACAACCCGGCTTCACTCTTACCATAGATGGCAAAACTGTTCAGGCTTATGAGAACCAGACACTCCTGAGTGTTGCGGCTGACAATGGCATTACAGATATACCAAACATGTGTAATGACGAAAAATTGGAACCAACAGCTACCTGTCGTATGTGCCTGGTACATATTGAGGGCGTAAAGCAACCACTACCTTCGTGTACAACGCCAGCTCTGCCGGGAATGGTGGTCACAACGAGGTCGGATGAATTATTTCACATTCGTCGTACAAACCTGGAAATGCTGCTTTCTGACCATAATGCTTATTGTCAACCTCCGTGTCAAATAGATTGTCCGACGCATATCGATATTCCTGGCTATCTGGAGTTGATTGCTAAGGGGTCAATGAAAGAGGCCGCACGCCTGGTCAAAGAAGTGCTGCCGTTCCCATATATTCTAGGTCTGACCTGTCCTGCGCCCTGCCAGAAAGCATGCCGTCGCGCATTGGTCGAAGAAGAAATTGCCATCTGCCGTATGCATGGCCATGCAGCAGAGACCTGTTTGCTGGATCCTCCCCATCCATATCCAAAAGATCCGTCTACAGGGAAAAAAGTTGCCATTGTTGGCGCAGGCCCTGCAGGACTAAGCTGTGCATACTATCTTGCTCTCAAAGGCCATTACTGTAAAGTCTTTGATATGCAGCCTCAGCCAGGTGGCATGCTACGATATGGTATCCCTGAATACCGTTTGCAAAAGGATATGATGGATCGTGAAATCCAGCATGTTTGGGATCTAGGTGTAGACCAACAGTTTAACGTCAAACTTGGGGAGGATTTTACCATAGATGACCTGTTCGCGCAGGGCTTTGATGCTGTGTATCTCGGCATCGGATGTTGGACCAGTAACGAGATGAGAATTCCCGGTGAAGATGCGGATGGAGTGGTAAATGCTATTGCCTACCTGGGTGAAAAAGTTGAAGGCAAACCGATACCTGTGAAGGAAGGCAATGAGGTTGTAGTCGTCGGTGGAGGATTTACTGCCTTTGACTGCACACGTACCTCACTCCGCCTGGGAGCGAAAGTACATACGATGTATCGTCGTTCACGCAATGAGATGGGCGCTACCTTTGAGGAAGTTGAAGATGGGGAAGCTGAGGGTACAGATCTGCAACTCTATGTCAGCCCAACTCGTGTGGTGACCGAAAACGGTACAGTGACTGGCATTGAATTTCAGAAAAATAAGCTTGGTGAGCCGGATGCCAGTGGCCGTCGTCGTCCTGTCCCTATTCCAGGTTCTGAATTTATCATTGAGTGCGATACTGTCATTCCCGCCATTGGACAGGCTGTTGATAAAAAAGTACTCGATGAGAAATCAGGCGTAAAGTGGACAAAGTGGGGTACTATCCAGACAGATCCACATAACTACATGTCGGATCGCTACGGTGTTTTTGCTGGTGGTGATGCGCAGATGGGCGCGAAAACAATTATCGAATGCGTGGCCCAGGGTAAGTTAGGTGCACGTTCGATTAATGCCTTTCTCAGTGGCGAAGATATGAAGGATGTGGCTCGTCGCCTGGAACTTGAGGAACGCAAGCCTGATCTCTTTGATATTGTGCCTTACAAACCAGTCGAGCCAAAAGTTAAAATGCCGATGCTTCCATACGAGGAGCGAAAGCGAAACTTTAAACTGATTGAGATGGGTTACCTGCAAGAGCAGGCTGAGCGTGAATCAGCACGTTGCTTGCAGTGCGCTTGTCCCGCGGCTGGGCAGTGTGATCTGCAAAAGTATAGTATCGAACATGGCCTGGCTGATAACCGCTTCCATGATGGTGAGCCGAGTGACTATCACGATTACGAGCTGGATATGTCACATAGCTTTATTCTGCGTGACCCCAACAAGTGCATAAATTGTACGCAGTGTGTGCGTGTGTGTCATGACGTAATTGGCCCTGACTGTTATGGTATGTTTGGTAAGGGCTTTGATACGATTGTCTCTACACCGTTCAATGTTAGCTTGCATGATACCGATTGTGTGTCTTGTGGTGCTTGTGTACAGGTCTGCCCAACAGGGTCGTTGATGATGGCTGAGCGCACATTGAAACGATATGCCTTTGCGCTTGATCGTTGTATCTTCTGTGGAGATTGCGTAGAGGTGTGCCCGCATGGGGCATTAGGTGAGACGCCGAATTTCGAGCTTTCGTTCTTCAATCGGTTCGGTTCTGATATCACATTGGAGAAAGGTGATCTTGCTGTTGCTCCAAATTACTTAGTACGACAACGCTTGCCGCGAGGTAAGAAGGATGTCCCGGTAATGAGTCCACTGGTGCGTCCTCTGCCAGCTAGAAGCATTCGTGAGTAATACATGCTACGGTAATGTGAACGAAGTCAACTGAATTACAAGTTCAGTTGACTTCGTTTTTATTTGCATGGAAGGCAAAAGTCACATTGTCTCAGTATATGGAACTGGATCTTCTATATCGAGTTTTGCTTTTCCTTTGATACCACGTAAAAGTGTTAAAGCAATGAGAGGATAGATAATGACGGAGAGTAAGCCAGAAGCAACGAGGGCTGCGCTTATTGCCGAAGAGATCAAATGAAGTTGCACACCAATCTGCGTAGCTGCCACAATGAATGTCAACGAGGTTGCTTGCAACAATCCGGCGATAACAGTATGCCGGTTATCCAGGCTTCGCCGATAAAGAATAGCCGGCACACCCCGTACGAGTAGTAAAGCAACAAGGAATAGCGGCACGAGTGCCAAAATCGAAAAGTCATCGAATAGGGCATGAAGGTTGAAGTTAATTCCACTTGTAATAAAAAAGATAGGCACAAAAAAACCAAAACCAATAGCTTCAAGTTTGACTCGAAGGAGTGGACGTATTTCTGTTGTCTCCTTATAAACGGATCGAAACGCGACTCCCGCCAGAAAGGCACCGAGGATGGCCTCAGCTCCAAATTTGTAAGCCAGGCCAACGAACCCGACTAGCAGCGTAAGGGCAATTCTGACATTGATTTGCGAAGTCGAATCCTGGAAGCGGTGTAGCATTTCCATAAACCAGGATGTCCGGTGTAAACTGAAAATAGCCAGCGAAACCAGGAGAATCATGAGAGCAAAAATTCCAAACAAGATCACTTTTGTTAACGGGCTGATTATCTCACTTGAAAAAAGGAGCGAAATCAGGATGATCGAACCGAACTCACCGAGGGTCGCGCCTGCAATTACAAGTTGTCCGAAGTCCGTAGAGCTTTGATCGGCATCCTTTAGAATAGGAATCACGACACCGAGCGAGGTAGAGACAAGAATAATTGCAATAAGTAGCGGTGAAGTGACCCCTTCAAGACTAGAAAGGCCAAATCCAATAAATAAAGCCAATACGAGTGAAATGAGGAAAGCACTTCCAACAAGAATCATGGTCTTTCCTCTTAATCGCTGCAAATCTACTTCCAATCCAGAGAGGAAGAGCAAATAAGAAAGTCCCAGGATTGAGAGGAAACCCAGGAAAACATCCACATGTACCCAGTTCAGCACCTGAGGCCCAATGATAATCCCACCCACGATTTCCAAAACGATAGCAGGCAGGAGATAAGCATGAGTTATATAGATCAGAAGTGGAGCCAGGCAGGCGACCACACCTACGAGAAATAGGTTGATTAAGACAGCTGAGACTATAGGCATCTCTGGATGCTGTTTCCTTTCGCTTGTCGCTGCATTTCTGGTTGGTGTTCAGCGGCTTAGAGTTACTATTTTCTACAATACTGAAGGATGCAAATGAAGGTTCAATTTTTTATTTTATCACATCAATTCAAAATAGTAATCAGTGCTCCTGATGAAGAAAGTAGAGATTTGCACTAGAAGAAATAATTCCTTTGTCCCTCCTTCCGACGTATTTCTCTTTACCTATTTGCTTCGTGATAAAATAGATATATTCGTTCCATATCACAGGCACCGAGGAGTTCAATCGAATGGCAAGACAGCGAAGTCTCCGCTTCCCTAATGGATTTTTATGGGGTACAGCTTCTTCATCTTATCAATGTGAGGGTGGTAATACAAATAATCAGTGGTACCGTTGGGAACAACAAGGTCATATCTTGACTGGCGAACAGTGTGGAGAGGCCTGTAACTGGTGGGAGAATGCTGAAGATGATTTTATGCTGGCTGAACAAATGGAGAACAACGCATTACGATTGAGTATAGAATGGAGTCGTGTCGAACCAACTGAGGGACATTGGGATAGCGGAGCAATAGACCGTTACCGGGCAATGTTCACGAATTTGCGTAAGCGTCTTTTAAAACCGGTCGTTACATTACATCATTTTACCGATCCGATCTGGTTCTCTGAACGTGGTGGGTTTGCCGAAGAGACCAATATTCCGTACTTTGTGCGTTATGTAAAATATGTTATTGAGAAGTTGCAAGATGTGTGTGATTTTTGGATTACGATCAATGAGCCAAACATTTATGCTGTCCTAGGTTATTTGATGGGTAGCTTCCCTCCTGGCGAGCATGATGTAAAGCGTACAGTGCGTGTTTTACGCAACTTGTTACAAGCTCATGTTGAAGCATTTTATGCAATTCGAGATTTACAACCACGGGCAGAAATCGGTTGTTGTTTACATTACCGGCTCTTTGATCCGGCCAATGAACATTCTCCACTGGATCGAAGTTCAGCCAACTTGCAGGATACCTTTTTTAACTGGCAAGCTTTACAGGCCATGGAAACAGGTCAATTTTTACCACCTCTGAAGCTGATACTTCCTTCTCTAGCACATGCACCAGGCGCGCGCGATTTTCATGGAGTCAACTATTATACGCGCGAAATGGTGCGTTTTGATCCGACTAGACCTGCTGAATTTTTCGGTCGGCGTTTTGTGCGTCCAGATAGTATTCATAATGATCCAGGGAAAGATATAAACTTCGGTGAAATTTATGCACCTGGTTTATATCGCGTGCTGAAATCGGTATACCAGCGTTCCAGGGGAAATAAGCCGATCTATATTACCGAGAATGGATTCAGTGATTCTATAGATGATAGGCGTCCAAAGGCGCTATTAGAACATCTCGCGATGGTTCATCGTGCAATTAACGAAGGTATACCTGTACGCGGTTATTTCTACTGGTCTCTGATCGACAATTTTGAGTGGGCTGAGGGCTGGGGAGTGCGCTTTGGTCTGATTGAACTTGATCCTGAAACGCAAGCACGAATCCCTAGAAGTAGTGCAAGCATGTTCGGAGAAATCTGCCGCGCTAATGCTATAAGCGAGGAAATTGTTGAACGTTACGCTCCAGGTGCCTTAGATACTATTTTTGGAACGACAAATGGCGCATCATACCAGGTGCCGGTTTAGCTTGCTTGTCATGCACATTGGCAACGTGTTACACTGCATAATAGAGTATAGCTTGCTTCCAGGCGAAGACTCTGTATTTTAATTTTTGTATGAGGTTGGATTGATGGATAAAACTATGCTTATGTCCGAAATGCTGAAGTTCCATTTCGGCAGCAAGATATTTTGTTCCGATGGTGATGGTGGAGTGTTAGCACAAGTACTATTTGACCCTGCGACTCTCAACATGACCCATATCAATGTGAAGCAAGGGTGGCTATTCGGAAAAAGTGTCTTCCTCCCATTTGATTGTGTCATTTCCACTGACGAAGCAGGTATAACTCTCGGTATAAAGCGATCAGATGTGGTTAGTGCACAGAGTCAAGAGCCTGATGGAGCGGTCCTAACCAATAGGAGCATTGTAGAGAACACTGAATCTGCTGCCAAAGGTTCATTACTATTGGTAGCAGTGGATCCAACAACAGGGGAATTAGCATATATTGTTGCGCACGAATTAGTTTCAGCGCGGGATACACTGCTGAAGGAAAGATATTTCACAACTCTTGCGTCTGGCCAGATATTAGTATCGATTGATGAGGAAAAGTTACGATCCTTTCCCTCCTATAAACCAGATCGGGTTCTTCAACAGGAGGTCGAGTCAGCATTATTTGATTTTACCCCGCTGCATATTGATCTCAAAGCTATCACCGTGCGTGTGATTGATAATGTACTTTACCTTGATGGAAATGTCTCCAGCGCTCTTCGTTCAGATATCATGCTGGACAAGGTAGCGGGCATTGAAGGTCTAACTGAAATTAAGAATCGTGTGGTTGCTGATGACACACTAGCTGCCGATCTGGCTCTAGCGTTAGGTCAAGATGCGCAAACACGCGAACTACCAATTGGTGTCTACCCACGTCTGGGAGTCGTGCGATTAAGTGGAGCGGTTCATAACGGTCAGCAGAAAGCCGCTGCCGGTGAAATAGCGGAAAACTTTCCAGGAGTTCGTTCTGTTACAAACGACCTGGTTGTTGATCCTAAAGCGACTTTGCTCAATGTGATGTCTGCGCCAGAAGGTGGCGAAACCAAAGATGTAGTACCAGGGAAGTATGTCAGGCATACACAATAAAGGCTTTTCGAAGGCCCAACGAAGCCAAAGCCTATAAAGCAAAAGTCGCTTCTACCGTCAGAAACTGAACAAAATCGTTCTTTGGGGGAGAAACACGACTATGTCCACACAACGCCGGGAAATTGCTGTCCAAGCATTGAAAGAACTCTGGCAAGAATTGAAATTCGAGGGAAATCCACTTATTTTTATTTCTCCAATGCAAAAGAGGGTCCAATTAGAACATCACCCGATTTTGCTTGATCGACTCGTGGCAGATGGCAAGCAGCGAAAAAAGGTGCAGGCTGGTCAACTTAAAATCTGGGAATTTCTTGATGCTCCTGCTTATGCTCAAGGTATAGCAGCGTCCGGAGAAGTTGGAATGCTTCTGAGAGTTGATATGCTGCATCAGGCCGAATTAGGTGATCACAACGCTGTTCCAGCAGCACCGTGTAGCTGGATTTGCTTTACTTTCAAAAAAGGCTGGAAAGCCCTATCGGTCCATTTTTTCGATTACGAAGGCAATGAAGCACATACGATCTCAGCCGTTCCTACTGGGTGCCAGGATGAGTGGCTAGCTTTTCTGAATATGCTTGACGAATTGCATGATGAAATCTGGAGAAATACACGCCGCGGTTTTATTGAAATAATTGGTGGTGATGATCAGTTGGCAGATGTTATCAGAAAGGCAACTGCAGATGATTTAATACTCAACGTTGAAACCCTGGAGCATATTGCAACTCAGCGACACATTTTTAGTCAAGAGATGTTGAATCGCTATGAATCTTTACAATTACCCCGGCTTCGTACGGTTTTACTGATTGGTTCAGCAGGAACAGGTAAAACAACACTTCTCAAAGTGGAAGGTGCTTCCCATGCGAAAAAGGGTGGATATGTATGTTTTATCTGCCCCCCACCCAATAGCCGAAATTCCAATGCCTGGCAGAATCTAATAAATGCGTTGCATCTAGCAGCGGAGAGTAAGATTCCCGCGCTCATCCTGGTCGAAGATTTTGAAATGTTCGTTTCAAGTGCTTCTGATTCGCAAAACGTGCTAGATATTCTTGATGGCATAGGCACACCTGATAATCCAGCTGGCACATTATTGTTAGCAACCAGTAATGAACCCGAGCGGATTGATGCGCGGATACGCGATCGATCGGGACGTATCGATTCCATTATTGAATTAGGTCTCGTAGAAGAAGTTGAGTTAGCGATCCGTTTTCTTAAGCATTTCCTTGGTTCTGCATTCCGCGAGGAAGAACATGCTCCACTCGCTTCGCAGCTTCTTAAGCAGCCAGGAAGCCATTTTCGAGAAGTGTCTTTTGCAGCCATATTGCGCGCAATGGAACATAATCGCACGGATGTATCCGGGGAAGACATTTTATGGGCGCATGAGACGATTCTCACGGGGAGGACCATCGCCGCGGAACCTGAAAGATACACTCCAACCCCAATTCATAAGCGTGGAGGATATTTTGGACGTAAGCATTGATTATTAATCTGATAGGGCTTGATCCAGGTCACGAAGGATATCGTTCATATCTTCAATGCCCACTGAAAGACGTATACATCCATCTGTAATGCCGATTTTTTTGCGCTCACTAGTAGTTAAATTGCGATGCGAAGATATTGGTGGATAACTCACCTCTGAGTACACGTCGCCAAGTGTAGTAGCAGGCAAGCAGAGTTGTAGCTTATCCATACAACGAAAAGCGGCTTCGCGATTTTGTTCTTTCAACTCGAATGCAAGTAGGCCTCCATAGTGATGATTCATGAGCAGGCGGCTTGCAAGTTCGTGTTGTGGATGGCTAGATAAACCCGGATAATGCACACGTTCAACAGCTTTATGCTTTTGTAAGAACTGCGAAATCTCTGAAGCATTGTTACATTGTCGTTCCATGCGTAGGGATAAGGTCTTAAGACCACGAGTTATGAGATATGAGTCAAATGGACTGAGCATCGCGCCTAATATCGTTGCGTAACCATGCAATTGCTGAACGATATTATTATGGGGGCTTATCACAACGCCGGCAGTAGCGTCACCGTGACCACCCAGATATTTCGTTGCGCTATGTATGACTATGTCGAAACCATGATCAATCGGTTTGATCAGATAAGGCGTGGTGAAGGTACTATCAACAATACTAACCGCCCCTACTTCTTTTGCGATAGCGCTGATCGCGTCAAGGTCGATTACCCTGGTCAGTGGATTGGAGAGCGTTTCTATATAAATAGCATCTGGTTGTTCTGCTCTCACGATTTCATTCACGTCTTGTCTACAAAGGTCGTGCAACACAACCTCAACCCCAAGAGGAACAAAAATCGTGCGTAACATGCCAATAGTTGGACCATAGAGATCTTGTGCAGCGAGTATTTTTGATCCAGTTGTAAGCCCCAATGCAAGGAATGCCGCATGAATAGCAGCCATACCAGAACTAAATACGACTGCTCCTGCCCCTTTCTCTGCCTGTGCTAGAACTTTTTCTAGAGCTTGAGCATTTGGATTACCTTGTCGAGCATAGACATATGCTGGTTCCCCAGACGGGGAAATACCACTAAATGCCTGATCCAGCATCTCAAGATTACTATGGAGATAGGTAGTGCTGGTAGAAATAGGGTCTACAGTGGGTTTCCCAGAGCTGTTTGATGCACTATTGCGTCTATTACTATGCACAAGTAATGTATCAAGTCCCCAGGATGAGTAATCAGGTTCTTTCATAAAGTTCCTCTTGTTGAGCTATACATAAGAGATCTTCCCAGGTCTCCAACAGCCAGTGAAGCACAGGCATAAATAAATGGGAGCCAGAAAGGAATACCGAGTATATCGGGTTGAAGATATGAAAATGCTCCCGCAGCCACCAGAGTCATTTCCACAAGTGTACCCGTAATGGCTGTCACAAGCGACAGTAACAAATTTTGCCAACCTCTTCCAGTAAGCAACCAGAAGTTGAAATAAATGAGACCGAGCAGAATTGTTTTAGCTAGGGAACTGATGGGGCTTGCAGCAATCACATAAGCAAGTAGGAGCCAGGCAAGTTCACCAATACTCGTTGACAGTCGACGAGAACGACGAAAATTATGGATAAGTGGGTCAATGCGAGGATGGGAATACCCTATAGCAACTACAGCAAATCCAAAAAGCAGTGGAACCCACCAGGCTACTCCCAAAAAAGCGGGTCTGGAATACTGCTCGATAGAACTATATACATGAAAAGCGTCGAGTGCAGTGCCAAATATTGCTCCCAGTAGAAATAACCAGAGTATTGTCCGACTGTGATGTGCTCGCATGTAAAATACTGTCCTTGATTTGATCTTACCTGGTATTATACATGCCTTTTATCCAGAGTACACAGACCAATTGACTATTTCCATAGAAGTCAGATACTATGTTGAGCTTTACGAGATTTTGATGGCAGTAATGCCAGTATCAGTACCAATGAATAAGCTGGTTTCGTAGATGGTTGGAGTTACAAAGCGATTCGCTGTTCCAACATTCAAAGAGGCTATAAGCTGTCCAGTGTTCATATCAAGAGCGTGCATGGCACCATTTGAGAAACTATAAACCGTGTGACCCCCTACAACGGGTGAACCCACGATATCTCCAGGCGCTTGCCAGCCCTGGTGCATATGACCACTTGAGTCAACAGAAATCTGGAGTAGACCATTGGTACAGGGAACAAAGATTATAGATCCGACTGTAGCCGTACCACCAAATGAGCGACATACACTTTGCTCATCGATAGAGCCTCCTACACCTCCGAGATTGTTTGCGTTCAATATATAACCATTGCCAGATTTGCCTGCTGAAAAGATGAGATTGCCTGGCAATAGTGCCGGCCCTTGTGATCCAAGGTCCTCGTCATTCGCGTTTTCTTGTCCCCAGCTCGAAGGTGCGAAGCCATCTAGCAGTTTTAGCGTGGGAGAGAGCTTCAGGACTGAATCGCTGTGATCCCATTGGCCGCCGGTTATAGCACCGTTACCAACCGATACGTAGAGATTTCCCGATGCATCAATACTTGGTCCTGGAGTAGCCCAGATTCCTCCTTCGCGTGGTGTTGGGACAGTAAAAACTAGCAGCGGTCCCTGACCGTTTGTACGTGAAGCAACGACACGACCAATATAATCGGAACAGTCGCCATCAAGACCGCCATAAGTAAAATAGACCATCCCATTTGCAAGGGCGAGAGCTGGACGTTGTTGATGTGCTCGCGGGTCCATACCATCAGTATCAACAAGACGACGAACTTTGACTTGTCCGGTTCTTGCATCCAATCCAACCAGTATGTGCGCGGGTCCATTTATTTCCGCGACGGCGAAAACCAGGCCCGTTACGGGATCATACACAGGTGTACCTGTGATGCCTAAGGGATCGATATCCCCACAGGGGAGTGAAGATTGTGGAACGGGTGTGCCAACATTTGTATGCCACTGAATGCTTCCGGTATTAGGGTTGAGTGCGTAGAGTGAGTCTCCTTCTGTCGCGACGATCACAAGATTGTCAACAACCAGTGGTTCGGCATATACTGAACCGTCAAGTTGGGTGTTCCAGATTTTACTCAAGCTATGAGGATCAGGTGTGTCTGGTACGTAACCTGTACGCTGGTTATTGGCATGATAGGTAGTCCAATCAGCACTTCTTGTAGTTGGTGTACTTGATGTTGCGGTTGTTTGTGGGGTCGCTGTCAATGCCAGGGGTGTAATTGTTGGTGCTACATTCTGATTTGAAGGTGTAAGTCCGCTGCAGGCGGTTAGGAATATTATAAGCAAACCCAGGCCTCCCCATGTTACCGATGTACCTGGATATTTTCTACTGAAATATTTTGCCTCTTTACGATGTGACAAAGAGAAGAAGTATAATAGCCCAAAGCTAATACACGCAGGAATGAATATCCATGTCAATGCAACTATCATAGTATGATTCGCTCTATCTTTCCAGGCGATTATATGTACCGCCTAAGGTGTACACAGCTTATTCAAGTGTTGTAATGAATCCAATAATTCATCAATTGGAGGTAAGTCAGCCTCTCGCTCGGCTATCCAATGCTGATAGAGTGCGTTATAACGATCAGCGAGTGCTATACATGGATTATATTTGTCTAACATCGAATTAGGCCTGGTGTACTGGGAGAAAACTTCACCTTTTGGATCAGCTAATATAGGGTAAGGAAGATGTAATTCGCTCTGTGTCAGCAAATTATCCAATACCTTATCTTGTGAAATGGCCAGAATTGAACATCGTTCCTCGCGGATCGCTGAATAGGCCTTCGAAAATGTGCGTAATAAGTCCTGACTTTCTCTTGATGAAGCACTGCATAGGAAAAGCAAGATGAGGTTTTGGCGTTGTTTGTAATCCCATGGGCTATGAGGCATACCATCTGCGCCAGGTAAAGAAAAGGCAGGAATGATTTGTCCTATTGCAGGATGTGGTTGGTTTGTATGTGTCATCTATTTCTAATCTCTTCAAGAAGCTAAACGTAAACGACTTTGTTTAACCAGAGTAATTGTACCTTATTCATAATAGTTTCCAGGCTAAAATGCGATATATGTACTATCTAAAGAGCCAGAATTAACTCTATGTATACACTTTAGCTTCCGGTGCTTGCAATCATACAGAGCGCGACGCATAATTAGGATAGTGGCTATCAGCGTATCCGCTCAATTGAACAAAGCTGTTTGTGGAGGTGTAGTATAGTATGAACGGAAAAATGAAGGCGGCCCTCAAAGTGGAGGCGGCGCCTGGAGCAACGATTGCTCTGGTTGATATTCCTCAAATTAGTTCTCGAGATGTGCTAGTGGAGGTGAAAGCAGCTTCCATTTGTGGCACGGATTTGCATATCTATGAGTGGGATGCCTGGGCGCAGAATCGTGTGAAGACACCACGCATTTTTGGTCATGAGTTTGCTGGCGAAGTTGTCGAGGTGGGAGGAGAAGTGAAAGAACTTGTCCCCGGTGATTTTGTTACAGCCGAAACACATATTACATGCGGGAATTGTTATCAATGCCGCACAGGGCAGGCACATGTTTGCCGTTATGTGCAGATTTTAGGTGTAGATCGAGATGGGGCATTTGCTCAATATATTGCCATCCCTGAGAGTGTCGCGTGGAAAACTGGCAAAGAAATCGATCATAGCGTTGCCTCAATACAAGAGCCATTTGGTAATGCTGTACATGCAACGTTTGCTGGAGATATAACTGATAAGACTGTTGCTATATTCGGATGCGGCCCAATTGGTTTATGGGCGATTGGATTGTCTCGCATTTCGGGAGCTTCTACCATCTTTGCAATTGAACCTAACCACAAACGTTTTGAGATGGCGACGGAGCTTGGTGCAGATTTCGTCATCAATCCTCGCGAGATTGACCCTATAGAAAAAATTCTCGATGTAACTGGAGGGTTAGGCGTAGACGTTGTACTTGAAATGTCAGGGCATCCCTCTGCAATTCGTCAGAGCTTCAAAGTATTGCGTAACGGTGGTCGTGTCTCACTTCTTGGGATTCCTTCTAGTATGGTGGAGCTAGATCTCGCGAACGATATCATCTTTAAAGGTGCAAATGTTCTGGGGATCTCAGGTAGGCTCATTTTCGATACATGGTATCGAACACGTAGAATCCTTGAGTCTGGTCAGCTGGATTTAAAACAGGTGATTACACATACGTTTCCGTTTGAACAGATTCATGTAGCGATGGAGATCATGAAATCTGGCGATTGCGGTAAAATTGTGCTGACATTTTAACATTAGAGATTATTGGATACAGCCAAGGAGTAATGCATGGACAAACTACAAGCATATCTCAAAAGTGAGTTAGATGGCCTACGGTCACAGGGTATCTTCAACAAACCTCGTGTGTTGGAAACGGAACAAAAGGCCACTGTAACTATTGATGGTCATGAAGTTATCACTCTCTCCTCTAACAATTACCTGGGATTAACCGTACATCCGCGTTTGCGAGAGGCTGCAATCAAAGCCATTGAGAAATATGGTGTAGGATCAGGCTCGGTTCGCACTATCGCGGGTACGATGACACTGCACAATGAACTGGAAGAGAAGCTGGCGCGTTTCAAGCATACTGAAGCTTCACTAACTCTACAATCGGGATATGCAACAAATCTTGGCGTTATCTCAGCTATCATGCAGGAAGACGATATGATCATCAGCGATGAACTCAATCATGCCAGCATAATTGATGGTATTCGCCTGTGCAAATCCCCGCGCAAAATTTATCCCCATAAAGATATGGGTGGCTTGCGTCGTGTGCTTGAAGAGTCCAGAGGGGCTAACAAGGTAATGGTTGTTACTGATGGAGTCTTTAGCATGGATGGCGATATCGCTCCACTGCCTGAGATTGTCAATCTTGCCGAAGAATTTGGTGCATTTGTGATGGTAGATGATGCTCATTCAAGTGGTGTGCTTGGCAAAAATGGACGAGGCAGTGTCAACCATTTTGAGTTGGATGGCCGTGTAGCCTTGCAAATTGGAACGCTTTCCAAGGGTATTGGCGCCTTAGGTGGGTATGTTGCATGCAGCCAGGACATGCGGGACTTTTTATTACAACGTGCTCGGCCAGTGCTTTTCAGTACATCGCATCCACCATCCGTTGTAGCCACTAGCATTGCAGCCTTAGAGGTTTTAGAAGAAGATAACAGTCTAGTTGAACGTCTCTGGGAGAATACAGCCTTCTTTAAGCGTGGTTTGCAGCAACTTGGATTCAATACTGGTAATAGCGAGACACCAATTACGCCGGTAATAGTGGGTGAAGGTGCTCTCGCGATGCGTTTTAGCAAGCGTCTCTTTGAGGAGGGTGTTTTCGCGCAAGGAATTGTTTTTCCCACTGTTCCCGTGGATAAGTGTCGCGTTCGAACGATTGTATCTGCCATTCATACCAACGAAGAACTTTCCACGGCTTTAGGTATCTTTGAGCATGTTGGAAAAGAGCTAAAGATTATCTAAGTGTTGGCAAAACCAGGTCTTCAATAACAATAGCAACGCCATCCTCAGCGTTGCTGAGTGTGACATAATCGGCTGCCATCTTTACTTCGTCGTGTGCATTACCCATTGCTACACCTAGTCCCGCTAGCTGTAGCATACCAATATCATTGTGGTTATCACCAAAGGCAACTATTTCTTCGGGTTTGATATGCAGGTCCTTTGCAATAACTCTGAGCGCGTTGCCTTTGGATACGTCAGGGTGCAATAGTTCTATAATGTCAAATGACGATTGCGCTACGTAGAGTTTTCCATCAAAGATACCTTCAAGATCGCGGCGCTTTTCGCGCAAGGTACTTTCTTCGCCTATGCCCGCTACCTTAATACATGATAGTGGGTAAAGACTGGCAACATCTTCAATTTCTATGACGGGTGAGACTGGGGGTCGATACCACTCACGAGCACGGGGTGTATCTTTGTCGACATAGACACGGTGTAACGTGTGATAAGCACGGTATAGGCCAAGTGTACGCAGCTCGGCCAGAGCAGGTAATATGAGATCAGGCGGAATGAGACGTTCGTGTATAATGGCGCTACTATGAATATCTGCGATAATAGCACCATTTTCGATGATCTGGGGTGCACTGAGAGGTAAGTCGGCACAGACATTTTGTAGTACTGATAAAGTCTGACCGGTTGCAATGACGATAACCATACCCGCGTCGACTGCCCGGCACAGCGCTTTATATGTTCGTGAAGTTATATGCTTATATGGAAGTGGGGCGAGAAGTGTTCCATCGAGATCTATTGCCAACAGGCTATACATGAATTGCTCCTGTTTCGAAAAGGCTTGAATACCGAGTGTTCAAAATACTATACCAGTATATCTGGCTTTTGGAGCGGTTTGCAAGCATAAAGAGCACAGACTAGATTTACTATGTTGTGACTATGTTTGCTACCTTGCTAAAAATATCAGGTACGCTTATACTAGCAAACATACCACTGTATCTTATTTTTTGAGTGCGAAGGAGTTTTGCCCGGCAATGAAAGAGAAGATTAAAGGTTGGTTGGCGGGATTGGCTTACCAGGTGATTGTTCTTTTTACATTAGGACAAATCTCTCCACTACTCGGTGCAGGCGCGATTATTGAGCAAGATGGCAAGATTTTGCTCATTGATCGATCTGATGGTTTAGGTTACACAGTGCCTGGAGGCATTGTTCGTCACAAGGAGACATTGGAGAAGTGCGTTTTGCGTGAAGTGCGCGAAGAGACCGGATTTGAAATCAAGCTTACCGGTCTTGTTGGAGTTTATTCATCGATTAAAAGAGATCCACGTTTTAGAGCTATTGCAATCACATATAAAGGCATTATTATTGGTGGAACGCAGCATGGCTCTGGTGAAGGTGAATCATGCTGGCGTTCACCGGAAGAAGTTTTTGGGCAAATGGCTTTTGATTGTGAAGATATGCTCAAGGATTATTTAAATGGGCAGCAGAGCCTTTCTTGATAGCGTTAACGGGGACGCTTTTTACTTGAACGCTTCTCAGGTTTACCCAGAGTATCAACTACAAGCTTGCCACCAATGATCATCGATGCCACGATGATGCTAAGCGACAAGCGGTTTGCAGCTCGATTTATACTTTTGACCGCCTCATCGAGGTGATCAACCTCCAACCGCAGAGTGAGCTGATCATTTGCCAATTTATCGATGATCATCTCTGTACGACGGGGGGTGTTCTCAAAGAGACGTTTCATATCAATTACCCAGGCAAACATACGGCCCGGTGATATCTGTCCAAGGACGCGTTTTTCCATGACCTTCAACATATAGTCACGGATCAATTGTACAGGATCGAGTTCAGGAGACAACACTCTAATGGTGCCGTCAAGGTTGAGCATAGCCTTACCAAGCAGCGTCATTGAAGTGGGTACTGGAGTGCTATGAGATTGTGCCAGCTTCGTCAAATCGAGCAAAGCTGTTCCTATAGCCATGCGTCCACCACTCATATCGTGGTAACGGCTAACAAGTGCAGAAACATCTTGTGTGAAGGCCCTACGGTCAACATCTTTGGGGATTTCAATCATGTCAAGATATGTGTCGGCCACACGTTCACCAAGACGCTCAGAGAAAGCCAATAGAAGAAGTATGATCTTGTCTTTCTGATCAGCATCGAATCGTCCAACCATACCAAAATCCATTAGCGCAAGCCGACCGTCATCAGCAAGGAAGATATTGCCTGGATGGGGATCGCAGTGGAAGACACCATCTATGACCATTTGTTTGAGATAGGCAGATAGTAATTCTTTAGCAATGGAACGAGAATCCAGTATATCAAGCTCTTCGCGGCTTACTTCAGCGAGTTGTCTACCATGAACAAAGCTGAGGGTAAGTACACGCCGAGTAGTATATTCACTATAAACAGTAGGTGTTGTGAGGAGTTGGAATTCTGAAATTTGTTTCCCTATCAGACGGGTGCTTTCAGCCTCCTGTCGAAAATCGAGTTCCTGACTTAGGCTACGTTCCAATTCGCGGACAATTTGTAGGAAGCCATAGCGTTTCCCATATGGGGTAAATCTGCTAGCAAACTGTGCTACTTCGTGTAGGATTTCAATGTCGATTTCGATTCTCTGGCGAGCCCCTGGACGTTGTACTTTGACAGCTACTTCATTTCCATCAGGCAGAATAGCACGATGAACCTGAGCCATAGATGCAGCGGCTAGAGGTTCGCAGTCGAATGATGCGAATAATTCTGAAATCGGCGCACCCAGTTCATTTTCGATGATAGTGGTTATCTTGTCCCCTGGAACGGGTGAAACAGTGTTTTGAAGGCGAGAAAGAGCTTCGATGTAGTCAGGTGGCAACAGGTCAGGTCTGGTACTCAATAATTGACCTAACTTAATAAAGCAAGGTCCCAATTCTTCAAGCGCACTGGCCAATCCCGCAGCATGATCTTCCTCTTCGTCGTGAAGTTCTTCAATCGAGAAATCATCATCACCATGTTGATGGTTCATAAATTGGGCTGCAATATGATGCAATTCATATTTTCGCAGGACGCTGAATATCTCAAAATACCGTTCAGGGTGGCGCGAAAACCGACTTACGATTAAATTCCTCACAGATAGAGGTGCATCTGAGTTAACGTGATTCTTGAGGTTTGCCATATAAATTCATGGCATTTCCCTGACGGGAATATGCCCTCCTCCTTCCGAAATAATGTCCATACAGTCTTACCTTATATTACACGAAATTGTTCTACTTTTAAGAACGAAAATGAAAATCATGGCAAATATTAGTTCCTTTTAGGAAAACGTTTGAGATTCGTTTTCGGATTACTCATCTTCGGAATATCAGGTATCATGAATAATGAGTGATATGGTATAGTGCAGGTACATTCAGAACAATTTCAGAACGTGAGCGAGGAGGCCACTAATGCCTATCTGCCCTATTTGTGATGATACGGGGTTACAGAATTCAGATTCGGAGCATCCTGAATTTTGTTATTGCGCTGCCGGAAAACATGCTCGCCGTCAATGGGAAACAAGCCGAGGCGGTGGACAAGGAAAAAATCAACCTAAACCTGCTAGCTTCATAGATATTGGAAACCTTGATGAAGTAAATGCTAGTGTTGATGCAATGCGCGCCTCATTGCTGGGTTCAGTTGCAAGTGAAACAAGCACAGCTACGAAGCATCCTGCTGTTCAACTGCTCTATCAAGTTGCACATGCGAATCATGAGGTGTCAGTAGTTGAGGCAACACAACTCTTTGAGCTTGCAAAAGCTTTAGAGGAATTTTTGGGGAAGTTAGCGCCTATAGGTCGCAATCTTAGGAGATAGGGCCGTAATCAACTAGTAATAATGGGTATTTAGTATTGACAGTAGAACATGTTCTACTCTACTATACTAGTTGCGAGAACATGCTCCTGGTTTATTCATTCATGATTCCGAGGTCAATTGTCACCTCCGAATTAGTTTCTATGCTGGCCTTATTGAGTTATCCGGTGAAAATGTTGCAGGAAGTAAAAAGAGAAGTTGTGGGGATGCTGTCTCCCCGCTTTTGCAGGGCAAGTCTATACTACGAAAAGTTAGTGCTGTTAAATGGGGCACAGAGAGAGGTACATTATGATATGTCCGCGTTGTGGTAATGAGTGGGACGCAACAAAAGGGGCTTGCACTCGTTGCGGATTTGTAGTACGCACGACTGGTCAGTCAGGATCTTTTCCAAATCAATCAAATGCGCCTCAGAGGAGCAATCAAATGTCGGGAGGTTTATCTAACCTGGCAAAGCAGCAGTCGAATGGAATGACATCTGTGAAGCAACAGTCAGGTGGGTTATCGGCTCCAATGCAACCAGGTTTCCCGATTTCTAATCGACCAATAACTCCTCCTCCTGCCCAAAACTCATACAATAATGGGTTTCCAAACTCGTCGTCTCCAATTGATAGGACTTTTCCTAAACCCACTTTTGAGAAGAATGTATTGAAAGGAATACCTCAATCTGCTCCTCAATCAGGAGTGAGCAGTACAGATTCTTTATCATACACGAATAACTCGCAGGCTCAGGGTTCTTCTCCAAACTATCAGGTAAATCGATCTTCTGGTTATGTTCAACAGGATATGCGCCCTTTACAAGCACCAGTTCAGTCACAAATGCCCGTTCGCCAATATTCGTTGGAATCTACAAATAGAAATATGTCGAATCAACAGATGCCTCGTCCTGCGAGTTCATTTCAGCAAGTTTCTAATACACGGCCACTTCTGCCTGGCGTTCTTTTGCGTGGTGGTCGTTATCGGCTACTAGAATTGCAAGAGAGGCAAGACTGGTTATCAGGGGTTTTTGAAGCTGTTTGGATTGGCAAAGATGCTCACCGGGCAGGATCACAAGTGATGATGACAGAGGTTGTGTTACCAGAAAATTCTTCGGTAATGACGCAAACGCTTCTACGTACAGCTACAATGGCATTGGCCACGGTGGGTAGGCATCCTCATATTCCCGGCCTCTGGGATGCATTTAGCGATCAGGGTCGAAGTTTCTTTGTTTTTGAGCCTGTTGAAGGTGAAACGTTAATGGGGCGTATGCGCTATAGTGGGCGCCCCTTGCCTGAGCAAGAAGTAATAGAGTGTTGCCTACAACTCACCGATGTGTTGGAATTATTATCACAACAATCTCCCCAGTTGGTGCATGGTTTAATTCGACCAGAACACATCGTGCTGAGTCGGAACAACTCACAATATATCCTGACTAACTTCTCAATTGTACTTGCTGGCGGTGGTATACAATATGTTGCCGGTATGGAACGTTCTCGTCTTTCAGCCTATGCTGCACCGGAGTTCGTTAGAGGGGTTGTAGATGTACGGACAGATCTGTATTCATTGATTGCTACAGCGTATCAAGCAGTGACAGGTAGCGCTCCAGTTGGAGTAAATGGAAGCATTCCTCAAGCACAGCGGATCAATCCTAACGTTTCGCCTACTTTTGATGCTATTCTATCAAAGGGATTACGCACTGTTCCTAATCAACGCTATCAACGTCCCTCTGAGCTTCGTCAGGATTTACTAGCCATGCGTTCAGTCAGCGGGACACTTGTATCAGGCAAAGATAGTCATCCTGCATTCCAGAATAGAGATCCAAATTTGGTCGTCAAAAATGGGCAACAAACTTATGTACCAACGCAGCAGACCACCGATCAAGTTGCTCAAGCTTTACCATTCTTATTAAATACCAACGATGATTTGGAAGAGCAGGTATTATTACTTCCCAAACCGGAAGAATTACCCCCTTTAAAAGCAGGAAATGATACTTTGAATGCAGCCGTATTGTTGGGTCTAATTTTGGTGGTTCTGGTTGTAATTGTTGTCATAAGCCAGATGACAACCTAGTGCTTGCGCATAACCACGAAGTCGATTAACTCATTGAGAATTTGGAGATCTTTCGATTGGGAGAAGTGTGCCAAAGATTCTCGAGCTTTATTAGCATAGATAATAGCGTCAGCAAGTGAACGCTGCACACCTGTGCCGGTGACAACCCAGTTAACTATGGCACGTATGTCTTCTTCGCTATGAGATGCTCCATTGAGTAAGTTGTGTACCTCTTGATAATGACCGTTCCTGGGTTGCTCCTGCAAAGCGTAAATCAAAGGCAATGTTACCATACCCTGCCGTAGATCATTGCCTGCTGGTTTTCCAATGGTTTCCTGATTTTCAGTGTAATCCAGGACATCGTCGATAATTTGAAAAGCGATTCCAAAATTCATGCCGTATTTATGTAGATGCTCAATACTTTGATCTGAAGCGTCACTAAGTATGGCGCCGCCTTTGCAGCAAGCTGCAATCAAACATGCTGTCTTGTGGCTGGTCTTTTCATAGTAACTCTTCACAGTGAGATCGATACGTCCCGCAGTCATCATCTCCATAATTGTGCCTTCACAAACGGTAGCTACCGTATCCGAAAAGAGGTGGTCAATGCGATTTTCATTGATATCTGCTATCAATCCAGCTGTTTTGGCAAAGTAGTAATCTCCCAGCAAAATAGCTATGTTGTTACCCCATAGAGCATTAACAGTAGGATTACCACGGCGGGTAAGCGCGTTATCAACAATATCGTCATGAATAAGTGTTGCGAGATGAACCATCTCGAAAGCCACACTTAGTGGAAGCAATTTGTCAAAGCGATATATGTTCAGTTTGCCTGAAAGCAGTGTGAGCGCAGTCCTAAGACGTTTGCCAGGTGATCCAAGCGCGTGCATAGATGCGGAATTGAGGATGTCGAGTCCGGAGGTAGCTCGTTCCTGAAAAGTGACATCCACAAGATCAAGGTCAGGTTGGATACTGGCAAGTAGCTGGCTCAAAGTGGCCGTATCATTCATGAGGGACTCTCCATTTCGGGCATCTTTTGCATATGGCTAAAATAAGAAGCGGTCTGCTCATTGCGTAAACCGCCTCTAAAAAACTTTGCCGGTTCAGTGTATTATTATTGCTGTGTAAGATTATAGCACGTCTCAACCAGGAGATGGGAGGGGATGCGAATAGGTGATTACACTACTAACGTCGTGTCTAGCTCCATCAGGTCTTCTTGTACATACCCAGCAGAGAAATTGAATTCTTCCAGAGCATCAAGCGCAGAACGATATTCACTCCAACTTAATCGTCTATTTAGAATCGGATCATTCACTGCTTTCCAGGCTGGGAAATACTGATCCATTAGACTTACTGGAGTATCAGGACCCAATTCTTCGGCTATCCAACTAAGAACTTCGCGGGTCCCTGAAATGTCCTCTGGCATTACAAGATGACGAATAAGAAGCCCACGTTTAGCTATTCCTTCATCGTCTAGTTGTAGTGGACCGACTTGCCGATGCATCTCACGTAGAGTGGCTTGATTGGCTTCAACATAATGAGGCATTTTGGAAGTTCGTAGGGCATTTTTGTTGTCTGAGTATTTAGCGTCCGGAAGATAGATGTCGACAACTCCATCCAATAATGCGAGAGTTTCCATGTTCTCATAACCAGCGCAATTGTAAACGAGAGGCAGGCGTAGACCTTTGCCGCATGCAACGACAAGAGCTGCAAGTATTTGTGGAACAAAGTGAGTTGGTGTTACAAGGTCCAGATTATGGCAGCGTTTTTTTTGTAAGTAAAGCATCATATCTGCCAGACGTTCGGGACCAACACGGTGTCCCAAACCTCCCTGACTCAAAGAGAAATTCTGACAATAGGTGCATCGAGCCTGACAATAGCCAAAGAAGATTGTGCCGGCCCCCTGTGTGCCGCTGATAGGCGGCTCCTCTCGGCGATGGATGTTCCACGAGGCTACAATAGCCTCTGAACCAGACCTGCAAACTCCAGTTTTACCGGCAAGGCGGTTACAACGACAATTCTGTGGACAGATTGTGCAACTGCGTAAAGTCCCCCAGGCAGTGGCAGCTCGTGCTGCCAATTCACCTGTCTCAAAGAGATTGAGGTAGCTTGGATACAACATGAAAATCTATTACTCCGAGAATGTTAAGAGGCGTCTGGGTGTTTCAATGAACATCACATCCAGTTCTTGCTGAGAAACTCCTGCATGACGTAAAAGGGGTACAATATTACTGAGCAGGTGGTCCCAACCCCAGCCTCCATACTGACGAAACTGTATGAGAGTACATATATCGTGTGCTAGCGTTATTTGAGAGCCATATCCTTTTTCCAGTAACCTCAAAACACATTCAATACGATCGGTATCTCGAGGCTCATGTTCGAAACTACGATCAAAATATGTTTCGGAGCCAAATGTGTCGAACGAGAGCACTGCTCCGCGCTCTGCAATTTTTGCGTGCCATGCTGGTTCGATCAATTCATCACAGTGGCTGATTGCAACTCGAGTAAGATCAGCCCCCGCTTCTTCTAAAATATCCAGAATGTGCAGATGTTCATGCCCCCATACAAGTGGATGCACATTGATACTTGCACCCGTTTGACGTTGCACGCATGCAGCAGCGCGTAATTGACGTTCCTCAAATGGATAAATGGGAGAACTCGTTCCCAGTTCTCCCATCAAACCCGCATGAATTGTGGTATCGTACATTCCCTCAGTTAGCCAACGAAGAAGGTCATCTGTGATCTCCTCTGTGCTACGGTCGTGAAACGAATCTGGTACAAGTTGTTGGCGGTAGTATCCACAACCTGCAATGACATGGAGACCTGTACGCTGTGATATCTCGAATAGACCTTGTGGATCAGGTTTGATGCCAATTGTGGTCATATCGATAATGCCTTGCCCACCTGCCTTCTTATAAAACATGAGTTCGCGTATGCTCAATTCAGGATCATCGATGAGTAGATTAGGCTTTAAATCATAAGGATTGCGCATCAACTCACCGAGGTTTTCCAGGGTCGGTTTCTGGTCGATAAGGTACGCTCGTTCATTGGGAGGGTCGTCCCACAAACCACGCAGGTCGATGAGTAAATGCTCATGACCTAACGTGATTCCAAGCTCTTCTGGGGCAATATTCCCTAGTACTGTTGTGATATGCATAGCGAGTTCTCAAGCCTGGCTATTCCTCGGGGGTTGGCCACTTAAAGCCGCGTTGAGACGGCTTAGGACCCGTTGAACGCTGCTTGGGTGTGCTTTTTCTCCCCTTGGCTTTGGTAGTTTTTCTTTCATGCTTCGACTCGCTGGCTTGGCGAGTGCGAGAGTTTGTTCTTTGTCTTGTAGAAGTACCAGTTGGAAGGTCTGAAGCGTCTCTTGAAGTTGCTTCCGATTCGACCTGCTTAACCAACTCATCTGACTCTTGTGCAATTTCAGTCCAGAACTCTGCTTTTTTGTGCTGTTCGTCAAGTGTGCCTTTCAGAACTCGGCCATCGGGCATGTGGGTGACATTGCGTTCCTCTGGTATTTGCGAAGCTTGTGTATGAGGTCGAATTAGAGCTACTTCTGTCAAAATGCTCGTAGTCACCTTCGAATAACTCATGTTCTGCCTCGAAGCGAGGATTTTCTTGAGACCTACTTGAATACGTGTCATGTCGCTTCTCAGGACGGCTTTGCCAGCGCGGATTCTTTACATTTGACCCTGACGTATTGCGAGGAGGGCGCTGCTGATCACGATCATAATTACGAGTAGGTCTCGTATCACGGTCATAGTCGCGAGGAGGGCGCTGCTGATCACGATCATAACTGCGTGGAGACGATGTGTTGCGATCAAATTCGCGCCGTTGTGTTCCTCTGTATTGATCTCGCCCTTGATACTGTGAGCGTGAATGAGGACGCTGAGTATTGCCACCAGTTCCTTGGCGATAGTCATCCTGGTAGGGTTGCTTCGAGTAGCCACGGCGTTGGTACTGGTCGTATTGTTGATCATCAAATGTGCGCATGCTAGATTCGAATGTGCGAGGCCGAGGCCCATTGTTACTTCGAGATGAATGCTCACCGGGTCGATAATTATCTTGTTGATTTGCATAAGGCTTGCGGCCATTGCTACTAGTTTGAGCGGAGTGCCGGTTGGTTTGTTGAGCTGGTCGCCTATTATCGCGGTTCAAAGGAGTTTTACTGTCGCTACGTGTGCGATAATCTGGATGATTTTGGCGTGCTCCATTTTCCCATGCGCGATCTACCATGTCGCGATTGAGACGAGGGCGTGCAGGGCGTGAAGACCGCTCCCCTTCAAACCTGCCTGAGGATGATCCGCGAGAATCCGAACGTGAGTCTTCTCGCCGTTGATTGTTGTAATCTCTGGTCATGTGTCCTTTCCAAATTGGCTTTAGTGGAGGTTACTTTTTTACGAGGTGGACGGATTGTCAAGATTTATTATGTGTTTCCCGCCGGGCATTCCTCACTCGCACCTGTTTTTTGACGCGCTAATTATTCCGATTATCCGTCCGAAGGAATGTGTGTGGTTAGCGCCTTGCTAGTAGTATACCACATTGCGCCTGAAGTGGCGATATTACTTTTGATATGACTGTGATAATGTGACGATAATCAGTTCAAGGCGTAGGTGTTGGAATAGGAACAGGCCCTTCAGTGATTGTTACGCCAGTGTAATTCAGTTCTTGACTCCCAAACATAGCAAGGGACTTTTGTGCCATTTCATCGGGGAGTAAAGACCTTAAAGTAACACTGTAATATGATCCCTTTTCAAGAAAAACGGCTTGGTCCTGTCCGTGGAGCAATAATTTCAATTGTTGAAGTTGCTGAGCATTCAGCAACAATGCTGTGTGGGGCACTGTATAGGTTAGACAACCTGTATCTGCATTTGGGCCAGTTAAGTCAGGTGGTATCAAGCCACATTCAAAGGTTGAAAGTTGGAACAAAGTGAAATCTTGAAAAGACCAGGAGGGAATTGATTGACTGAGATCTGGTGAGTATGTTTGATGAACAAGTAGAACCATCTGTTGGCTCGCATACGAATGGGTAGGTCCAACCAGCGCCTCAGTAATGCTAGTCAGAGCATTTCCCAACCGTTGATACTCGCTTCTATCCTGCGCACTTTCCTGCGTATTGCCGAAGGGTCCATAGAGATAGGTGTATGTTTTGTCGTTGAGCATTAATTGGAGCACTGTCGCATTCTGATCTGGAAGGTCATAAAACTGTTGCTTGTTTAATTTGAGTAGACCGTATGTGTCCACAAGCTTATTTAGCAATTGTTGTAGTGATGCTGCCTGGAGCTTTCCCTGTTGCATTTGCAATCCTGGGCCGAGAATGTATGTTCCGTCACCATAAATGCTAATTTCAGGGCTCATCTCAAATGTGCCAAGTTTGCCACCACCATAAAATGTGCGAATGAGAACATCTTGTGGTCTGCTGTTGTATGTGATGGTGCTACCACTGCTGATTGAAAGTGTTTGTTTGGCATTGCTTGTGGTTAGGGGTATTTGCATTGCTATCGCATGCAGTAAAAAGAATAATGATCATACAGCACACTATGGGTTGAAAGATGGCATAACAACATAATCTCTTGCTTTCACGCAGAGCGTTACTGCCTGATAAAGTTGCATGGTTTGCTTGTGAGATTCGTTTCGTTATACTATCGATCTGACTCATCAAACGTCTCATACTGCTATCGAAATTCAGAACAAATGCTTATCGTCTGTTACTCGATCATCGAACGGCGCAGCTCTATGATCTGATCGCGCAATTGAGCAGCTTTCTCAAATTCCAACTGTTTTGCTGCTTCACGCATCTGGAATTCCAGGTCTTTAACTAAACGCAGTGCTTCATCTTTTGGAATGCCAGCCAAAGCTACAGCTATGGATTTGCTATCAGCCGCTTCTACGTTTGCTCCACTCATAGCCTTAATACGCTCTGAGAGTATCTTCACATCTTTCTTGATTCCACGAGGAGTAATATTATGTGCCTCGTTAAAAGAGGTTTGCAACTTACGTCGACGATTAGTCTCATCAATAGCACGTTGCATTGACTTCGTGATCGTATCAGCGTACATGATCACACTACCCTCTATATGTCGTGCCGCACGTCCAATTGTCTGGATGAGAGAACCTGATGATCGTAAGAAACCTTCTTTATCTGCATCGAGTATCGCAACAAGTGATACTTCTGGGAGGTCGAGTCCTTCACGCAATAAGTTGATGCCAACAACAACATCATAGACACCCAACCGTAAATCGCGTAGGATCTCTATACGCTCAATTGTATCAATCTCTGAGTGGAGATAATGAACCTTGATACTTAGTTCTTGCATATAATCAGCCAGGTCTTCAGCCATCTTCTTGGTCAGAGTTGTGACTAAAACACGCTGCCCCTTATCAACACGTTTATGGATTTCTGAAAGTAGATCATCAATCTGGCCTTTCGTGGGTCGCACGCTGATTTGTGGATCAAGCAAGCCTGTAGGACGAATAACTTGCTCGACGACAGCCTGACTATGTTCATATTCATAAGGGCCAGGAGTAGCCGAAACAAACAGCGCCTGGTGAATTTCTTGTTCGAACTCTGAAAATGTGAGCGGACGATTATCAAGAGCAGAGGGAAGACGAAAACCATAATTGACAAGCACTTGCTTGCGCGATCGATCACCCGCAAACATTCCTCTGACCTGTGGAAGCGCGACATGCGATTCATCCACAACTAGCAGGTAATCCTCCGGAAGATAATCCATCAAGGTCCACGGTTGATCTCCTTCACCGCGTCCCGCTAAATGTCGGGAATAGTTTTCAACTCCTGAACAGAAGCCAGTTTCACGCAGCATTTCGATGTCAAAATTCGTTCGCTGTTTCAAACGTGCAGCTTCAAGTAGTTTTCCCTCATCTTCCAATACCTGCAAACGTGCTTGCAGTTCGTCTTCTATTAGCTCGATGGCATGATTCAGACGCTGTTGAGTTGTAACCCAATGTTTGGCTGGGTAGATGTCAAGACGAAGTCGTTTCCCTAGCACTTCTCCTGTAAGTGGATCGATCTCGGTCATGCGCTCGATCTCGTCGCCGAAAAACTCAATGCGTACGGCTACATCCTCGTAAGCGGGAAACAACTCTAGCACATCACCGCGAACGCGGAAACGCCCGCGTATGAAGTTTGTGTCGTTGCGCTCATACTGAATTTCCGTAAGATGACGCAAGATTCTATCTCTCCGTCGTTCTTCTCCTACTTTCAATGTGAGGACTACTTCCCCATATTCTTCTGGACTTCCCAGACCATATATGCAAGATACTGATGCTACGATGAGAACATCACGCCGTTCGAACAAACTACGAGTTGCTGAGAGACGCAGTTTCTCTATTTCTTCATTGAGCATGCTTTCTTTTTCGACATAGGTATCTGTGCGTGGAATGTATGCCTCAGGTTGATAATAGTCATAATAAGACACGAAGTACTCGACGGCATTGTTTGGAAAGAACTCTTTATATTCGCTATAAAGCTGGGCAGCCAGAGTTTTGTTTGGAGCAAGCACCAGCGTTGGTTTCTGTACTTGTTCTACGATCTTAGCGACAGTAAATGTTTTACCACTACCTGTCACACCTAGCAATGTTTGATATTTATGGCCCTTGTTTATGCCATCAACGAGCTTATCAATAGCATCGGGCTGATCTCCGGTGGGCTGAAATGGCGCTTCTACCTTAAATTCTGGCATTCTTATGAGATTCCTTAGTTGATTAGTAGAATATTCTTTCCAATGGCTAACTTATTATATCACGTTTATTTTCTCGCAGGTTTTTCATGGTTCTGTTTTGAATATATTCAATGATGGCGTAGAATTCTAACCATGGAGTGAAAAGTACATATGGAATAAGTAAGGCAGATCATTATCCGAGGAGCTTACATTGGATACTACGGCAAAAGAGATTTATAATCAGATATTCGATTCTGAGCTATTGGCATCATCAACACGATCTGTAATTGGTCTAGCTCAACATGAAGCTATCAAAATGGATGCACCGCAAGTATATCCAGAGCATATTTTCCTTGGAGTGATACAACAGGATGATGTTGAAGTTACTACAGTGCTGAAAGAGTTGGGACTAGATAGACAAAAAATCCAGGAACATGCGAGAGAGACATTTGGTGATCTCAATGATCCAGGCACGACAAATGATCTTCTTTTTTCCAGTGAATCCCTCGTGTGCTTTGAATGGGCCGTTTCATTTGCATCACAGATGAACTCTTCATTACTCTTTCCCAAACACCTTCTATTGAGTGTTTTACGTCATCCGCGCATACAGCCATTACTTGTTCTTTTGCTACCAACCCAAGATCAAGACGTATTGCCTGCACCGTTGACTGAGGCGAAGGGAAATGTCTATACAAGTTATATTGACCAGCTTATACACTCTCGAGTGCGACAGCAAAGTATTACAAAATTCGAAAACGGTTCTCTGAAAAGAGTGTTCAGACGGTTTGAACGTCCACTTATTACTTTTGGAGATATCCAGGGATTGGATAGTGCTAAAGATGCATTACGAGAAGTGGTCGATTTTCTTAGAAAGCCACAAAATTTTCAACAGTCGAAGAGAACTTATTTGTATGGGGCATTAATAATTGGTCATCCCTGCACTGATAGAACATTACTGGTAAAGGCTATTGCTGGTGAGGCTGTAGTACCTCTTCTCTATTTTTCACTTTCGACCCTTGTGGAGTTGTTCACCGAACTTGACTCAGAAGTTGTATCTTTAGATGAACTTGATCTTCCAATTGATGAAGATGAACTGCTCGAGAATGATGTCGCTTCCCTACGAGGGCGAGAAATAATTGCACATATTTTTAGACAAGCAAGAAAGTTATCACCCTGTGTACTCTTCTTTGATAATCTCGATGCTGTGAATCAACTCTCGACGAGCCTGGAACGAGAACAAATATTGAAACAACTAGCTATTGAAATGGATGGTATTGATAACCATCCACCTATGGCTGTTATTGCTTCAACTAGCCAAAGCAAGCAACTTGACCAGACTTTACTCCATCCAGGCCGTTTTGAACTTCAAGTGGTGATCAGTAGCAGTTTTATGGTACATCCAGTAGCGCAAGTTAAGCTATGCCTTGCATGCAAATATGAAGTTCTTTCGACCTGGAAATATTGTGTCTATTGTGGAGCGTTGATTTCACAAACGTGTCCAAATTGCGGTACCCTCTTTCTGCAGCTAGAAGGGGCACATTTTTGCTCAGAATGTGGCACATCACAAAATAGTACCCAAAATTTGTAGCCTCTATGGGGAGCTGGTTTAACTCTCGTCAATCAGGAAATGATGAAATAGATCGGTAGATTGACTGCTTCTCCACTGATGTATTATGTAGTTGCACTGAAAGCGATTGGATTACACCTATTTTTACGATGTAATTCGAGGAAACAGTCTATTTTATCCTGCTACAACCTTGTTGGGATTTTACGAGTGGTCTTGATATGCCAAATCTTGGGGATTTTTATTTGATGCTTTGTAATAATCTCATGTTAAGCAATATTAGCAGTGACGATGTGATTTGTTTCATAGAAATTTCAGTCACTTATGCTAAAATGGAAAGTGATATACTACTAAAAATTACCCATGAAAGGAAGCTGAATTCCCCATGTCACAGGTCCTCCCTCGTTATTGTCCGCGATGCGGAGCGCCTATAGTCACCAACTCCAATAGCTGTGCCAAATGCGGTTTACCTTTGGAAGATATGCTTTCTAGAAATCAAAACACGTTGCCAGAACAATTGCATCATGATCAAGAATCCTTGCCTGAGATAGAACAACAAATAAACCAAGAAGCATCTGATCCTAATCGAGAAGGTGAACTGGATAGAGTTCCTACTGTACAGTTAGGTCGGCAAAGCAATACAAAGTCATTCACTACAAAGGGTGAACAAACTTATCCCAATTCGGCTCCTCAAATTAAGAGAAAAATGGGTAGAAAAGAGTTTCTAGTATTATTAGTGCTTTTGCTCTTTATGCTAGGCGCTATTGTATATGCCTTCGCTGGTTTTCTAGGATTAGCATTACCTGGATTTGTTAACATACAGCCATCGATAAAAACAACGGCTATCAATGCATCTGTACCTTATGCAGGTGTTAGTATAGCTATTCTTAATGTTCAACAGTCGCAAAAGTTTCTCAATGATCCCAATTCAAACTCAGATGGAATGGTACGTTTGAATCTTCAGGAAAAGAATCCAACCGATGTTAAGGTCACTTGGAACTATGCTACTATTGCTCGTTTGATTATGCCGAATAAGTCTCTAGTTAGCCCAACTTATGTGAACTCAATTGTGAGAGTTGCTCCGGGGGCATCGCAAAAAAGTATTGTTGACTTTGCTGTACCTATGAATGTGTCTCTCAGCCAACTTACATTAGTATTAGGTGCTCCAGACGAGGCGGATATGCTTATTCCACTCGTGCAAAATGTAGACGTCAGCAAATATCAGCCAAAAACTACCAAATTAAATAGTCAGATGTTGTATTTTGGGTTGAATTGGACGCTTACTTCTGCTACTTCGAGTTTGAGTATTCCAGACCAACAAGCTGCTAAAGGAATGCGCTTTGTAACTTTAATGCTTAAAGTCGATAATACTCTTTCGCAGATTGCTATAACAGGATCACCTTATGATTATATGCGTTTACAGTATGGAAATAGGTCTGCCCTACCTGAACATACAACAATCCCCGTAGCATTTCAGGTAGGAGCAGTTGGTGTTACCGGGGCAGTGAGTTTTCAGGTGCCTCAGCAGACATCATCATTTACATTGATCCTCATGCCTCAAAAAGACGATAATGGTGATCAAAGCTCGACGGAGTTTCATTTGCCGTAGCATGTGCTCCGAAGCTGGTCTTCTACGATAGATAGTTTTTATAGACATTCCCCTTGCTTGCTGTTACAATACTCGACGTTAAAGGTATCTGCTATTTGTTTTAGTTATCCTCAAAGGAGTATAGCTTTGTCGTCACCTCGCTTTTGTTCGGAATGCGGCAAGCCACTTGAAGCAGGACATCGCTTTTGTACGAATTGCGGAGCTACTACAAGCGGCGAAGCTGACGCTCGTACTACACTAGCAAGCGACCAGGCAGTTTTGTCTAATGAACATTCACAAAGGCCGCAACCCCAGGTTCAAGTGCCTCAAGTTAATAGCGGTGCAACAGCGTCAACAATAATTACACCCAATGTAATTACACCTGGTGTAGCAAATACTCCAGGACCACCCAATGTACCCTTATCAAGTCCTGAAACATCTGGTATGTTCTGGAACAAGCTATTCAACCCTGCCAACTTCAGGTAATCAGTTCTATGAGCAAGCAACAGATGTCGATTTCATACCTCCACCACCCCCACCTGATTCTTTCATTTCCGCGCCCCAGGGAGCGCCGGTAGCTCCATATTATACTCCCCCTCAACAGCCCAAAGGGACTGTGCCTGTATATGCTCAGGCTCCAAAACGTTCAAGAGGTTGTCTGATTACAAGTATAGTACTCCTGCTAGTACTTGCGCTTGGAGGATTAGGTGGGTTTTATATCATTAGCCACAATACCTCAAGCGGGAGTGGCCAAAACGGGAATACCCCAAGTGGGCAACAGAATACCTCCAGTGGAAGTTCAGCAACAAGTGTTGCCACTTTGGGCAGTAATGGGAATACACCTGGCTCAGGTGGACCTACTGTAGTACCCTTGAACTTGAAGTTTACGTATTCAAGTGTTGATATCACACTCGTCTCAGTTTTAAAGGCAAGTAGTTTTTCAGATGACACAAGCACCCGGCAAGGGGGAGTGCGTGTGTCAATGATGGAAGTTAACTCCACTACGAATAATGCAAGCTTTCTGTATAGCGATGTTGTCAGATTAATCATGCCCGATGGTTCAGTCAATGCCCCAAGTAACGAGAAGAACTCCGTAGGTCCTGATACAGGAATATCTAGAGATAACTGGATAGATTTTGTTATGACTGCTCAAAACATTGACTTAAGTAAGCTAGTACTCCGCTTTGGTTCGAGTACTGAGAACCAGATGAATATTCCACTTGTAGCAGGCACTGACTTAAGTCAATATCAGTCTAAGGTGATTACACCTAATTCAACTTTTCAGTATGCAGGTTTGAATTGGACACTGGTTTCAGCTACTGAAAGCTTGAGTGCGAATGGCCAGCAAGCATCGACAGCGATGATCTACGTTACAGTTACGCTCAAAGCTTTTAACTCTTCGGCAAATAATTTTTCCGCCTATCCAGGTGATTATATGCGCCTTCAATCTGGTGACAGTAAAAGTCCGCCATCAGATTTCACATTTCCTACTTCAGTTGCATCTCAAAGCAATGGGGCTGGAACTGTTACCTTTGCAATTCCACAGGGAGGTACTTCGTTTACGCTGTTAATGCTTGCACAACAATCAAGTCCACCTATTAATGAAGCATCAGTGAAATTTCAAATTCAGTAATAAGTAAGAGAAGGGATGATTATTTAAAATCCCTTCTCTTACTTATTTGTGCTATGTAAGGAAAGTTGTTCGTTCTTAAATCGGCTAATTCTCTTACCAATAAGAAGCGTTTACTCTAATAAAAAGCTTCCGGAGAGCTCGCGCCTCAGATTTTCTTTTTCTTTTTCGTCAAACGAAGGAGGATTTGTAATTGGACCAGACCAAACAGCTACCTGCCCCATTTCCCTGGTAGCTAGCGCCGAAAATTCGTCGAGCATAGCTTCTTCAAGGTAAGTTGACATTGGGGGGGATACATATGTTGGAAGATCTTCATCGTTATCTTCAACCGAGGATTTTAACGCCGGCACTGGAGTTTCTGGTATAGAGGATGGCAAAGACTCGCTCACAATTTCGGATGTTTCTTGAAGTGAAAGATCAGCTTCTGGCGCGGCTATTCTGTTTGAAGAATCATCCCTTGATATGTCAACCAGCGGAAAACGTTTGCCACTAATGTCAACAAAAATGCCCCGTCCTTCACGCAGATCTGCAAGTTGTCTGTGTAGCTCATCATTTTCCGATATTAAATCTTCCAATAGTTGTTTTTGTTTGAACACTTCTTGCATAATAAGATCGAAATTGTTGCCATTTGTTTTCATATCTTCTCCCTTAGAGTAGAGCACCACTCACAATTCTCCATCACTCACACCATTCCACAAAGCACATTTGTGCACACTCTTAAGTAGATGAACGTAAAATCTTCGTATCTTTGTATAAAAACGTGCCAAATTGTCTAAAGTAACTATGGAGGTGCCTGTCAATTGCATGTGCAGCACTTAAAATGCTCTTTTTCCCGTTATACTAGTATTCTCTGTATTATAGTTGAGAATGGTTCCAAAATGATGATAGAGGGGAGATGGATGATGCTGGCGATGTGTGCTTTCTGAAATTTGCTCATATGCTCCTAAAGTTTTTATATGATCTTTACAAGTGGTACAATACAATTGATCACAACGTGGTGATCGAACCTGGCGCTTGTTGAAAAGTGAGAAAAGGAATAAACCAATGAATGATCGCATTCGTGAGATTTTAAGCTGGTATGCTAGCGAGAACCCTGGCGTTCGTACCAATCTGGCACGCATGCTTAATCATGGCCGTCTGGGTGGTACAGGGAAAATGGTGATTTTACCAGTTGATCAAGGGTTTGAGCATGGTCCAGCACGAAGTTTCGCACCAAATCCTGTAGGCTACGATCCGCGTTATCATTTTCAATTAGCTATTGAAGCTGGATGCAACGCATATGCTGCACCGCTGGGCTTTTTGGAAGCTGGTGTTTCTGACTATTGTGGTGAAGTCCCCCTTATTTTGAAATGCAATAACCATGACATTTTAAATGACGAGAAAGACCCGATTTCTGCCGTCACTTCTGGTGTCAGTGATGCTTTGCGTCTGGGCTGTGTAGCTGTTGGTTTTACGATTTACCCAGGATCAACCGAGCGTACAGAAATGTACCAGCAGTTACGCGAATTGACTGAAGAAGCAAAGGCAGCTGGTCTGGCTGTTGTAGTTTGGTCATATCCTCGAGGTAGTAGTCTGAGTAAAGAAGGAGAAACTGCCGTTGATGTAGTGACATATGCTGCTCAGATAGCTGCACAACTAGGTGCGGATATTATCAAGGTCAAGTTACCTAGCGCAAAGATCGAATTGGCCGAGGCCCAGAAGGTCTATCAGAAGTACGAGATTCCGATCTCTACTTTGGCCGAGCGTGTGCACCATGTCATCCAAAGCTCCTTTGATGGTCGTCGCATTGTTATTTTCTCAGGTGGTGCTGCCACTGAGGATGAAAAGTTCTTTGAAGAAGTACGCGCGATCAGAGATGGTGGTGGTTTTGGCTCAATTGTAGGCCGGAATTCTTTCCAACGCAAAAAGCCTGATGCTCTGAAGTTCTTAGGTACAATTATGGGTATCTATGAAGGCACTGTTCAGTAAGAAGAGCAAAAGAACGCGCCCCTCCAAAGTAGATTTAGAGGGGCGCGTTCTTTTGCTCTTCTTATTTCACACCTTTCACCTGTTTAATCACAAGAGTGCCAAGGACAAAATACACGATGGTCACAGCAAAAAGTGTGCTATATCCCAGGTGATCAGGTAGACCACGCAAAAGTTGCAAGGTCACCCCTCCGATTGTTATGCCTATAACTTGCGGTACTATACCCATCGCAGACCAGATGCCAAGAAACTTGCCAGCTTCATCGGTTGGTGGCAGTACATCAGCGGTCAGCGCCCAGTCGACACTTGTATAAGCACCGTAACCAATCCCAAAGAAAGCTCCAGCAATCAGCGCGCTATATTGACTCTGAAAGAAGATAAAAAGGACACAGACAATCGTCATCATCGCACCTGAGAGATAGACCAACACCTTGCGGCCCTTGTGGTCGGATATCCAACCTGCAATGAGCGAAGTAGGTAGGGCAGTTAGCATAACAGCAGGCAGAAACAACTCACCGGAGAAAAACTCGCCTGAAAAAGTGGTTCCAAAAATGATGGTTTTGACACCAGGGCCACCTAAAACATCGTCAAAGTAATATTGTAGGAAATAGAATATCCCCCAGATACCCATCATTACAAGTAAGCGAGCAAGCAATACCCACAAGAAGTCTGGGTATTGTGAGGGCTTAAAGAGGAACTTCTTGAATACTGTACTCAGATGAAAAGTAGTATGTTCCGCGAGCGGAATCTCATTGACGGTAATTACAGTGTAGGTGACAAGCACGATTTGCACAATGGCAATCAGGAAGAAAATCCGTATGATTTCATTATTGTACAAAGGCAACGCATCATTCTTGTTTACAATAATTCCAGCTACGAGTGAACCAAAGATCAATCCTAGAAGAGTAAATAAGCCATAAAATCCGCTTGTAACCCCTCGTTGGCTCTGCGGTACTTTATCGACAATGATTGCGCTCCAAGGAGAGTTGGCGAAATTATTAGTAAACTGTAGTAGAAGAAAAAGCACTATGAAAGTCACCAATAATGCAGTAGAGGAAAACCAGGCAGGTGAAAACGCGAATAGGATCAGCACGACGACATTGAGCGCGATTCCAATGATCAAAAATGGCCGACGGCGACCCATGCGAAAAGTGACATAGTCTGAAGTAGCTCCAACGAGAGGATTTACAACCACAGCTACCAGTGTTCCCCAGATAATTACTAAAGTGAGATTGATGTCCTTATTGGCATTCCCCAGATACTTTACGACCATACTGGGGATTACTATTGCTAAAAGGGCTTGCCAATGAAAATTGTTTGCAATCCAGAAGACATTAATATTGATTTGGTCGAAGAGGGTAACACGCCGCAGTGGCGTGGGGATAGGGGGACTTGCGGCCGATATTGTTCCGGAACTGTCAGTTACTTCCATGTTGCTGGCCTCTTGCAAGTGCTAGAAATAATTATCACAAGTCTACTTCTCAGGCTTGTGATAATTATACTGATGTAACACATCCATTACAAGATGGCAGATGGTCTATTTATTCTTCACCCACGCTCTCGAGCCATCTTTCAGCATCAATAGCAGCACGACAGCCGTCACCGGCGGCAGTGACAGCCTGGCGATAGCGATGATCCGTTACGTCGCCTGCGGCAAAAATGCCCGGAACATTCGTCATGGTATGTTCAACTGGAACGATATACCCGATGTTATCCATCTCAAGGATACCTTTGAACAATTCGGTATTAGGTTGATGTCCAATAGCCAGGAAGAACCCCTGCACAGGTAGCGTACTCTCCTCGTCAGTCTTCACATTGTGTAGCCGCAAACCCGCCACTTCATTTTCACCCAGGACTTCAGTTATTTCCGTATCCCAGATGAAACTAATCTTAGGGTTTTTAAATGCGCGATCTTGCATGATTTTGCTGGCTCGCAGTGTATCTCGGCGATGAATGACTGTCACATGGTTAGCATAACGCGTCAGAAAGGTTGCCTCCTCCATTGCAGTATCACCTCCACCGATAACAGCTACATCCTTGTTCTTGAAGAAAAAGCCGTCACAGGTGGCGCAAGCACTGACTCCGCGCCCCTGCAATCGCTGTTCACTTGGCAATCCCAACCACTTCGCACTGGCACCTGTAGAGATAATAACAGCACGAGCCTGATATTCACCCAAATCGGTTGTCACCATGAAAGGACGATTACGGAAGTCAAGAGAAATTACATCTTCTGGAATCAACTCCGTGCCAAAGCGCCGGGCCTGTGCTTCAAATTTCTCCATCATCGAGGGACCAATAATACCCTCTTCAAAGCCTGGATAGTTCTCAACATCGCTGGTGAGCATTAATTGTCCGCCAACCTGGTAACCTTGTAGCATTAAAACAGAGAGATTGGCTCGCGCTGCATAAATTGCTGCTGTATAGCCTGCAGGCCCAGAGCCAATAATGATTACGTCGTATAATTTTGCCATGATAGGAATATTCCTCACTTCTCCATCAACTTGTTCATTCTATCAATGATAACACAATAGAGGTAGATTTTATGCCATTCAGAGAGGATTCCTATTGCAGCAAGAAAGGCGGTATACCCTGGGTATGTAAAACGTGCAATGGTCCTGTTTTGAAGAAATATCCCAGGATGTTGAGAATAGTGATAGCGATGAAACCAGCAATGCCTGCAGCGATAAGTAAACGGTCAATTTTGCGTGTATGCAATTCAATCAACCATGTGCGTTTCATAACGCCAAAGCATCGTAACTCCATGGCGTTGATAATGTCCTCTGCACCTACTATTGAACCAATCACAACAGGAACTAACATAGGCGCCATACGAGCGATTTTTGTGAAAATTCCCCCGCGCAACTTATCGATCTCAAATCCGCGAGCACGTTGTGCATCGAGAGTTGTTCTAAAATCTCGTACCGTGGTTGGGAGAAAGCGCAATGAGAGATCGATGGCATACGAGATCTTATCTGATATACCCATTCCCTTAAAGGCAATGCCGAATTTGCTTGGGTCTGTGGTAAACGGTATTGGAACAGCAAATAAGGCAATACTGAGATTGCGCATCGTCTGAGTGATCAGGAAAGTAATGCTTTGAACGCTAAAAGGGAGAGGTGATGGAAAAATAAAAGGAAAGTACGGTTTGAGGCTGATAAATGGAACATAGAAGAGAATACGCTGATTACTCAGGTCAACGCCTTGCACTATAGCTCCACCAGATATAAAATAGTTTACGAAAATCAAAATGAACGTGATGAAGAAAATAAAATACCAGACCCGTTTCGTCTCTTCCCATTTCAGTCTGGCTTGACTATAGTAGCATAAAGCCCCGATAAATCCTGCCAAAATAAACCAGAAATTGGAAGTTTGAGCGGCTGAAAGGCTGTATGCGAAAAGCAAGACAAACTTCACTCGTGGGTCAAGCCTGTGTACTGGAGAATCTCGTTTGATATATACAAAATTTATTAACATAGTTCATTCTCGAAAAGGTGAATGTAAGAACCCGAAAAGTGACCAGGCATTAATAACAGCTTTACCTGGCCACTGTAATCTTTCAATACTGCACCACTCACCGTACTTCAGGTCTAAGTTCGACCGGCACGTGTCATCGCAGCATTGTATGCAACGAGTAAAATGGGTAATAGGATTAAGCCAAGCACAATATCAGGTATTGTGGCAGGAATGAATTCGGTTGTAATGGCAGTTGCTGGAGTCAATTGTGAGACCCAGATATCACTGAAAGCAGCGAACCCTAGTCCAACTATGATACCTATGACACTAAACAGTTCGGCAATGGCGATATTGCGAAACGTATTATAGCGTCCCCAGGTAAAGTACAATGCTAGTCCAGCTACAAAGCCGATCAAGCCATTACCAAGATCCCAGTTCCAATAAACAGTTCCGGTGAAAAGGTCATTTAAGAGATTGCCTACTCCACCGGTAAAGAGGCCGACCCAGGGTCCAAAAACAACCCCAAAGAATAGAGGAATAACAATACCTGGGCGAAGCGAGACATTGCTTGCACCTGGAAGCTGCAACGTATTGGTAATGTAGCTAATACCTGCATACAACGCAGCACCAAGAGCCATGTACACAACGTGTCGTACAGTAATACTCCAAACTTTTGAGTTTGAACTTTCTTCTGCTACTGCCATAGATGAAACTCCTTTCTGTCAGAAAAAAGACGGAGGTGAGTTTGATAACGAGACAAATTTTTGTTTTGGCCTCCTTTCTAATATATACGTACTATGCTACAGCATTACGCTCACTGAGTAAGTAATGCAACAATGAAGTTTGACGCAAATTGCACTCAGCCAATAATGTTGGATCAGCTAACACTTCTAAAGGCGAGCCATCTCCCACGAGGTTACCTTCTTTTAAAAGTAAGACGCGGTGTGTGAAACGCAATGCAAGATCGAGATCATGTGTGATGATGAGTAAGACATCAAGGTCAGGCATGTTGCGCAGGTATTCCATAAACGCGATGTATGAGCGATAATCTTGACCTGCCGTCGGTTCATCGAGCAATAAAATTTTGCCTTTCATTGCAAGTACAGAAGCAATCGCAACGCGCTTTTGTTGTCCGAAACTCAACGAAAAAGGCGAACGTGAATCGAATTCCGCGATATTTAATGCTTCTTCTGCCTCCTGAACGAAAGTACTGATTTGATCGGGTTTAAAGCGCAAGTTTTCTGGTCCGAAACTAACCTCTTTTCGCACCGAAGGCGCAAAAAGCATCGCACTAGGACTTTGGAAGACATAACCAATGCTTGAGGCAAGCTCTGCAACACTTAAATTACGAGTGTCTTTACCATAGATGTGGACTGCACCTTTGGTTGGCCTGAGTAAACCTAGGGCTTGCTTGACCAACGTTGTTTTGCCAGATCCATTGGGACCAAGTAATGCAATTGTTTCTCCTCGTTTCGCATGAAACGAAATACCGTGTAATATTTCTTCCGAAAAAGTATTATATTGAAAATGCACATTCTCGAATTCGAGAATGTGCTCATCGGTATCTTCTTTTTTTTCTTGCCTGGTCGTAATGGGTTGAATGAGTATACTCCTTGCCTGAGTAGGATCAGGTAGCGTACGCAAAGTGGACTCAATTGGAAGCTTGATCTGTGTTGGATCTGCGAGTTCTAGGAATTTTTGAGTTTCACCAAAGAAAATCTGTCGTCCATCACGCATAAGTAGCACTGTATCTGGCTTGAGCCGTAAAGCTTCCTCAACCCTATGTTCGATGATAATAACAGTGCTGCCTTTTTGCAATAACTGTTGAATGAGTTGCTCGAGCTCATCTACCGCTTCTAAATCAAGATTAGCAAAAGGCTCATCAAACAGAAAAATAGAGGGTTGCATGACCACTAACCCTGCCGCAGCAACTTGTTGGCGCTGACCACCAGAAAGTGCGAAGGTGGCTTGTCCTTGATAATGTTCCAGGTGGAGGTGATTGAGCACGCTCGAAATGCGTTCGCGCATTACTTCACGTTGCATCCCCAAATTTTCCATTCCAAAGGCAATCTCCTGTTCAACTGTACTGCCAAGGATCTGTTTGTCTGGGTCCTGTAGCATTGTGCCGATCTGTTGTGCAAGATCACGCAGTGATTGACCTCTTATAGTTTTACCAAGAAGTTGTATCTCACCACTCAGAGTTCCTTTGTAACTATGGGGGATGAGTCCGTTAAGGCATTTCAGCAGGGTACTTTTACCACAACCGCTAGGGCCAGCAATAAGCATGAGCTTACCTGCAGGTAGGGAGAAAGAGATATCTTCTAAAGTCATTGGCAATTCAATAGTATCTGTTTCAGGCACACTTTTCTTTCGTTTTGGTTGTGGGTCATCATCGAGGGAACGATAGCGAAAGCTAAGTTTTTCAACAAACACCGCGGGTGGAGTAGTTGTTTGATTCGGTGTATTGTTGGAATCTATGGCCATAGATACATATATACCCTTTGTGTGTAGAAATCAGGCATCTCAATTATGATGATGAGTTCTTTGTTATGTCTAATTCTAATGGTATAAGAGGTGATTTGTCAATCTTGGTTGCTTGCTAAAGCAATGGTAATATGGTTCAAATTCTTGATGGGGAAGTAAAAACATGGCATACTGTGTAAGATAAGTGCAACTTCGTAAATTTGCTGCAATTCGAGGTGAGTAAATTCATCAGTCAGTGGATGTTCCCACTGGACAGAAGGATGAACTACAGGATGAAAACAAGCAATCGGCACCTGGAATTACCACGATCATTTTGGATCAGTGTAGGGATAGTTGTTCTCTTTAATTGCTTGTTTCTTGCACTCGTACTTGTAAAACCTGGGACACAAAGGCAATTCGTTATCGCTGACGATGTAGGGCAAGCGCTGGGGTGGCTTCTGGCAACGCTTTTGTGTTTTGTAGGGTTCAAGAAGCTTTGGTTGGATAAACCCTCCTTTAACGGACATAGCTTTTCTGTAATTCACCAGGTACGAACATGGGTGCCGATTTTTATTGCCCTCGGAATTTTTTGCCAATTTATTGGACAAGTTATTTATACCTACTATGATATCAATGGATTGCCTCCCTTTCCATCATGGGCTGATGCTGGATACTTGAGCACATTCCCTTTTATGCTTGTTGCCATTCTTTTGTTGCCCAGGCGACGATTAACAGGTACTACTCGCTCACGAGTACTACTCGATGGCTTGATTATAATGACAGCAATGATTACATTCAGCTGGTATTTTATCCTTGGTCCGACGATGCTTGCTGGGGAGGAAACAAACCTGGCAAAGGTTGTAGGCAGCGCATATCCTGTTTTTGATCTCATTTTAATTTTTTGCATGGTTCTTCTCTGGTTTCGCGAAACCGACCGCTTACTTGTACCCGCAGAACGGCTGCTACTGGCAGGTTTAACTATTATCGTTATTACAGATAGCGTCTATGGGTATCTGACATTAAAAAACATCTATACGAATGGGTTGCAGGATATCGGGTGGCCGATTGGATATATGCTTCTGGGTTTAGCGGCCCAGTGTGTCACTTTGGCCTACATTACGTATGCAAATTGGGGTGAATCATCATCTAATGCTGAGGTCTCACAAGTATTGGATTCCAATTCGAGACTTGGAAAGCATTCATTATTGCCATATGCGCTCATTCCTGCAGTCATTGCCTTAAGTGTCTTTATCTGGCGTTCAGGTGGCAATGGGACGCTGGAGCAAGGGGTCTACTTTGGAGGAATTATACTCGTTGGGTTGCTCCTGCTTAGACAATACTTTGTGCTTCGGGAGACTACTTTTTATAATGAGCAGTTGCACGTTACGCAACAGGATTTATCTGAGAAAAATCAAGCACTTCGCGTAGCAAACTTACAGTTGGAAGAACAGGCAGCGCAAGTAGAGGCGGCTTACAACCAGCAGGTTTACCTGAATGAATTGAAAGATGACTTCCTGTTGAATGTAAACCACGAATTACGCACACCTTTAACTGCTATTTACGGGTTCCTTGACTTGTTGCGCGAGTATCATGGGAAACTGGATTCTTCAATGGAGATCACTCTTATCGATCAAGCTGTACTTGGTTGTGAAGAACTTCAGCATCTGGTCGATAATGTTCTCGATACTCTGCACGGCGACTTCAAAGAAAAGGAGCCAACTGTGGAAGTATTTTCCATTGCTACTGTTGCGGACGAAGTTATCAACCTCTTCGAACCACAGAAAAAGTTAGATTATCACATCAATATGGTCATTCCTGAGGACTTGATGGTTCTGGCCGATAAACAGTATGTGCGCCAGGTACTCCTAAACCTACTTTCAAATGCCTTCAAGTACTCACCGATGGATACCCCCATCGAGGTAAGCGCTCGGAAATATGATAATTCTACAGCAAAGGCAAACAATAATTCACTGGTTTGTGTTTCAATCCAAGATGCTGGACCAGGAATACCACCCACGGAGGCACCATTGCTTTTTGGAAAATTTGTGCGTCTCAAGCGCGACCTTGTTGGTTCAGTGAGAGGAACGGGATTGGGATTATATATCAGCAAGCAACTGATTGAGGCTATGGGAGGAAATATCTGGGTGGATAGTTCAGGTGTTGTGGGACAAGGAAGTCGCTTTTCTTTTACTCTTCCTAATGCTGTTCCTGAATTGATCGAACAAAATAATCATAGTATGTCTAATCATTCGGATGCACTCCCTGTTTCAAGTGCAACTATGATGCAGAGTGACGAACACGTCGGCATTTCCACCTCCAAAGCATCGGAGTTGAAATGATCACCCATATTGTCCTGCTTCGGCCTAAGGTTTCAACATCGATTGAAGAACTCACAACTTTTCTTGAACATGTGCAGGTGCTTCAAGAGCTTATCCCCGGAATCTTATCTCTATCGGTAGGAGAAAATCGCAGCGAGTTCAATGGAGGGTTTACGCATGGCATCATTATGCGCTTCGTTGACGAAGCTCACTTATATGCACATCAAAGTCATCCAGCACATATAGCCGTAGTGACAGAATTGGATCGCATTTGCCAGCAATCGATTGATTTTGATTTGCCTGAAACTGATCAGTAATATTTTTGATTCGATAAGAAAATTAAGGAGCCTATCTTCCATGAACACGGACCGTCTCACCGACACGCTTATTAACCTGATACGAATTCCCAGTACATCCGGTCACGAGGAGAAAATTCGCTCTCATCTTTCTCAATATCTTGCTTCACTTGATCTCTCCACAACAATTGATGGAACTGGAAATCTCATCTCGACGGTGACGGGTGTGGGAGCTCCTCTCTTACTCAATGCCCATATGGATCGTGTTCCCCCGGGACTTGGACACCAGCCTGTACTGCGAAATGGGGTACTTTATAGTGATGGCACTACAAATCTTGGCGCGGATGATGCGGCAGGGATTGCGATCATTCTGGAGGTTCTGCGACGAACGATTGAGCAAGAGTTACCACATCCACCTCTGGTAGTCGTTTTCACTGTGCAAGAAGAAGCCGGTCTTTGCGGCGCATCGAATTTTGACAGTAGTACGTGGAACGTCACTGAAGGCATTGTGTTCGACAATGCCTTTGAAGCGGGTGTTGTTGTCTCCAAAGGTGCTGCGTACGAGGCATTTGAAGTCGAGATTACAGGTCGCACGGGACATCCAGGTAAAGATTTGGCTCAAACGGTACATGCTATTGAGATATTTCGTGCAGCCGATTATCCACATGGATCGTTCGATAATGATCAGACTCGTATCAATGTCGGAAGAATTATCGGAGGGAATGCACGTAATGCAATTCCCGATAAGGTCATGATTGAAGGGGAATTGCGCAGTTTTGAGCCGTTCATAATGCGTCAAAAGTACAAACAAGCTATACAGTATGCATTTGAGCAAGCAGCAAGACTTTTGGGAGGACAGGTAAAAGTCAGCTTTAAGACACATTCCAATGGATATGAGATAGACCCAGAAGAGCCTCTTTTACATGTATACCGCACTACACTTGAGCAACGAGGCCTCGCATTGCAAATGAAGCCAACTTTTATCGGTAGCGATACAAGCGGCTTTCGACCTGCGATCAGAGCTTTTACTATATCAACGGGAGTTGTTAATGAACATTCTACAGAAGAATATGTAGCAATAGATCCATTAGAACAGTTGGTAATAGATACATTGCAGGTGCTTGCATTATGGAGTAAGCGTTGAAAAGAGTTGGAAATTGCAAGATTTTTCGTGGTATGAAGTATTATTTGCCATACGCTTCACTTTTTATAGTATTGGCTCCCAATACCTTGACGCTTCACTTTTTGCAGTATATAATACTGGCAGATGGAAACATTATCGTTCGTCCAACGGTATCTTCACTATAAGGTATCTATAGTATAATTTTTTTCGGCTAACTTTTGATCCGAACAGAGAGGCATAAAAGCATGATTGAGCAAAACCAGCAATCTGTAGTTGAGACAAGCATCATCAATATGACGCCTGCCGCAGCTGACAAAGTGCGCGAATTGCTTGCGCAAGAAAACGACCCCAGCCTTGCTTTACGCGTTTTTGTCGCAGGTGGTGGTTGCTCCGGTCTTCAGTACGGAATGACTCTTGACGAAGAGCAAGAGGGTGATACCGTAATACCTATTAGCGAATTTAACATTCTAGTAGATGAGATGAGTGTGGGCTACATCGATGGTAGCGAAATTGACTATGTCGATAGCTTGATGGGCGCCGGCTTTACTGTCAATAACCCAAATGCTGTTTCGAGTTGTGGTTGTGGTCACTCGTTTAAGACAGCAAGCGGTGGTGGTGGTGAAGCAAAAAGCTGCGGTTGTGGACATTAGTTACTACTAGCACTGAGCCGATTGTTGCATGAGAAAAAAGAGGTCTTTACTACGTATATATAACAGGTAGAAAGGCCTCTTTTGTCTTGCCTATTTTTCTGTTAAAAAGGAGAATGAATGAGCAGACGGATCGCACATCGCCCTCGTTATCAATAGTATGCGGTCAATACCGCAAACTCCACCCCGTTCACACAAAGATTTTCTTCATTATCATTGGATGTACCGCTCTCAAAACATGACATACCAGAAGCGTAGTTTAGGACAAGGGATCATGCTAATTCCCTGGGGCTATCGCCTCTTATACGGCACTTTCAGGTTCTGACTCTGTCTCATTAAGCGAAGCATCATCAGGCTCATCGAGCATACGTTGTACCAAAGATGGCATGTCGCTGGTAAATTTTGAATTAGCAACGACTCGTCGCGCTCCTGCCTCGAGAGCTTTTGAACGTGCTTCTAAATCCATATGTGAACCGAATGCAAGCACATGTAAACCTGCGGATCGAGCCTTGCGAATGGCTGTTTCCCAATCAACACCGATTGTTGCAATGTTTACAATTGCAAGGGCAAATTTCTGATCGTCTTTTGCTCCGAGGCTTTCATCGAAAGCTGGCAGGTTGCGAACAGTTTTTACTTCTATATCATAATGGCGTAGAGTATCGCGCATTTTCACGGAGAAGAAGAGATCCTTCTCGAGTGCAAGCACATGTATGGTCA
>CAVPEB010000045.1:0-19676 GCA_963702765.1 uncultured Chloroflexia bacterium
AGCAGGAAATAGCAAGGATGTTCAAGTTTACATGCATTGTTACTTGAATAAAAATGATTCGTCTCTGACGTGTAGACAAATCATAACCAGCACTCCGAAATAGGATAATGAAGTAGTGTCAAGGACCCAACCCCTTACAATGGGACGGGTTTGCGAAAGCCCAACTTGACTAGTCTTGGTGCGCAAGCACTCCGTTTTTCCGGTCACGATACCTTCAGGTGCCAGTTCTAGCCTGTTGCCCTATCGTTGGTGATTAACAGACCTGATGGGAAGGTCGGTGTTGCCAACACGACAAGCCGGTGAAACTTTGACGAAGAGCACCTCACTCCCGAAAGGAGGTACACGTTTTGTTCGTGTACGTTTTAAATTGTCACGGAGAGCCACTTATGCCCTGCCAGCCGCGCAAAGCACGGCTCTTGTTGAAAGCGGGCGAGGCCAAGGTGGTGAGAAGAGTTCCATTTACCATCCAACTGCTCTTTGGCAGCAGCGGATACAAGCAAGAGGTCGCTCTCGGAATTGATGCGGGCACGCAACACATCGGAGTGTCGGCAACGACTGATAGGCCGGTGTTGTTTGAGGCGGAAGTCGCACCCAATCCGACCTTCAGCGATTACTTGCAACACGCAGGCAGTTGCGCCGTGCCAGAAGAAACAGAAAAACGAGGTATCGCGCGGAGCGATTTCTCAGAGGAGAAGACCCCGAGGCTGGCTAGCCCCGTCGGTTCGGCACAAGGTAGACGGCCATATCAAAACGATCAGGTTGGTGCACAGGATTTTGCCAGTCTGCCACACGACGATTGAGGTGGCACAATTCGATGTGCAGAAAATCATGCACCCTGAGATCGAGAGCGAGGGGTACCAGCAAGGCCCTCAACTGGGGTTCTGGAATGTGCGGGAGTATGTGTTGTTTCGGGATGGGCACCGGTGCCAGTGGTGTCAGGGCACATCCAAGAATCCGATCCTGCATGTGCACCACATCGAGAGTAGAAAGACGGGCGGCAATCGTCCAGAGAACCTGATCACTGTGTGCGAAACCTGTCACGATCTGATTTATCGCACGCACCAGGAGCTGAAGCTCGAGCGCACATCTACTGGGTTTCGGGATGCATCACAGATGAGCATCATGCGATGGCACATCTACGAACAAGCCAACGCATTGTTTCAGAACGTCCATCTCACGTATGGGTACATCACGAAACATTGCCGGATCGAGCACAACCTTGAGAAAACCCACGTGATGGATGCACGCTGTATCAGTGGGCATCCACTAGCTTGTCAACAGGGCACATCGTATCTGATCAAGATGGTCAGGCGCAACAACAGGCAGTTGCATAAAGCGACCATCAGGAAGGGAGGCAGGCGGCAGCGCAATACCGCTTCCAAATACGTGCATGGATACCGCCTGTTCGATTGTGTGAAGTATCAGGGAACCACGTGTTTCGTCTTTGGCAGGAGAAATTCTGGCTACTTCGATCTGCGGACCCTTGATGGGACACGGATCCACGCCAGTGCCAATTCAAAGCAAGTGACGCTGGTTCAAAGGGCTACGTCTTACCTGGTCGAAAGGAGGGTGGCGTTACCTCCCATCACCTAAACGGAAATGGGTCCCTACGTCACGTCATGAGATGAAACGTATCAAACCAATACTCCCCGCGATTGGCATTTTCTGTCTCGCATTAATCGTACGCATCATATATAACAACACTGTCGCGTATCATTATTACCCCCTACATGACTCAGCTTTCTATCAGGGTATTGCATTTCATTTATTAAATGAACATTGCTTCTGCCTGGAGGCATATGTTCCAACCGTTGATCGAGCTCCGTTCTGGCCAATTATTATTGCAGGTCTTTCTCTCATTTTTGGGCCGAGTGATTATTTCGCGCGCATCTTTCTGAGTCTCGTTGGCTCAGGAACATGTGTCCTGGTGTATTTCTTTGCTCGAGATTTGTTTAGCTGGCGTATCGGCGTCGTGGCGGGAGTCTTTGCAGCAATTTATCCCGAACTTTATATTTATGACGGCTGGCTTTATACGGAATTGCTCTATATATTTCTCCTTTTTGCTATTTGTTATGCATTGTATCGTTTGCAACTTACACCTGAGAGAAATTGGCGAATTTGGATTATATGCGGGGTATTACTTGGTTTACTCTCGCTCACACGTCCAAACGGCATTATTGTGATTGGTATATTTATCATTTGGTCTTTCATTATGGTCTGGCAAAAATTCTTATCAGTGCGAGTGACAATTCGAGGTGTTTTGCTTTCGACTTTGATTGCTATTGTATTAATAGCTCCCTGGACAGCTCGCAATTATCTGGTCTCACATTCATTCATACCAGTAGCGACTGGAGACGGAACAGTCCTGCTTGGCGCCTATAATAATGAGGTGCTGGTTAAATCCACATATCCAGGAGGTCCAAAAGGCACCTGGATCAATCCCAATGTCTCAAGACCTGATGTTGTTCGGCCTTTCCCTCTCTACACATGTGCTCCCCCTTGCGAGGTCGCTCGCGAGGCAGCTTTTAAAGATGCGGCAATACAATGGATACAAACAAACATCAAAGTAATGCCCTATCTACTCAAGCTGCACTTTATCAATATGTGGCAACCCAATACCTACGAGGCAGACCTTCCTACAGTTCGTTTCGCTCAACAACCCTCAACGCAATTCGTCGTGCACATGATGAAAACGTGGCCAATTTATCTATTTATACTCGCCACGCTTGGTCTGGTAGTCACATTGTGGCGCTGGCGTGAACTCTTATTCATCTACTTCATGATCATCTTGACAGTTGCGCAGAATATCGTCTACTACGGCAGCGCACGCTTGCGCGCTCCAATCGAGCCTATGCTTATTCTTCTGGCAGCAGGATTTATCTGGTGGGTAACACATAAAGAAAAAGGCACTTTGCGATGGTTGATTGATAAAATCCGGAGCAAAGACCAAATAGCAGCTCATACTTCTGATCAATCAGAGCGACCTTTAGCCTCGAATAAGGAGAGAATCCACAATGCCTCATCTCAAGCTTGACCAATCCCTGGTTGACGAAGCTCGTTCTCTCGCTTTCCATATTGCGGAGCCTGTCATTGATTTCATTCGTATGCACACAACCGTTAGCATCGAACGTTCCACCTTACGTTTGATTGGCATAGATGGTATTGACGAAGAAGAAGTACCGCTGCCAAACAGCATTGTCGACAATGCTGTTTCATTGTTACCTGGTGGTATTTTGCGCCCCTTTGTAGCCGCTACACTCCAGAGTAATCTCTCTCCTCAAGCAACTGCTGAAGCGATTGGTCGCAAAGAACTCATACTCTGTGAACCACCACCAGAGGGTGACGAGCTTGCTGCTATTGATACTGAAGTCATGCGTCTAGTTCGGCAGGCAGTAACACAAATCCGATCTCGTAGTGCGGAACGTAGAGTTATGATCGGAGAATTGAGCAATCCACAGACACCATGGATTTATGTGATTGTTGCGACTGGAAATATTTACGAGGATATTGTGCAGGCACAGGCGGCGGCACGGCAGGGTGCCGATGTCATTGCTGTAATTCGATCGACAGCACAGAGCCTACTTGATTATGTGCCATTTGGTCCAACAACTGAGGGCTTTGGCGGTACATATGCAACTCAGGCGAACTTTAAGCTTATGCGGCTTGGAGTCCTCTCTCGTCAAAGAGGGAGAAGCAAGTCGCGTGCGTGAGCACACATGACCACTTTTCTTCGGTTGTGAAAGAAGAGGACTATAGGTCGAGAGGCACTTCAGGAACAGGGCCAGTACTATCCCATCCCAAACCTGTGGAAACGGTTAAAGACCTACAACGTCTGGGTGCGAACAGGTTCCTGAGAAATCGTCCAGGCTAAAACAACGTAAGAGTGTGTTGCTCATCTGGTGAGTATGGGTTGGTAGCCGTATCGCCCTCTACCTCGACTTGCGTGAAATGAAGTCTCGGTCGATGATACAGCAGCAGAAGGGTCTCTTTTCTCGCATTGAGGTGAGGCTGGGCACAAGCCTCTGCACGTAGGCTTTCAGCGATCGATGAAGTAAGTCGAATGCAGATTGCTACGTACAACTCACCAACGATTGTTCAAATCCCTTGATGCCCGAGATAGCTGCAATGACTGCTCTAGAGTGTCTGGGATATGATGCTCACGATGCCCTTTATGGGAGCATCTTTCGTGATATTAATGTCAGGTACCCGTCCCCAATGGGGACAGACTTGCGTGCAGCGAGTCTGAAACCTGTCCAGACTCAGTCCCTGCAAGGGACTATGTTCGGGAAGAAATTAGGTATCAGTGGGTGCGCGGCCAGCCCACTGTTCTACGGTCCATGGTTAAACAGGTGTAGAGGGTGAAGCCAGTGCCATGGACGCCAAACCTTCTCGAACTTTGTCGAGGCAAACTTTACCTACGCAAGTAGAGGTCCAATAGGACACACGGACTCAGCTATGTCAAAAGTGTTTGTGTTAGATTCCCATAAACAACCGCTCAATCCCATTCATCCTGGCAGGGCGCGCATTTTGCTGTCAGCAGGGAAAGCGGCAGTGTATCGCAGATTTCCCTTCACCATTATTCTGAAAGCTGCCGTGGAGGAACCCATGGTAGAGCCCCTGCGCATCAAGATTGATCCTGGTGCCAACACCACGGGTATTGCCATTGTCAATGATGCGTCGGGGGAGGTGCTCTTTGCCGCCGACCTGCGCCATCGCGGCTTTGCTATCACCGCTTCCCTCACCCGGCGCCGATCAGTACGCCGGGGCAGGAGACAGCGGCATACTCGTTATCGCAAACCCCGCTTCACGAATTGCCACACCTACAAGAAGGGCTGGCTTCCTCCATCCTTGCAAAGCCGGATAGCCAATGTCATGACGTGGGTAGGACGGTTGCGCCGGGCGTGTCCCATTGCCGCAATCAGTGTCGAAATGGTGAAGTTTGACACACAACTCATGGAGCACGCTGAAATCTCGGGGATTGAGTACCAACAAGGCACACTACAGGGCTATGAGGTGCGTGAATATCTGCTTGAGAAGTGGGGCAGGACGTGTGCCTATTGTGACGCCAAAGGGGTGCCTCTGCAGATCGAGCATGTCTATCCTCGCTCACACTCTGGGGAGAGCCGTGTGGACGCACTGACCGTTGCCTGTGCCTCCTGCAATGACAAGAAAGGCACTCGGGAGATTACAGAGTTTCTGAAGCACGATCCAGAGCGATTGGCCCACATCCTTGCACAGTTGAAGCGTCCACTCAAAGATGCAGCGGCAGTCAATGCCACTCGTTGGCTGCTCTATGAGCGGCTAAAGGCGCAAGACTTGCCTTTGGAAACAGGCAGCGGTGGCCTCACCAAGTACAACCGTACCACACGCAACTTGCCAAAGGAGCACTGGATTGATGCGGCGTGTGTGGGCAGGAGCACGCCTGCAGCGTTGAATGTGAACCAGGTTCTTCCCTTACGCATCATCGCTACGGGACACGGGTGTCGGCAACGGTGCTTGATGGATACGTTTGGCTTTCCACGCACAAACCCCAAGCAATCCAAACAGGTGAAGGGCTATCAGACGGGTGATATCGTGCGTGCGGTGGTGCCGTCGGGCAAGAAGGTCGGTACATATGTTGGCAAAGTGGCGGTGCGTACAAGCGGATCCTTTAATATCACGACGGCACATGGGGTAGTACAAGGGATCAGCCATCGCTTTTGTACACCCCTCCATCGGAGTGATGGCTATCGATACGAGAAAGGAGCTGCGTCATTTCCTCCCGCCGTCTGAACACAGTTGGGTCCGCCATCCGTGATTTCTGATGAAAAGTACGCTTATCGATCACCCATTCTCCCTGTGTAGTAATGCTGCAGCGGGCATCACCAACGCAGTCGAAGATTATCATTTGACAACCCCCTATGCGTTTGAAGCCGAGCATACAGTTGTTGCCTCGCAGTTTATCAATGAGCGCTTTGCCCAGATTAAAGATCTTCCACTGAACAGATGGTGCTCGGTCACTCCTTCGAAATCGACCTCCTCAACGCAAAACCACTTGCTCTGTGTGATAACCTCAGAATAATTATTAGGCGTTCACTTCCCTGATTTATCTTTTCAGAGGTGTGCGTCTTTTTCCATCCGCATCAAGCAGTGCTAAGTCACATGCAAACAACCAATGGTAAACTATGGGCAAAGTACTTACTTGCATGATATACTGAACTCATAGCAAGACTGAATCAGCGTCACCTTCCTTCGATACCATCATAGATACACTGCGAGGATAAGGAGTAGAGGAGATTATTCACGATGCCTCACCTCAAACTTGACCAATCCCTCATAGACGAAGCTCGGACATTGGCAACGCACATTGTAGCGCCTACCATTGGCTACATTAGCGCTCACACCACTACCGCCATTGAGCGCACAACGTTACGCTTAATCGGAGTGGATGGAGTTGACGAGGAAGATGTTCCTTTGCCTAATCGCGTCGTGGATAGCGCCTTGCCTCTCCTGCCTGGTGGTATCTTACGACCATTTGTGGCAGCCATGCTTTCACATCGGTTAGATACGCAAGCCACTGCCGAAGCCATTGGACGGGGGCAGATAACCCTGAAAGAGGCCAGTGTGGACGATGCATTACATCCCATGATCGATACCGAGGTGCTCCATCTAGTACGAGAAGGAGTAGCGCGCATTCGAGTACAATGTGTTGAACGTGCGTCAATGGTGACAGAACTGGGTAATCCCGAGACCCCCTGGCTGTATGTCATCGTTGCTACGGGTAACATTCATGAAGATATCGTGCAATCACAGGCAGCTGCTCGGCAGGGAGCCGATGTGATCGCCGTTATTCGCTCAACCGCTCAGAGTCTGCTCGACTACGTACCTTACGGTCTCACAACTGAGGGCTTTGGGGGTACCTACGCAACGCAGGCTAATTTTCATTTAATGCGAGCTGCATTGGATGAAACGAGCCACGAAGTTGGTCGCTATATTCGCCTAACCAATTACTGTTCCGGTCTCTGCATGCCAGAAATTGCCGCGATGGGTGCGTTAGAGCGGTTAGACATGATGCTCAACGATGCCCTATATGGAATCATCTTCCGCGACATCAATATGAAACGCACGCTTGTCGATCAACTATTCTCACGGCGTATTAATGCAGCTGCAGGCATCATCATTAATACAGGCGAAGATAATTATTTGACAACCGCTGACGCTATTGAAGCCGAACATACGGTTGTAGCCTCGCAGTTTATCAACGAGCGTTTTGCGCAGATAGCGGGTATTCCACCAGAACAATTGGGCCTCGGCCATGCCTTCGAAATTGACCCCTCAACGCCAAATCACTTGCTCTATGAGATAGCCTCGGCACAATTGATACGTGATTTATTTCCAGGTTATCCTATAAAGTATATGCCTCCAACCAAACACATGACTGGGGATGTCTTCCGCGGACATGTTCTTGATAGCTTTTTCAATTTTGTGGGAGTGCTTACTGGGCAAGGCATTCAACTATTAGGTATGCCAACCGAGGCAATCCATACGCCGCTTTTGCAAGATCGTTTCCTCTCCATTCGCAGTGCATCCTATGTATTTAACGCAGCTCGTGATCTAGGTAATCAATTTGACTGGCGTGAAGATAGCCTTGTAGCGCGCTGGGCAAATCAAATTTTACGTGAAGCAGTTGAGCTTTTACAAGAAATTGACAGACTTGGCCTCTTTTCAGCATTGGAAACCGGTCTTTTTGCTGACATCAAACGTTCACCTGAAGGAGGGCGCGGGTTAGAGGGGGTAATTCAAAGAAACGACCGGTATTTTAATCCTTTTTATGAAGCGTTGCTGGCTTAAGGCAAAGATCTAGCTTCGGCTATCAGTTTCGCGAGTTCTTCCGGACGCTGCAGAGGTATATCATGCACTGTATTTTGCATAACCACTAAACTTATATCTGGCCTCACTTCTTGAATGTGCGCAATGCCTTGTTTACGCATTTTCATAAATTCTTTCATCGATTTATTCGTCGGCTGCTGATCCGCGACAATAAGCGTAATCGGGCATTGTACTTTCCGAAAGAGATCGAAGGTTGGTTGATCCCACATAGCACCAATAATTTGCAGGTGATTTTCATAGTCCAGGCGTGGAGCAACAGTATCATCTTCTCGCAATTGCACAATTTTCAAGACGCTCTCCTCTAGCTCCGAAGACCATTGTTCACCAAGAGGACTTTTGCGATAATACGAAAGAAAGGATTTCACGCGGTGTGCCTGCGAAACGGGGTGGTGCCAGATCCTTTATTGCCTGTTCCCGTGACCAACCAGGCCTTGTCGATAATTGATTGGTTGCACCGTCAACAAGCACTAGCGCGTTTACCTTTTCAACATGCACTGCTGCATATTGCAGAGCAACCATGGCCCCCCATGAATGACCAACCAAAATAGGATGTTTTATTTCAAGAGCAGCAATAGCAGCTGCGTCATCGGCAAGAATTGTGGCAAAATCATATCCCGAATTGGGTTTTTCACTTTCTCCATGCCCACGTTGGTCAAGAGCAGTTACGGTATAGCCGTACCTGTTCAGTTGGGGCGCTACCAGATTCCAGATATGAGCTGAAGATGCCAGGCCATGTAACAATAGAATGGGGGGTAGTGTGGGATTATTATCAGGCGTCCACCAACGACGATAGTGAATTTGCAGCCCATTAGCTGTTACAAAGCCATCTTCAGTCTGGGTAGGCATTTGGAATATTGCTCCTAATATTATTTATATTAGTCAGTTCACAAAAATCTATAGACACAAAGGGCATCACGACCATGAATTCGTTACTTCATTCTTTCCATGGCAGTGATACCCCCGGTATCTGTTTCGCTTAACTTATGTATGGTACTGGCTTGACCTTCACAACTTAGACATAATGCTGAAAGTCATCACCAAGTTCGAATTCGTCCTCCTCAAAATCTTTTTCATCATCATATTCGTCCAGGTAACTTAAATCGGGAGCATTTGTCGAATATGACTCCGATCGAATCTTGATCGTCGGGTTTACGAGCGGGAAAGGCCTCAACCCACTCAACTCGACAGGGCCGCTTAACTGCGATTTGTTAGCTGGAGAACCTTCGCGCACCAGCACTTCTTCTCCCCATGCCATCGACTCAAAGCCCAGACGACGTAAATCCATCACCATTCCGGGCCACGTGTCTTCTGCATCAACCGCCCACCAATCTTGTCCCATTACACTCAAAGGCCGAACTCGCAAAGGCCGGTTCAGGTCGCCTAGAGTAGCCAATAACGTCGTACGTTTCTTTTCGGCTTTATTCATGATTGGCAAAACCGTCCCTTCTGTACTAGAACAATATTTGCATTGGTCCTTCCCACTAACACCTGAAGAAATTACATTGTTTATTCTTCACTAAACACTATTCCATTTCAGGTTCCATACAAGGAATACAATGCTTATATTTAAACATACCACATGAATCAATGAATGTGCCAATGATTACTTACAGGTACGTAAAATTATACAGCGTGGATGATTTTGATACATGTCTTTAGCATTTCAAAGCAAGGACATATCTATAGAAATCTTTCTCAACTTGACGCACGAAACCATAGTGTTAAGCATGGGTCGATTAACGCCGCTAGACAAGTGTATTCTCAGGTACCATCTCTACATCTATAGAATTTGGCAATTCAGTCCCATATTCTATCTTCTTACTAGAATAACGAGCACGCATGGCTGGCGAGACACGATACACATCACTTACGAGACCAACGCGTTCAAGTGTCCAGATTACATAACCGGATAGATCAAATTGCCACCAGTGAAGTCCATGAAAAGCCGAACGTGGGAACGCATGATGGTTGTTATGCCAACCCTCACCAAAACCTAAAAGTCCAACTACCCATTCATTGCGACTCCTGTCCCTCGTTTCAAACTCCCGTTTACCAAAGGTATGACATACGGAGTTGACACTCCAGGTGATATGGTGTGTAAAAAAGATTTGCACAAGACCACCCCATAAAAGTCCAGTCCAACCACCAATGGCAAATGGAATGGCTAATGAGAGAATCACCCATAGAATGAAGGTGCTACTCATAAAGACAACCATTGGATCTTTCACCAGATTGCGACAATATACATTAGGGTCAGCATCAGTTATATTAAACATCCAACCCAAATGCGCATGCCAAAAACCCTCGACAGGACTATGGGGATCACCATCACGGTCGGAGTGCGCATGATGCTTGATATGAGTAGCAGCCCATTCCAGTGCAGGGCCTTCTACTGCCATTGAACCAAATGCAAGAAAGATGAACTTGACAACTGGATGGGGTTGGAAACTACGATGTGTGAGCATTCGATGATAACCGATAGTGATGCCAAGGCCAGCAATCACATTAAATGTTATCAGCAGCGCAATATCAGTCCAATTTACCGCACGCTGCCATAATAATGCTATTGCAAGAAGCGTTGCCAGAAAGGGCAAAACAACAACAACAAGCATCACAACTTTTTTTATTGTAAGGGAACGCATGAAAACCTCCGCTCTTTTTACACCACTCAAAAAAGTGGAACAGTAGTAAGAGCGGAAAAACAATCTTTTTGTTTCAATGCGTTTATCTCGTAGTTGTTTCAGGTTCGCCTTCTGGAGGAATAATCTGTAAAACTTTAGGGCGCGTTATAAGCATCCAGAAGAAGTAAATAAGTCCAATACCGAACATAATAAGAGAATAAACCCATGGAGCAGCAAACTGTTTGTCGCGGAAGATTGAGAGTTCAAAAAGCAGCCATACGAGCGATAAAATGATGATCGGCCACTCCCAGGCACCCAGGCTGAATCCATGAGTCGCTGGCAATTTGCGCCGAGCATACATATAAAGCACAACAGTGGCAAGATAAATAATCGCTGGCAACAAGGTCGCTGCGCTGAACAGGTTAGTCAGTGTATTACTCTGGCTTGGGACGAGAATGCCTAGCAAGGCAAAGACTGCCAACACTACCACAATCAGAATGCCGCAGAATAATGTGGCAGCAATAGGAGAACTGGTCTGTCTACCTACTCTCCTCAACAGTGAATACCCCGGGAAACGTTCGTCTCGTGACATTGCCCATGTCAAACGTGTAACAGTAATAAAGATTACAAGACCACATGCAAAAATAGAGAAAGTGACGAATACCAGGAAGATGTCACCGACCACAGTGCCCAGCATCTGAGTGACGATATCAGCAACGGGAGTTGCTGAGGCAGTAAGAGCCGCGATGTCTTGCGAAGCAAGGTTAAGCGCAATAAGAAATGCAAAGCCAACAACACCACTCAAGAGTACTGAAAACCACATCGCAGTGGGCACTGTTCTATGAGCGTCCTGTGTTTCTTCTGCAAGGTTAGCTGCTGCTTCGAATCCTACGATAGTAAAAGCTCCCAGCAAAAATGAGAGCATGAATGGGCTATCGGTTGTAAGCGTACCGAATCCGAACCAGGGTGAAGGTGCGCTACCTGTGCTAAATAGATGGCCTGGTTGCAACATTCCTCGCACAGCCCCAACTATCACCAACAGTAAGGTCAACCCTACAATACCAATGATCTCAGTACCAACCGCTGCATTATTAATTCGTGTTGACCAAATGGTAGAAAACATTATGAGCAGCATCTGTACCAATATCACAATTGTTGTAGCAAGCCACGCATTTTGAGGAGTCTCTGTATACTTAAAGAGACTTGGTAGAACAGTTGCTGATACTGCATAATCGACAGCAACTACATCTACTATCAAGAAGATAAAGGAAATCCAACCAATGAGCCATCCAACTTTGGGATTTGCCAAGCGCGATACCCATTGATACGAATAACCTGCAAGGGGCATCCGAGATGCCAACGTAGCAAAAACCAACGAAACAAATAACTGACCAATAATCACCAGTGGCCATGTCCAGATACCAAGTGGCCCACTATTGATCAGAACAAACCCATATGTAGTGAAAATGCCAGTTGTGATGGAGATGAATGAGAAACCTATGGCAAAGGAGGCAAAGCGTTTGAGTTCACGTCGAAATTCTTGCTGGTACCCATATTTTTGCAGAGCTTCTTCGGCGTAACTACCCTCAGGGTTTTCAGCGAGCGACATTGATCTACTCCTTTCGATAATTTGATACGAGGAAGAATGAGATCTACCGTCTGTTGGGTTTGTTAAACAGCTTTGTGACGTTGTCAGTAAATTCCCTTGAGAATTTGCGGGCAATGAGACCCGCAACCGTCTCTCCTACACCAGCCAGCCGACCAAGCATAGTGATTTCCATTGTATACACGATTTTTGTCTTGTTGTTGATAGGCACCAGATCAATGGTCACTCGATTACGGAAAGACCCGGATACTGAATGAGGATCGCCAGACAGTTCTCCTACCAGGTGACGAGGCTTCTGTGCTTCAAGTATCGTACCTTTAGCTTTCGAGCGAATAGTCATGAATGGCACTTTAACCGCAAGTATCGCCTCATAATGCGTATCATCCAGTTGCCTTGCTTTTTCGAATCCAGGCATGACTTTGCTGAACTGAGTCGGGTCTATGAACATACGCCATACCTCTTCCTGTGATGCGTTGACGGTTATAGCGCCTTTAAGTTTCATTGTCTACCTCCAACAAGAAATAACACACCTCCTTTGTTATAGAAAACTCAACTGTACTTCTTCAAGAAACGCTCCATACGAACCAGAGCCTCTTCAAGCTTATCGTAAGCTGTACAATACGCGCAACGTATATACCCTTGACCACTGGCGCCAAAAGAGCTGCCTGGTACGACTGCAACCTGCTCTTCCTTGAGCAACTTTTCGGCAAATTCCTCATCCCCCATACCAGAAACTTCAATAGACGGGAAAGCATAAAAAGCCCCACGAGGTTCGCAACAGGTTAATCCAATGCGATTAAGGCCATCGACAAACATACGGCGGCGGCGGGCATAATCATCGTGCATCATCTGTACATCTGCCTCACCATGGCGTAAAGCCTCCAATGCAGCTTCCTGTGGCGCTGTACCGGCACACATAATGGCATATTGATGAACTTTTAGCATAGCTTCTAAAATATTCGCAGGGGCGGCAACATAGCCAATACGCCATCCTGTCATAGCATAGGCCTTAGAAAATCCATCCAGCAAGACGGTTCTTTCACGCATGCCAGGCATCGCAGCAATACTTATATGCTCAGCATTGTAGACGAGACGACTATATACTTCATCAATGGCTACAAGCACATCTCGCTCTATAGCAAGTTTCGCAATGCCCTCCAGTTCAGTCTTTGACACAACAGCGCCAGTAGGATTGTTAGGATTCCCAATCAGTATCATCTTAGTACGCGGGGTAACTGCTGCTACAATCTCATCAGCTCGCACTCCAAAATCATACTTTGCATATGTTGGGACGGGTACAGGCTCACCTCCTGCGAAGATAATATCAGCTTCATAGGCTACATAACCTGGATCGGGAGAAATGACCTCGTCGCCAGGATCAATAAGTGTGCGCATAGCAAGATCTACACCCTCGCTCACGCCCACTGTAACGAGAATTTCAGTTTTTGGATCATAAGTAAGCCCATAACGACGATACAACATAGCAGCTATTTCTTCACGCAATTCAAATATGCCGTAATTCGATGTGTAGCGTGTATGGCCCAATTCAATAGAACGAATGCCAGCCTGACGAATATGCTCTGGAGTAACGAAATCCGGTTCACCTACACCCAGTGAAATCACATCTGGCATAGTGTTAATAATATCAAAAAATTTGCGAATACCTGATGGCTTTACTTTGCGCACTCGCTGCGACAGTACTTCTCGTTTGAGCGTATCCATAGATGAGTTACCCTTTCATTTTTGATCGAGCTGCCAACGGCTACAACACCATTGTTGCCTGTTTCTAAACTACTGTGGTAGTCTAAGGAAAACGCATTTGGCATCGATCTAGCCTCAAGCTCTTATTCAACCTCTTACGTTTCAATGTAACATAAAGAGAGATACATTGACAATGAGCCAGGTAGCATCAATATCGCAAAAAGAAGCAAGCCAATTTAACTCAAAAAAATATAAGGTTATAATTGATACCGATATTGGTGATGATATTGATGATGCTCTTGCCCTGGCATTGGCTCTATGTTCACCAGAAATTGATTTACTGGGAGTGACGACAGTTTTCGGCGATACACAAAGACGTGCATATCTTGCGGCTCACATTCTGGAAGTTTACCAGCATAAGGAAATTCCTGTTGCTGCAGGTCAACAAACTCCACTAATGTACAGACATAGACCCTCTGGCGTACCGCAGGCATCGATACTCGATCCATGCATATCAAATGACACGCTTAGTCGATTGACTGCCCCTGAGCTGATCATTGAGACTTCTATGGCACACCATGGTGCTATCACTCTTTTCTGCCTCGGTCCACTTACTAATATTGCTACAGCTCTTTTGATTGAACCACGTCTATTTCTGGCCATAAACAATATTGTTATGATTGGAGGGACTACAGGCATTCCTTTGCCAGAATGGAATATGCGAAGTGATGCCCAAGCGGCGAAGATTGTACTGGCGTCCGGGATTCCAATCACACTTTTGGGATGGAATGTTACCATGCGATGCCAGCTGCGTGAGAGCGATATCGAGAATTTACATTACCAACATTCTCCACAAACACATCTACTCAGCCAATTGCTCGCAGTCTGGCAAAGACATCGTCCTCGTTGGCATCCAAGGTTACCTTTTTTACATGATGCTTTATCGATTGTTGCCTTGTGTGCACCAGAACTCTTTCAGTTTGAAGTTATGACCGTGCGAGTGTTTACACGCGGATTTTTAAAGGGATGCATGTTGCCACGCATAATTGATGGACCTTTGATACACGGGGCTACCCGTGTAAAGAGTGCGGAAGTACGTGAATGGATTATGCAGAGGTTACTAAACTTAGCAACGTAAGAAATGCAGAGACAGATTATACTGGTAATACAAGTGTTACAACTGATGCAAACATTCTTGATGAAAGGACACTTTATTGTTGATTTTACAATATTGCCCTGTTACAAATGATGCAACTGATGCAAACGTGATCATACTTATCACAAAATACGTTTTTCCACTCTTCAACAATCAAAAATATGCTCAAACTCAAAGCCAGTATGGCGAATGGTCAACAATTCTCAAAACTACCTGTTACAAGTGATGCAACTGATGCAAACGTTACAAATACTGATCTTCCAACACGCCATAGTAATTCAACCTTAACGAAGTTGGCGCAACTTTTCGATTATTCCCGGTAGCACTGCCAACAAGGTATCCACATCCTCTTCAGTATTACCTTTACCCAACGTTAAGCGGAGACTACCGTGCGCTAGCTCGACTGGAACATGCATTGCTAGCAATACATGTGATGGATCAACCGATCCTGATGTACAAGCTGAACCAGTAGAAACGGCTATACCAAGCAAATCAAGGTTTAGTAGGATCGATTCACCTTCGACACCTTGAATGACGAAACTGGCATTATTGAAGAGACGTTCTGTAGGATGGCCAGTCAATTGACTACCCGGAATAGCCAATACTCCAGCTATCAAACGATCTCGAAGGGATGTAATTCGAGGCTGTACCTCTGGCAAGTCTTCATACGCCAAACGTAAAGCTGTTGCAGCACCTACAATTCCTGCCACGTTTTCTGTACCTGCGCGCTTACCTCGTTCCTGTGAACCACCCTGGAGTTGCGGTAGAATGCGCATACCTTGTCGAGCATACAGAATACCCACACCTTTAGGGCCATAGAATTTGTGGGCAGAGAGTGAAAGCAAATCGGCGTTTAGCTCAGTAACATTCAGTGGGAGAGAACCACATGCCTGAACAGCATCAACATGGAATGGAATTTTTCTGGCGCGGCAAATGCGGCCAATCTCGGCAATTGGCTCAATAGTCCCAACCTCATTGTTAGCATACATGATAGAGACAAGGATAGTTTGATCCGTGATCGCACGGCCGATATCGTCAGGATCTACTCGACCATACATATCAACCGGTACATAGGTGGTTTTAAAAGCGAAACGTTCCAGGTACTGGCACGTATGGAGCACTGCATGATGCTCAATAGGTGAGGTAATTACATGATTACCTTTCTTTTGCGATGCAAATGCCATCCCCTTGATTGCAAGATTATCACTTTCAGAACCGCAGCCTGTGAAAGTGACTTCGGTTGGACGACAACTAAGCGTTTCAGCAACTTGCTCACGCGCACTATCAATAGCTTGCATGGCATGACGACCTAATGTATAGATACTACTCGCATTACCATATTCAGAAGTAAAGTAAGGTAACATAGTATCTAACACGCGCTTATCGAGCGCGGTAGTGGCAGCATGATCGAGATATATAATACGTTCCGACATTGAGTATTATTCCTGTTAATGGCGATTGCTTGATCCAAGTTACAATTTTTCGCACCTTCTATTGTATCACAGGTGTGGCCAGAAGTTACTCTTCTTCACACTGCATTGAAGGAGGCTGTTTGCGGCAATATTGCCGCAAACAGCCTCCTTCAATGCTCATAGATCAATTATTGTTCACCAACTCTGGAAAAGGGTTAGTAGGTAATATAGCGTTTATTCACCTGCTGGCCAATTAAAGCTGGTATCAGGAGTTATTTTTGGACTATTATACGCGATGGTTATAACCTGATGAGGCTGCAAGACAAGCTGATTAAAATTTTCGGTAACCTGTTTTCCATCGACATAAATTGTCCAGCCTGTAGATGAAGCAAGCTCATTTTGGTATCCTAATGAATTAAAAGATTGTCCCCAGATATCGAGGAAGTTACCCAGGGTTGGGGTTCCCTGGTTGGGAAATTCAATATGTACCACCCCATCGCTGGTATGTGTGTGCAACCAATAGAAGCAGGATTGGTCTGATGCTATACCAATGCCCTGAGGAATAGCTACTTGCTTGCCGTTAATATAAATAGTTAAGTGTGCGTGAATATGATAGGCAGTTTGCTCCAATGCATCGCAATAAATCCCATCAACAGGAGGATAAGCGGAATTAACAACTTGTTCAGTTGGCGTAGCCTGATTCTGTGCTGACGCGTTGTTATGTGAATTCGAATATACCGCAAAAGAGACCGCAGCAACAACCAATACTGCAACCGCAACGAGGCTACCTATCAGAATACGTTTATTACGAGTAGCTCGCCGCTTCGCATTCAACTGGCGCTGTCTTTCTTCTTCACGTCTCTCTTGCTTCATAGCCTGACGAGTCGGCTGTTTGGTCGCTGAATTGCTCTGCTTCACAGTACCACTGGCTATTTGTTTATTCGCCGGACTAGCTTGCTTGGCATTCTGGTTGTTTGATTGTTTATTTGCACCTTGTCCCTGCTTCGACGTTTGTTTGCTCATGGAATCCATCCAACTTTCAAAAATTTTTAGGCTTTCTTCTTATAGAAGCTCTCATTCATACTGCCGGTACGATATCCTAAAAGATCAACGGTCACATACGTGTAACCAATTTTGCGCAAACCATCAGTGACAACGCGACTTGTCTGATCTTCGAACAAACGCGGAAGTTCCGCACGCTCGACTTCGATACGTGCAATTTTGTCATGATGCCGTACACGCACCTGGCGAAAACCAAGATCTCGCAGCAATTTTTCTGCTTTATAAATCATCTGCAATGTAGCTATATCAACCTTATTGCCATAAGGAATACGTGAAGAGAAGCAAGCCATTGCTGGTTTATTCCAGACTGGCACCCCTAACAGGCGAGCCACTGCACGTATTTCGCGTTTACCCATGCCAGCCTCTTTAAGAGGGCCGCGAACACTAAATTCACGTGCTGCTCGTTGTCCAGGACGGAAATCGCCATCGTCGTCTTTATTAACTCCATATGCGATATGGCGCAGGTTATACTGTTTCGCCAATGGTTCCAACCGGGTAAAGAGTTCTGTTTTACAGAAATAGCAACGATTAAAATCATTAGCTACATAACGCTCATCTTCCAGTTCATGTGTTTCAAGCGTCATGACTGAAATACCCATTTGTTCTGCAACAGCTAGCGCTTCTTCAGTTTCTTCAACAGCATATGCTGGCGAGGAGGCTATTACACCGAAAGCTCGTGAACCCAATACATCGCAAGCAACCTTCAATAAGAGGGCACTATCGACCCCACCTGAATAGGCAACAAGCACCGACTCCATATCTCTCAAAATTGATTGCAAGTGCTCATATTTAACCCGCGTTTCTGCATCGATTGCATTAACATCGTCGCTATTGACGTTGTGGGTATCCAGCATGATAATGTATTCTCCAGGATCAATCTAGGAAAGCAAGCATGATTCAAAACGTACTCAAGTTGTCAATCGTCACGCTCGAACTTTATGCATTCAGACGCCATTATAGCATTCAACATCAAAATTAGCATCAACATGGGACTTATAATATCTATAAGCATTCAGAAACGCTGCTCTCGCTGTTCTTGCCCGTTCTGCCAACGCTGCTTCGCAGCTACCCTACGGGTCAGGCAGAACGATAGGCAGCTAGAAATATGCCGCGGTATATTTCTCATCTGAATGCAAGGAAGTATAAGGAGATTTCTTGAACACGTCTCTTTCAAGCGCTGCGATTATACTAGCAGCAGGTAGTTCAAGTCGTATGGGTGGTGGTCGACATAAACTTTTACTCCCATTAGATGATCGGCCAGTTCTCGTACATGTTATAGATGCATCTCTTCAATCGCAGGCACGCCCTATCATTGTTGTATTGGGACATCAATCGGACGAGGTACGCTTACACATCGAGCAATATACAAATCAAGAGCAGATTACACTTGTTGAAAATATCCACTATCAACAAGGTATGAGTAGTTCTCTACGTACAGGAATACAAACACTTCTAGCCAATGACTATAGGAATAAGCAAAATTCCCATCAAATCGATAGCGCACTTATCGTACTTGGAGACCAACCTTTAATAACTCCTAAGATTATTGATGCTCTGATTACTACATACCGATCTACTGGAAAAGCTATTGTTGCTCCACTCTATAAAGGCAAAAGAGGCAGCCCAGTCTTATTCGACAAGAGTTTGTTCACTGAACTGATCGAGGTAACTGGAGACGAGGGTGGGCGAACCGTCCTGGAACGCCATCGTGATGCAGCGGAACTTGTAGAGATAGGAGATAGCCTGGCAAATTACGACGTTGACACATGGGAGGCTTACGAGCAAGTTGTGGAAGCATGGAAAGAGCAATCTAAGGAATAAATATATGGAAAATCAAAATTCGCAGGAGACAGAGAAAATATTATCGGAAAGCACGAAGAAACAGGCGCAATTCTGGTTGGAATATGGCCAGCAACTATCGGATTCAATTCGTTACACCGAAGCACTTGCAGCTATAGAACGTGCTGTTTCCCTGGACGAAGCGAATGTGAAAGCCTTGTACGCAAAGGGAACTTGCCTGGCTATGCTAGCACGTTACGATGAAGCTTTAGAGGCATTTGAGCAATCTTTATTACTTGATGATCAATACGTACCTGCCTGGGATGGTAAGGCATGGGCTCTGGGAATTTTAGGAAGACAAACAGAAGCCCTGGCGGCAGTCAATAGAGCGCTAGAGCTTGATCCAGAGCACTTTGATGCACAAAAACGCAAGCAACGCCTGATGAAGATGTAATCCAACGTGTAAGTAT
>CAVPEB010000046.1:0-32198 GCA_963702765.1 uncultured Chloroflexia bacterium
GTCTACCTCCAACAAGAAATAACACACCTCCTTTGTTATAGAAAACTCAACTGTACTTCTTTAAGAAACGCTCCATACGAACCAGAGCCTCTTCAAGCTTATCGTAAGCTGTACAATACGCGCAACGTATATACCCTTGACCACTGGCGCCAAAAGAGCTGCCTGGTACGACTGCAACCTGCTCTTCCTTGAGCAACTTTTCGGCAAATTCCTCATCCCCCATACCAGAAACTTCAATAGACGGGAAAGCATAAAAAGCCCCACGAGGTTCGCAACAGGTTAATCCAATGCGATTAAGGCCATCGACAAACATACGGCGGCGGCGGGCATAATCATCGTGCATCATCTGTACATCTGCCTCACCATGGCGTAAAGCCTCCAATGCAGCTTCCTGTGGCGCTGTACCGGCACACATAATGGCATATTGATGAACTTTTAGCATAGCTTCTAAAATATTCGCAGGGGCGGCAACATAGCCAATACGCCATCCTGTCATAGCATAGGCCTTAGAAAATCCATCCAGCAAGACGGTTCTTTCACGCATGCCAGGCATCGCAGCAATACTTATATGCTCAGCATTGTAGACGAGACGACTATATACTTCATCAATGGCTACAAGCACATCTCGCTCTATAGCAAGTTTCGCAATGCCCTCCAGTTCAGTCTTTGACACAACAGCGCCAGTAGGATTGTTAGGATTCCCAATCAGTATCATCTTCGTACGCGGGGTAACTGCTGCTACAATCTCATCAGCTCGCACTCCAAAATCATACTTTGCATATGTTGGGACGGGTACAGGCTCACCTCCTGCGAAGATAATATCAGCTTCATAGGCTACATAACCTGGATCGGGAGAAATGACCTCGTCGCCAGGATCAATAAGTGTGCGCATAGCAAGATCTACACCCTCGCTCACGCCCACTGTAACGAGAATTTCAGTTTTTGGATCATAAGTAAGCCCATAACGACGATACAACATAGCAGCTATTTCTTCACGCAATTCTAATATGCCGTAATTCGATGTGTAGCGTGTATGGCCCAATTCAATAGAACGAATGCCAGCCTGGCGAATATGCTCTGGAGTAACGAAATCCGGTTCACCTACACCCAGTGAAATCACATCTGGCATAGTGTTAATAATATCAAAAAATTTGCGAATACCTGATGGCTTTACTTTGCGCACTCGCTGCGACAGTACTTCTCGTTTGAGCGTATCCATAGATGAGTTACCCTTTCATTTTTGATCGAGCTGCCAACGGCTACAACACCATTGTTGCCTGTTTCTGAACTACTGTGGTAGTCTAAGGAAAACGCATTTGGCATCGATCTAGCCTCAAGCTCTTATTCAACCTCTTACGTTTCAATGTAACATAAAGAGAGATACATTGACAATGAGCCAGGTAGCATCAATATCGCAAAAAGAAGCAAGCCAATTTAACTCAAAAAAATATAAGGTTATAATTGATACCGATATTGGTGATGATATTGATGATGCTCTTGCCCTGGCATTGGCTCTATGTTCACCAGAAATTGATTTACTGGGAGTGACGACAGTTTTCGGCGATACACAAAGACGTGCATATCTTGCGGCTCACATTCTGGAAGTTTACCAGCATAAGGAAATTCCTGTTGCTGCAGGTCAACAAACTCCACTCATGTACAGACATAGACCCTCTGGCGTACCGCAGGCATCGATACTCGATCCATGCATATCAAATGACACGCTTAGTCGATTGACTGCCCCTGAGCTGATCATTGAGACTTCTATGGCACACCATGGTGCTATCACTCTTTTCTGCCTCGGTCCACTTACTAATATTGCTACAGCTCTTTTGATTGAACCACGTCTATTTCTGGCCATAAACAATATTGTTATGATTGGAGGGACTACAGGCATTCCTTTGCCAGAATGGAATATGCGAAGTGATGCCCAAGCGGCGAAGATTGTACTGGCGTCCGGGATTCCAATCACACTTTTGGGATGGAATGTTACCATGCGATGCCAGCTGCGTGAGAGCGATATCGAGAATTTACATTACCAACATTCTCCACAAACACATCTACTCAGCCAATTGCTCGCAGTCTGGCAAAGACATCGTCCTCGTTGGCATCCAAGGTTACCTTTTTTACATGATGCTTTATCGATTGTTGCCTTGTGTGCACCAGAACTCTTTCAGTTTGAAGTTATGACCGTGCGAGTGTTTACACGCGGATTTTTAAAGGGATGCATGTTGCCACGCATAATTGATGGACCTTTGATACACGGGGCTACCCGTGTAAAGAGTGCGGAAGTACGTGAATGGATTATGCAGAGGTTACTAAACTTAGCAACGTAAGAAATGCAGAGACAGATTATACTGGTAATACAAGTGTTACAACTGATGCAAACATTCTTGATGAAAGGACACTTTATTGTTGATTTTACAATATTGCCCTGTTACAAGTGATGCAACTGATGCAAACGTGATCATACTTATCACAAAATACGTTTTTCCACTCTTCAACAATCAAAAATATGCTCAAACTCAAAGCCAGTATGGCGAATGGTCAACAATTCTCAAAACTACCTGTTACAAGTGATGCAACTGATGCAAACGTTACAAATACTGATCTTCCAACACGCCATAGTAATTCAACCTTAACGAAGTTGGCGCAACTTTTCGATTATTCCCGGTAGCACTGCCAACAAGGTATCCACATCCTCTTCAGTATTACCTTTACCCAACGTTAAGCGGAGACTACCGTGCGCTAGCTCGACTGGAACATGCATTGCTAGCAATACATGTGATGGATCAACCGATCCTGATGTACAAGCTGAACCAGTAGAAACGGCTATACCAAGCAAATCAAGGTTTAGTAGGATCGATTCACCTTCGACACCTTGAATGACGAAACTGGCATTATTGAAGAGACGTTCTGTAGGATGGCCAGTCAATTGACTACCCGGAATAGCCAATACTCCAGCTATCAAACGATCTCGAAGGGATGTAATTCGAGGCTGTACCTCTGGCAAGTCTTCATACGCCAAACGTAAAGCTGTTGCAGCACCTACAATTCCTGCCACGTTTTCTGTACCTGCGCGCTTACCTCGTTCCTGTGAACCACCCTGGAGTTGCGGTAGAATGCGCATACCTTGTCGAGCATACAGAATACCCACACCTTTAGGGCCATAGAATTTGTGGGCAGAGAGTGAAAGCAAATCGGCGTTTAGCTCAGTAACATTCAGCGGTAGAGAACCACATGCCTGAACAGCATCAACATGGAATGGAATTTTTCTGGCGCGGCAAATGCGGCCAATCTCGGCAATTGGCTCAATAGTCCCAACCTCATTGTTAGCATACATGATAGAGACAAGGATAGTTTGATCCGTGATCGCACGGCCGATATCGTCAGGATCTACTCGACCATACATGTCAACCGGTACATAGGTGGTTTTAAAGCCGAAACGTTCCAGGTACTGGCACGTATGCAACACAGCATGATGTTCTATAGGTGAGGTAATTACATGATTACCTTTCTTTTGCGATGCAAATGCCATCCCCTTGATTGCAAGATTATCACTTTCAGAACCGCAGCCTGTGAAAGTGACTTCGGTTGGACGACAACTAAGGATATCGGCAACTTGCTCACGCGCACTATCAATAGCTTGCATGGCATGACGACCTAGTGTATAGATACTACTCGCATTACCATATTCAGAAGTGAAGTAAGGTAACATAGTATCTAACACACGCTTATCGAGCGCGGTAGTGGCAGCATGATCGAGATATATAGTACGTTCCGGCATTGAGTATTATTCCTGTTAACGGCGTTTGCTTGAGTCCAAGTTACAATTTTTCGCACCTTCTATTGTATCACAGGTGTGTCCGGAAGTTACTCTTCTTCACACTGCATTGAAGGAGGCTGTTTGCGGCAATATTGCCGCAAACAGCCTCCTTCAATGCTCATAGATCAATTATTGTTCACCAACTCTGGAAAAGGGTTAGTAGGTAGTATAGCGTTTATTCACCTGCTGGCCAATTAAAGCTGGTATCAGGAGTTATTTTTGGACTATTATACGCGATAGTTATAACCTGATGAGGCTGCAGGACAAGCTGATTAAAATTTTCGGTAACCTGTTTTCCATCGACATAAATTGTCCAGCCTGTAGATGAAGCAAGCTCATTTTGGTATCCTAATGAATTAAAAGATTGTCCCCAGATATCGAGGAAGTTACCCAGGGTTGGGGTTCCCTGGTTGGGAAATTCAATATGTACCACCCCATCGCTGGTATGTGTGTGCAACCAATAGAAGCAGGATTGGTCTGATGCTATACCAATGCCCTGAGGAATAGCTACTTGCTTGCCGTTAATATAAATAGTTAAGTGTGCGTGAATATGATAGGCAGTTTGCTCCAATGCATCGCAATAAATCCCATCAACAGGAGGATAAGCGGAATTAACAACTTGTTCAGTTGGCGTAGCCTGATTCTGTGCTGACGCGTTGTTATGTGAATTCGAATATACCGCAAAAGAGACCGCAGCAACAACCAATACTGCAACCGCAACGAGGCTACCTATCGAGAATACGTTTATTACGAGTAGCTCGCCGCTTCGCATTCAACTGGCGCTGTCTTTCTTCTTCACGTCTCTCTTGCTTCATAGCCTGACGAGTCGGCTGTTTGGTCGCTGAATTGCTCTGCTTCACAGTACCACTGGCTATTTGTTTATTCGCCGGACTAGCTTGCTTGGCATTCTGGTTGTTTGATTGTTTATTTGCACCTTGTCCCTGCTTCGACGTTTGTTTGCTCATGGAATCCATCCAACTTTCAAAAATTTTTAGGCTTTCTTCTTATAGAAGCTCTCGTTCATACTGCCGGTACGATATCCTAAAAGATCAACGGTCACATACGTGTAACCAATTTTGCGCAAACCATCAGTGACAACGCGACTTGTCTGATCTTCGAACAAACGCGGAAGTTCTGCACGCTCGACTTCGATACGTGCAATTTTGTCATGATGCCGTACACGCACCTGGCGAAAACCAAGATCTCGCAGCAATTTTTCTGCTTTATAAATCATTTGCAATGTAGCTATATCAACCTTATTTCCATAAGGAATACGTGAAGAGAAGCAAGCCATTGCTGGTTTATTCCAGACTGGCACCCCTAACAGGCGAGCCACAGCACGTATTTCGCGTTTACCCATGCCAGCCTCTTTAAGAGGGCCGCGAACACTAAATTCACGTGCTGCTCGTTGTCCAGGACGGAAATCGCCATCGTCGTCTTTATTAACTCCATATGCGATATGGCGCAGGTTATACTGTTTCGCCAATGGTTCCAGCCGGGTAAAGAGTTCTGTTTTACAGAAATAGCAGCGATTAAAATCATTAGCTACATAACGCTCATCTTCCAGTTCATGTGTTTCAAGCGTCATGACTGAAATACCCATTTGTTCTGCAACAGCCAGCGCTTCTTCAGTTTCTTCAACAGCATATGCTGGCGAGGAGGCTATTACACCGAAAGCTCGTGAACCCAATACATCGCAAGCAACCTTCAATAAGAGGGCACTATCGACCCCACCTGAATAGGCAACAAGCACCGACTCCATATCTCTCAAAATTGATTGCAAGTGCTCATATTTAACCCGCGTTTCTGCATCGATTGCATTAACATCGTCGCTATTGACGTTGTGGGTATCCAGCATGATAATGTATTCTCCAGGATCAATCTAGGAAAGCAAGCATGATTCAAAACGTACTCAAGTTGTCAATCGTCACGCTCGAACTTTATGCATTCAGACGCCATTATAGCATTCAACATCAAAATTAGCATCAACATGGGACTTATAATATCCATAAGCATTCAGAAACGCTGCTCTCGCTGTTCTTGCCCGTTCTGCCAACGCTGCTTCGCAGCTACCCTACGGGTCAGGCAGAACGATAGGCAGCTAGAAATATGCCGCGGTATATTTCTCATCTGAATGCAAGGAAGTATAAGGAGATTCTCTTGAACACATCTCTTTCAAGCGCTGCGATTATACTGGCAGCAGGTAGTTCAAGTCGTATGGGTGGTGGTCGACATAAACTTTTGCTCCCATTAGATGATCGGCCAGTTCTCGTACATGTCATAGATGCATCTCTTCAATCGCAGGCACGCCCTATCATTGTTGTATTGGGACATCAATCGGACGAGGTACGCTTACACATCGAGCAATATACAAATCAAGAGCAGATTACACTTGTTGAAAATATCCACTATCAACAAGGTATGAGTAGTTCTCTACGTACAGGAATACAAACACTTCTAGCCAATGACTATAGGAATAAGCATAATTCCCATCAAATCGATAGCGCACTTATCGTACTTGGAGACCAACCTTTAATAACTCCTAAGATTATTGATGCTCTGATTACTACATACCGATCTACTGGAAAAGCTATTGTTGCTCCACTCTATAAAGGCAAAAGAGGCAGCCCAGTCTTATTCGACAAGAGTTTGTTCACTGAACTGATTGAGGTAACTGGAGACGAGGGTGGGCGAACCGTCCTGGAACGCCATCGTGATGCAGCGGAACTTGTAGAGATAGGAGATAGCCTGGCAAATTACGACGTTGACACATGGGAGGCTTACGAGCAAGTTGTGGAAGCATGGAAAGAGCAATCTAAGGAATAAATATATGGAAAATCAAAATTCGCAGGAGACAGAGAAAATATTATCGGAAAGCAAGAAGAAACAGGCGCAATTCTGGTTGGAATATGGCCAGCAACTATCTGATTCAATTCGTTACACCGAAGCCCTTGCAGCTATAGAACGTGCTGTTTCCCTGGACGAAGCGAATGTGAAAGCCTTGTATGCAAAGGGAACTTGCCTGGCTATGCTAGCACGTTACGATGAAGCTTTAGAGGCATTTGAGCAATCTTTATTACTTGATGATCAATACGTACCTGCCTGGGATGGTAAGGCATGGGCTCTGGGAATTTTAGGAAGACAAACAGAAGCACTGGCGGCAGTCAATAGAGCGCTAGAGCTTGATCCAGAGCACTTTGATGCACAAAAACGCAAGCAACGCCTGATGAAGATGTAATCCAACGTGTAAGTATTTTTTACAGAAAGCCGAGCGCGAAAGCCCCCCGTGATTCATCCCTTGGATGAAGCGCCGTCCCTTATGTGGGGAAGGCGAGAGGAGCGCGTTGCAGGCAGCGATGAGACGCTTGACAGAGGCCAGAAAGCCTGCTATGCTTGGAATAGATGTTCTAGCACAAGACAAAGCGTGAGGCAGATGGGCACAAAGCAAACCAGGGAGAGCAAGCACCCCAAACACAAAACGCCAACGTTTCTGCTTGAACTGCCCTGCAGGTGGAGGCAGGCCAGGCCAAACGAGTGTGTGCGCACCTGGAAGTAGGCCGGCAGTTCTACAATGCGGTGCTCTCCGAAGGGCAAAAGCGTTTGCGCCAGATGCGCGCGGACCCGGCGTGGCAGGCAGCGCGCGCCATTCCTCGTGCGCAGAAACAGGAGCGACGGGCGGCTTTCTCTGCCTTGCGAGAGCAGTACAGGTTCTCTGAAGCCGCCTTGCATGCGTATGCGAAAGAAGCGCGCGTCTCTTTTCTGGCTGAACATTTGGATGCGGTGCTAGCCCAGACGCTGGCTACGCGCGCCTATCAGGCGCTCAACCGCGTGTGCGTGGGAAAGGCGCGCCGGGTGCGTTTCAAAAGTCGGAGCCGAGGGCTTTCCAGTATCGAAAACAAGCGCAACGATACCGGATTGCGCTTTGTCCTGCAGCAACCAGAGGAAGGGTATCACGGTTTTCTCATCTGGCAGGACGATCACCTGCCCGCCCGCATCGACTGGAACGATCCGGTGGTCAAATATGGGTTGGATCATCGCATCAAGTACGCCCGCCTCATCCGGCGCCCTGCGTCCAGTCCTCGTGCGCAAGGGGCTGATTGCCAGGGAGACCGCTACTTCGTGCAACTGGCGCTGGAAGGGGTGCCTTTTCACAAGCCCAAGCACCACGTCGGCACAGACACCATCGGGCTGGACCTGGGTCCCTCAACCATCGCCAGTGTGCCACGTGAGGGCGAGGCGAGGTTAGAGCAATTCTGTGAGGAACTGGTGCCCGATGCCCGGGCCATCCGCCGCATGTCTCGCCAGATGGATCGGCAAAGGCGAGCAGCCAATCCCGACAATTACGACGCACAGAGGCGCATCAAAAAGGGCGGCAAGAAAAAGCTCGTCTGGAAAACCAGCAAAGGCTACGAGGCCACCAGGAGGCGCAAAGCTTCAGCAGAGCGCAAGCAAGCAGCCCATCGCAAGAGCCTCCATGGATGCCTGGTCCACCAGATCGTCGCGGTGGGCAACACAGTAATCACCGAGCAGATTTCCTACAATAGGCTGGCAGAAACGGTACGGAAGGAGCGTGGAGCTGCGTGCTCCAGGGATGTTCATCGAGCTGTTGAGACGCACCGTTGCAAGCACGGGCGGCACCCTGCACGAAGTTCCTACACGCACCACCAAACTCTCCCAATGGTGTCATGGCTGTGGCACGACGGTGAAAAAGCCACTCTCGCAACGCTGGCATCAGTGCGCCTGTGGCGTGGGACTGGTGCAGCGCGATCTGTACTCCGCGTTTCTTGCCGCCTATCTTGATCCAGCAGAACTTTCCCTCTCGTGTGCCCAGTACGTCATTCCCTGGGAAGGTGCGGAGGCGCGCCTGCGGGCAGCACACGAGCGAAGCATGCAACGCGCGAATGCGGGGCAGGTCTTGCCCCAAAGCATGGGTATTCCTCGTGCTAGAGCGCGTCTGCCTCAAAGTCTGAGCGAAGCCACACAAGAGCTGCTATTCCTCTGCAGGAGGGGAAAAGTAGAAGCGTGGAAGCACCGCTCAGAACTCCCGTGCTTGAGCGGGGGAGCTTCAAACAAGGCCTCAACCAACCCGATAATTTCCTCGTGTATCTCTTCAGGTGTTCTTGAGGCATCGATCACCTTGATACGCTCGGGATAGGTTCGTGCGAGCGCACGAAATCCCTCTTGCACACGTTGATGAAAAGCTTCCGCTTCTGTGTCAAAGCGTGTTCGCACTTCCCGAATTCCACTCTGATCATATGCGATATCAGTTCTATAATGAACCTGCTTTGGATCAAGGTCAAGCAAAATAGTAAGGTCTGGTTTATAGCCCTGGGTTGCAAGTAGCGAAAGATGTTCGATAAGAGAGATGTCAACCCCTCGAGCATACCCTTGAAACGCTATACTCGCATCAAAGCAGCGATCAGTAAGGACCAACCTTCCTGCTTGAAGCGCAGGAATTACAAGAGTGGCAAAATGCTGTGCTCGATCGGCCTGAAATAAAAAGGCTTCTGCTAATGCTACAATTGCGAGTTCAGGGCGATTGAGGAGTAACTGACGTATCTCGTTTCCAAGAGGTGTCCCTCCAGGTTCACGAGTATGTATAAAGGGCACATGTTGCTCCTCCAACCAACGAGCCAACATGGTCATCTGAGTGCTTTTACCCGCGCCATCAAGTCCTTCGAATGAAATGAGCCGCCCTTTTTCCACACCTTATCTCCCTTTATCGGTGCGATAGAGTTCATAATCCCAGTCAAAGTATGGTTTGGGCAGCATATCTTCTGGAGTCCACTCATGATTAGCTTTGCCATACTTGCCATGATATTCTTTCAATGTCTCACCTACAAACTCGAAGGTAAGCTGACAAATACGAAAGCCAACCGGTACCCAGATAGTAGTCTGGGTATGGTTGCTGATTTCCATAGTCCAGCGACTGATATAGCCAACATCGCCAACACCCGCACAACGACAAACAGAAAGGCCTGACCTTGCAACAGTACTTCGTGAATACATTTTTGCGAGGTATCCATTATGCCCACCGATAATTTCCTGCGTATGCGCCAGGAGAGTCGTCCCGGGTCGAATTGCGATCTTTCTATCTCTGGCTTGACGGGCTTCCCCCCAATAGCGACGAATATCTTGAGGATTATCCAGGTGTATAACATCTATATTCATATCACCTTGAAAATACCATTCACCTAGTCGACAATCGTATGAATTTGTGCCTAATTGACGCTCGTCAAATGGTTCGATGATAATATTGCCACTCTTCAGCTCTTCCACTATTCGCTTATCAGAAAGTAACATGCCGTACCAACTCCTTCAGAAGAAATAGAGGTTGTGTAAGTGTCGGGTAGGCGGCCAGCGCGTTGCCGTTATTCCCTTAGACCTGCCAGAAGATGCTTCTGGTGGTTTCATAGGTCGGTACGTTTCCAACCGCCCCCGCCGAACCGGACGTGCACCTTTCAGCGCATCGGCTCTCCGGTGTTACAGTGTGTTTTTCATTACTCTGCTTCCGACTTTACCATTAATTTCCCATGCATGAAACCCGTTTGCGTCTCTGTTCGTCGCATTGGGCGTCCATGTGTGATATCTTCATGGCAGGTCTTGCAGACGACCATCGTTTTGCGTTGGCGGGCTGCCATCAGCTCCATCCATCGGGGCTTCGGCTTTCTGCCTTGTACGTGGAGATCTTTCAGGGCTCGGACATGATGCACCTGACATCTCTCGTGTGAACCACAATATTCACAGCTATCTGCCAGGAGCCTCTCCTCTAGCTCTGTTCGAGTACTCCATATGCGCGCCGGTCGGTCGTCAAGGGTTGCCTTGATGTTCCACTTCAGCGGGATGCCACCCCATTGCGCGACCAGTGGTTTCTTTCCTTCTCGTCCGACAGTGACTTGCAAGCCTTTATAGGGTTTGCCTGCCACCGTGATCGTGGCCTGGTACCTCCGATAGACCTGCGTCACAGGAGTCTGCTCCTTAGCCGCGAGGGTTTTCGTCAGTGATCTCTCCATGTCCCATTTCAGTCGAAACAAGCTCGTGAGATTGTAGGCCATGCGGTAGTATTCCACGAACCCGCGATATTCCGCCTGATAGGTGCTAATGATAGTAAACGCACTGTCATTCAGCATTTCGGGGCGGTGGATGGGCTTCCCCGTAGAGTAGGCGGCCAGCGCGTTGCTGTTTGGCAGTACGTTTCCAACCGCCCCTCCCCGAACCGGACTTGCACCTTTCAGCGCATCCGGCTCTCCAGTTGACAAGAAGTTTCCTGGTAGGATTAACATTCAAGGAGGGGCATCTCGCCCCGCTTTTCCATCCCTTCCTGCCCGCCTGTCCCCCTTTCCCCTGTACCTGGCTTTCCCAGGCTCACTAGTGGGTCGTGACTCCCACGAGTACTATGGAGACTCCGTCGCCATGAGGGTCTCCCCTTGTAGGCGATCCCGAATTCCGGTCAGACTGAACGTTTAGTGCGCTTAGGGCCTGCTTATCCTCAAACCTCTTCATTAGAGGCCACTCGCCGCCAGGAAGCTTTCCGCTAGTTATAACCTACGTATTATTAGGACTAGTCGGTATATTGCGGCGTCACCGACTACAGGGATAGGCTACGGTGGATGCAATATTTCATCGTGTCGGATATAGACTCAGCTTTCACTTCATCGCAGGTTCAGCCTCAAGCTTCTCCATACGCACAGGGCTGGCAGGTACCACTACGTTACCATCTTCACGCTTCCCTGCTTCTGGTCATGCTACCGTTCCCCAGAAGAGTTTCCCCTCAGAAGTAAGACCCTTTGCCCTGAAAGGTCTCTTGCTCCCAACCTTTCTCCTACTTTGTGGAAATTCAACTGCCGTTAGACGGCGCATATAACGTATTATCTTCTTCCTCTCTCATATTATCAACTGGCACATTACGAGCTGCATCTACTTCTACCCAGATACGTTGGGCCAGGAGACGTTTCTCATCTCCATCTGTCAAAGCATGTTGAAATGGGAAAAAAGCGCGGTCATTACTATGGTGATGAATCCAACGACTGATAATATTGATTTGATCAACCTCCGCCTTGCCAACAACTCCAGGTGGTTCTCCCAGCAAACTAGCTTTCTGTAACAATTCCAGGACAGAGCTTTTCATTGCATCCGATTCGTGCGGAATACAACATTGCTCTAACAGTCGACCATGACGTATCAGGAAAAGCTCATTGTGCTGCTCCCTGGCCGAAGGATAGACAATAATAAGGTTATTAGCTTCGACTGCACCGGTAATGAGACGCTGGCCTATTAGAACTTCATCAACGCTATGGATCGTATCGCGTAGCCAGGCGGCACGTTCAAAGTTCAGCTGCTGTGATGCTTCTAACATCTGATGCCGCAAGCGGTCAAGCAGATCTTCGCGCTCTCCACCAAGGAAAGCACATACCTCCTCAATTGTTTTATGGTATTGTACAGAATCGGCATCGGCTTCGCCCCTGCAAGGTCCGGGGCAGCGATTCAAGTGCAGGCGCAGGCATGGATCAGATGGTTTAGCATGAGGTGGCAACGAACGCGTACAGGTACGAATGGGAAATACTTTCTGTACAAGTTCGATGGTGATATCAACCAGACGACGGCTACGAAAAGGGCCAAAATAACGAGCACCATCGGGAGCTACCTCTCGCGTCGCATACACGCGTGGAAAAGGATGCTGTATGTCGATCTTGATAAAAGGATACAGTTCGTAGTTGCGTAATTGGACATTATATGCAGGCTGAAGCTCTTTGATGAGCTGTGATTCTACCAGTAAAGCCTCTAACTCAGATCCAAGCACACGTGTCTCAATCTCTTTGACATTCTGTAAAAGGCCGTCCATCTTGCGAGTATAGCCTAGAGGCTGATTGTAATAGGAAGCAAGGCGATCCTTAAGACATTTTGCCTTACCTACATAAATAACTTGTCCATTGGAATCCTTCATTAAATAGACACCAGGTCTGGATGGAAAGTCCCGTTTCCAGGCAGGATTAAGGAAGAGCGTTCCGGTCGGCCGCAGAGTAGTCGAATGCGCTGATAATTTTCCATCCGAACGCAACTGCTCAATTTGCTTTGTGGTAGTCGCCTGAATAATATCACCACTCCACGCAACCGGTAATTGCAATCGTTGTCTCAGGTGTCCAAGGGTTTGAATACCTTGCTGCTGCGCCAATTCAAGCAATTTTACGAATACCGCTGCTGTAACCCTGGCGTCACCCATGGCTCTGTGACGATTAGCCGTGGTTATTCTGAGATGGTTGGCAACACTATCAAGTTTGAAACGGCGCAAGGTTGGGAGAAAGCGGCGTGCCAGAGGAATCGTATCCAGTCCATCTAATGGAAAATCATAGCCAAGCAGCCGTGCTTCATATGAGAGAAAACCGATATCAAAACCAATGTTATGGCCGACTAGAATTGCTCCATCAATAAAATTCAGGAAGTCCGGGAACACTTCATGTGCCTTTGGGGCTGTAGCAAGCATTTCCTGTGCGATGCCCGTAAACTGGACGATAAAGGCAGGTAGCCGAACACCAGGATTAAGCAGACTTTGAAATGAGTCAATTACTTCACCTGCACGCATTCGAATACCGGCAAGCTCAATAACCCGGTGATGGCCGGGACGTAGTCCAGTTGTCTCTGTATCCAGAATGACGAACTCTATGTCTTGAAGAGGACGTTGCGTACTACGCCATGCAAGAAGCGCCCATTGATGTTCAACAAGCTCTTCGAACATCGAGGAACTTCGAAGAGCTTTTCGCAATAATGTAAGCCAGATAGCCCTGTTACTCTTGCCATCACCTTGTGTGACACCAAACAAGTGTTGCAACAAGAGATCTTCAGAGACAGGCTTGCCGAAGCTCTCTAATAACTCGTGCGCGCGTCTCAGCAATACCCCTTGTTGTGGCACTATACCTGCATCCGCCTGTGCCATGAAGAAATATCCCCCTATGATCCCACAAAAAATAGATCATGTGTACGAGAAGAATAACATGCAGATTAGAGGTTTGCAAGGGAGAGGTGACTTTAAAAGGCAAATATTCTTGCAACGGTAGAACATCTGTAATAGAGCATCAATAATTTACCGTTTCGAGCTATGACTCCTGTATAGTATATTCAAGAATACAGTCTTTGAATAGGGAAATGCGGTTGTTCGGCATCACATCCGTGCAAAGTCAAAGGACAATCAAAGCGGGGACATGCATGATAGTAGAAGTAAAACGTGCTTAATTTACAAATGAGAGACAAAAATGAATTTATCAAAGTTACAAGCGGATATAGATGCCTTGCAGGAGTTTATCAAGAGTAACGGCTGGTTAATTGTTGATAAAAAGGTCATTCAATCCGGCTATCAAGTGATTGTCACTGATGAGATAACCAAAGTCTCTGTCGCTTTCTTTTACAGTGGCAAGATTTCTCATTCAAGGCAAAACAGGGGAGTTGCAGACCAACCTTAAATTATGGCGAGACGGAGGAAAAGCCTCATCAACACAGCCAACACCATCGGCAACTACTCATTCAATACTAATGAAAGCATCGTCTAGTACTCCCGCAATAAACTTTACTGGTCGACCAAGAATTGGACTTGATGAGTCCGGTAAGGGGGATTATTTTGGCGCTCTCGTGATTAGTGCTGTGTTTATGGATGGGGAGACCGAAGATAAGCTTGTTGCTTCAGGTGTTCGAGATAGTAAACTGCTTTCTGACAATCGTATAATTGCATTGGCGGAACAGATCAAAACCCTGTGTCCTCATTTTGTAGTGCCGATAGAGCCAAAACGCTACAATGAGTTATATGCTAAAGTGAAGAATCTCAATCGTCTCCTTGCCTGGGGACATGCCTGGACGCTAGAAAATTTGTTGGAGAAGGTTTCGTGCGATCTTGCCATTGTTGACAAATTTGGCGATGAGTCATATGTTCGTGCTGCACTCAAGGGAAAAGGTCGTCAGATCACTGTAATTCAACAAACGCATGCCGAGGCTGATACTGCGGTCGCTGCCGCATCCATACTAGCTCGTGCCAGATTTGTGCAAAACATGGAACAATTATCAAAAAAAGTAGGTAAGACTTTACCAAAGGGAGCATCAAACCCATCGATTGTCGTGATTGGACGTGAGCTTGTCGCTGTACATGGTAAAGATATTCTGAATGAAATCGCCAAACTGCATTTCAAAACAACAGAAGCGATCCTTCAAAGCTGAAAGGAAGATGCCTCGTATGAATAAAGAAGTCATTAACAACTGTTGGCATTCTCATCTTTGACGAAGTTGAAGTACTTGATTTCTGCGGTCCTTTTGAAGTATTTTCGATCGCCCGACCTAACGGAGAGAACAGCGACGAAACCAGACTCTTCACTGTGGTAACAATCGCTGAAGAGGATAGGATTATCAGCTGCCGGGGAGGGCTTCTGGTGAAGCCACATATGACCATTGAGAATCATCCACAGCTTGACATTCTTGTTATTCCTGGAGGTCAGGGAACACGACGAGAAAGGCACAATCAGCGACTTCTCGACTGGATTGCACAGCAAGACCAGCATACAAACTTCATGACAAGTGTCTGCACAGGCGCATTCCTTCTTGCTGAACGCGGTTTACTTGACCACCATCGCGCGACAACACATTGGGGTAGTATCGAATGGATGCGCAAAATGTATCCCAATGTAGAAATAGTGGCAGACGAAAGGGTCATCGACGAGGGGCATATTATTACATCTGCAGGCGTCTCAGCAGGCATTGATATGAGTTTACACGTTGTTTCTCGGCTGTTCGGCGCCGATGTGGCTGCGTGGACAGCAAGACAAATGGAGTATAATTGGCATACTCTTGGAGAGGATTGAATATGTATACAGAATCTGGCATACTCTTCCCAACACCTCCATTCGACTTTGATAAATCTCTCAATTTCTTGGGAGTGTTCATGCCAACAAAGCAGGAACAGACTATCTCCTCACATATTCTGACTAAAGCAATCAGCATTGATGGACAAACAATTGTTTTTCAATTGATTTCAAGTGGTACATTAGATATCCCTCAACTGGAATACACGCTGTTTTCTGCCGAACCTATCAGCGAAGAAACGCAAAGTGTTGTCGTCGAACGAATGATATTCTTCTTGAGCTTGAAGGATGATCTCGAGCCTTTCTATCGCATTGGTCGAGAAGATGCCGACTTTGCTCCAATAATTGAGATCCTGTATGGGTACCACCAGGTCAAGTTCTTAACGCCATTTGAAAATGCGTGCTGGGCAGTGCTCACCCAACGCAATCCGATGAAACTTGCACAAAAGACAAAACAGGCATTGATTGAGAAATATGGCAATCACTTAGAAGTACATGGAAAGGTCTACTGGGCTTTCCCAGAACCTATCCAAATAGTTGTGGCTGATTTTGACGAGATTTTGAAGTTGATTGGGAACGACAGGAGAACTGAATACCTGATTGCTACAGCCAGAGCATTTAGTGAAGTCGACGAGGAATTTCTTACATCGGCGCCAGACGAAGAAATCGAAGCCTGGCTTCGAAACATCAAGGGCATTGGAGAATGGTCGGCGACCTTTATCATGATTCGTGGTCTTGGTCGTATGGAGTATGTGCCTTTGGCCGAGACGAGGCTACTCGAAGCAGCTACGAAGGTATATGGTCATGGGAAAGAACTGAGTCGTGAAGAATTGAAACATCTGGCGGAAAGATATGGGCAGTGGCAAGGATATTGGGCTCACTATTTAAGAGTCGGGACATAGCTTGAGTTTTTTTAGTTATCTGAGGCATCCTTCCTGGCTGATCTATTTTTTGTGATCAGACGCAAAAGCAGGAAGAATACAACGCCAACAGCAATCATACTGAGGCCAATAATCAGCGGTATATAACTGTTCTTACCAAAAACGTCTAGATTATCAGTGATTTGTACGGTGAAACCGGCAATGAGAATAGTAATAGCTATACCCATCGAGGTACTGATACGTTTTATGCGCATTCATCTGTAACCATTTCATAACTTTTATGTAATGTTCTTTTAGAATTGCTGCCATTGTAACATAAACTGATTGAGAAAGGTTATGTTACTATTCAGGTCGTTTTTCTCTTGCCGCCTTCGGCGGCAGGGAAAGAAAAAGCGGGGACACCCTGCACCCTGCCAAGGTGCCCGCAGGCCCCTTGGAACCCCTGCTAAATAGTTACAGTAAAGGAGGAAACGATGGGTAAAGTCAATCTCGCACAGAAATTTAGTATGTTCAACGATTACTGGAGTCCCAAAATTGTGGGCGAGCTCAACGATTCCCATGTTAAACTCGTCAAATTCAAAGGCGAATTTGTCTGGCACCACCATGAAACGGAGGATGAACTGTTCCTGGTTGTAAAGGGAAGCTTGCAGATTAAGCTTCGGGACCAGGATATTTTCTTAGAAGAAGGCGAGTTCGTGATTATACCAAGAGGTGTTGAACATCTTCCCATCGCCAAGGATGAAGTACACGTACTGCTACTTGAGCCGAAAACAACGCTGAATACAGGTAACGTTGGCAATGAGAGAACTGTTCTTGATTTAGAACGCATTTAATGCGTAGCGGTGATGAAAAAACTATTCATTTAGAAGATCTACTCAAAGCAGAGATTGCGATATTGTAACAGTTGTCGCACTTGTAACGTTTGTATCACTTGTATCAGTTATAAACAAGGTATGCTTGATGATTATTCGAACGATACGTAAAAGCGATGCAGAGCAATTTTTAAAGCTCTGCAAGCAACTTGATGCTGAAACGCAATTCATGTTGCTTGAGCCTGGTGAAAGAAAAACCACGTTTGAGGAACAGCGAGATCAAATTGACAACCTTCTGAGACAAGAAAATCAAACAATCTTTGTTGCCGAACAAGATAATCAACTTGTTGGGTATCTTGAAGCTACAGGCGGAACGTTTAAACGTAACAGACATAGCGCTTATCTCGTCATTGGAATCCTACAAGCCTTCGCCGGTCAAGGAATCGGTACGCAATTATTCCAAAGAATGGAAGAATGGGCCAAACAAAAGCATATTCATCGTTTAGAGTTAACAGTTATGGCTCATAACACTGCGGGTATAGCATTGTATAAAAAGCAAGGATTTGCCATAGAGGGAATAAGAAGACACTCGCTTCTCATCAATGGTCAATTTGTCGATGAATTTTCTATGGCAAAATTGTTGGATCAACCTGTGTTCAGTTCATAAGCACTATCTCTTACACGAATTTTCTAGGAATTTAACCTGATCTTCATGATAAATGATAACTTTTACGGATAGTGAAACGTTATAATGCAAGGACACTTACTACCACCAAACATTATAGCCGTCGAGAGGGGATATATGGTCACCAAGAAGACCACTCGGACATCCACGAGGAAACATTCAAATAATAACTTAACCGAAAAAAATATAGTGAATTTACCACTTTTGCCAATTCGCAATACCGTCTTGTTACCTAATCTGGTCACACCTTTGATAGTAGACCAGGAGAAATCATTAAAAGCTATCGAAGAGGCAATGAAGAAAGATCGCATCCTGTTTGTAGTGACACAGTTGAATGAGGATCTTGAAGATCCGGGGCAGGATGACGTTTATAATATAGGTGTTGAAGGAATGGTTGACCGTGTGCTGAAGATGCCCGATGGCACGACCAGCGTGCTGCTACACGGCCAAAGACGTTTACGCCGACTTGAATACACACAACACATCCCTTTTATGCGTGTTCGCGCAGAAATTGTAGATGAAGAAGCAGAACGCACACTCACAGTTGACGCATTATTACGAGCAACTTTAGCTCTCTTCGAAAAATGTGTAAAACTAAGCAGTACATTACCAGAAGAGGCGTATATTACCGCCTTGAATATTGACCAACCTGGCTGGCTGGCAGACTTCATTGTATCTGCAATAGAACCACCGATTGCAGTTCGCCAAAGTATGCTGGAGGCTTTTAGTATCGAGGAACGATTACAAAAGACTTGTATCTTGCTTACAAAGGAATTGAATATTCTGGAATTAGAGAATCATATCCATAGCCAGGTGCAACTTGAAGTCGATAAAAACCAGCGAGAGTATTTTCTACGGGAACAACTGAAAGCTATACAACGAGAATTGAGTGAAACAGACCCGTCGTTCCGCGAAAATGACGATCTTGGCGAGAAGATCCTGTCCTCAGGTATGCCTGATGAGGTCAAGGCCAGAGCAAACAAAGAACTTGATCGTCTCAATTCGACACCCTCTATGGCTCCCGAAGGAAGCGTGATCCGCACATACCTGGATTGGCTTGTTAGTTTGCCATGGAACAACGCTACCACAGATCAATTAGACATCAATGAAGCTGCTAGAATCCTCGAAGAAAAGCATTACGGCCTTGAGAAGGTGAAAGAGCGTATACTTGAGTACATTGCAGTGCGCAAACTTTCTGAAAACACACGTAGCCCAATCCTGTGTTTTGTGGGACCTCCCGGTGTTGGTAAAACTTCGCTGGGTCGCTCAATCGCAGAGGCACTTAACCGTAATTTTGTTCGCCTCTCACTAGGAGGGGTACACGACGAAGCTGAGATACGCGGGCATCGACGCACTTATGTAGGAGCATTGCCGGGTCGTATCATTCAAACGATGAAAACTGCGAACACTACTAATCCTCTTTTCGTGCTTGATGAGATCGACAAGATCGGCGCCGACTTTAGAGGCGATCCATCAGCAGCACTTTTAGAGGTTCTTGATCCTGAGCAAAACCATGCCTTCTCCGACCATTACCTGGAGATACCATATGACCTTTCAAAGGTGATATTTCTGACAACTGCGAATGTCTTGCATCCCATTCCAGCGGCATTGCGAGATCGGCTTGAGATTATTGAACTCCCAGGGTACACAGAAGAAGAAAAAGTACACATTGCTCGCAAATTTTTAATCCCCAAACAAATGCAAGAACATGGATTGAAAGCTTCGCGCATTGAATTTGAAGATGAAGCGTTACGACATCTTATTCGCGACTATACATTCGAAGCAGGTGTGCGCAACCTGGAACGCGAGATTGCCTCGGTGATGCGTAAAGTTGCGCGCAAAGTGGCAGAGGGACGACGCACGAAAACAAAGGTAACAGCTGAAAAGCTTGTTGATTTCCTGGGGCCACAGAAACACTTCTACGAGCTAGCCGAGGAAAAAGATGAACCTGGTGTTGCAACAGGTGTTGCCTGGACGAGTGCCGGTGGAGACTTGATAACTGTCGAGGCTACGCTTATGGATGGACGTGGTAACTTGACACTCACCGGGCAACTTGGCGATGTTATGAAAGAATCAGCACAGGCCGCACTTTCTTACGCACGCTCACGCGCTGGACAACTGGGAGTGGAGAGCAGCTTTTACGAGAAATACGACATACACCTGCATATACCCGCTGGTTCCATACCCAAAGATGGGCCTTCTGCCGGGATTACAATGGCGACTGCATTAATTTCCGCCCTTACGAAACGAGCCGCCCATCGTGATGTTGCGATGACTGGTGAAATTACCTTGCGGGGACGTGTCTTACCTATAGGTGGAGTCAAAGAAAAGGTTCTGGCCGCGCACCGCGCGGGTATCAAGACATTTATACTTCCTAAGCGCAACCTAAAAGACCTGAATGATGTTCCGCGAGAAATAATGAAAGAACTTCATTTCGTGCCAGTTGAACATATGGACGAGGTAATTGCAGTTGCCTTATATACTCCGATGCATTCTAAAAGTGAACAGGATGAGATACCTGTAGCTATGAAAAAAGTTACTACCAGAAAAGTTATAACTCCAAAGACAATTACAAACCAGGTAGGAGTGCATCACTGAAATGTTCGACGGAAAGTGATGTAACAGCCGTATGAAACTAACGCCCAAAGAGCAAGATCGGCTTACTATCTTTACACTTGCTGAACTTGCCCGCAAGCGACGGGTACGAGGGATTAAGCTCAATTATCCAGAAGCAGTAGCACTTATTTGTGACGAAGTGATGGAGGAAGCACGAGCTGGAAGAGGTTACGATGAGGTGGTCGCCCATGGCATGCAGGTACTCACAGAAGTAGATGTGATGGATGGTGTACCTGAGCTTGCATCAAAAATATATATTGAACCTACCTTTGACGATGGGACCAAATTAGTTGTGCTTCATCATCCCATTCGAAAGGCTGCAAAGGACATCCAGGAAAAGGATCGTAATCTCGAGCCTTCTCTGCCAGGTACGATCTCAATTAATGCAGGCAAACCTACAATAACACTCACAGTCACCAACACATCAGACCATCCTGTACAAATTACTTCGCATATGCCTTTTTGGGAAATCAATCAGCGCATGCACTTTGATCGCGAACTGGCCAGGGGTTATCACCTTGATATTCCTGCAGGAGGCGCTATACGCTGGGAACCGGGTGAAACGAAAGAGGTGCGTTTGTGCCTTTTGAAATGAGCCGCAATGAATATCATGCGCGCTATGGACTTACCACTGGCGATACACTTCGTCTGGGTGATACAAATCTGTTCATACACATCGAGCATGACTATACCTCTTATGGAGATGAAGTACTGGCAGGATTTGGTAAGACAGTTCGTGATGGATTGATGGCGAACTCCAGATTAGGACGGGAGAGCGAACTTGATCTTGTACTTACCAACGCTATCATTCTCGATCCCGTATTAGGCATAATCAAGGGCAACATTGGCATCAAAGAAGGACGCATTGTTGGCATTGGACGCGCTGGTAATCCAGATATCAGCGAGAACATTGACCTCCTGATTGGGACAAGTACCGCTGTTCTACCCTGCGATGGCTTGATTGCGACACCTGGAGGCATAGATAGCCATGTACACTTGCTCAGCCCGCGTCTTTTTGACACGGCCCTGTCTTCCGGCATCACCACATTTGTGGCAATGGATGCAGGCCCAATGTGGAATGTGGGGGTCAATCCAGATTTCTTTTTACAGCGCATGTTCGAGACATTCGAGGATGTTCCAATCAATGTCTGTTTTCTGGCAAGAGGATGCAGCAGCCGACCCCAGGGCCTGATGCAGAGCATAGAAGCCGGTGCAGGTGGACTTAAAATTCATGAAGACCTGGCAGCATTTCCCAGTGTCATCGATTGCTGCCTCTCGGTTGCAGACCAAATGGATGTTGCAGTCGCGATGCATACAGATGGCTTGAACGAATCAGCGGAATTGAGTGATACACTCGGGGCAATTGCAGGGCGAGCAGTTCATGCTTATCACACTGAAGGCGCAGGAGGAGGGCCCTATGATTTACTTGAAATCGTGTCCCAGCCAAATGTGATTCCTTCATCAACGAACCCAACTATTCCATACACCGTGAATACTGTTGCCGAACACTTCGATATGATCATGGCAGTGCATGGATTGAACCCCGCATTTCCTGAAGACGTGCTGGCAGCACAACACCGTATACGACCCACTACAATGGCGGCTGAGACACCACTGCATGATCTTGGGGCGATTAGCATTACAGCTTCAGATTCACTTGGAATGGGACGTATAGGTGAGACAATCCAGCGTACATGGCAGATGGCACATGCGATGGAAGCACATGATATAGCGAAAACAGAAGTGGCACATTCTAACAATCGAGTACTGCGTTTTCTTGCCAAAGTATACGATCAATCCCGCAATAACACACGGCTTAATTCAACATGTGGGAACCCTGGAGCCTGGGAAGCTGGCAGATGTGGTTTTGTGGCGACCAAGGTCTTTTGGTATCAAACCAAACCTGGTTATCAAGGGAGGTATGCCAGCCTGGGGCGCTCTTGGCGATGGCAATGCAACCGTAGAGGGAGCTGAACCGAGAGTGTATGGCCCGCTTTTTGGTGGAAGAGGACATAGTGCTGGTGCTCTTTCAATTACTTTTGTTTCGCAGGCTTCGCTTGACGCTGGATTGCAAAAACGTTTACACGGTTATCGCCAGCTTCAACCTGTGCGAAATACGCGTACAGTTGGCAAAAAGAATATGCTATTTAATGACGCGACTCCTCCTGTACGAGTTCATCCAGTTACGCATGAAGTAACAATTCATGGGGAGAAAATAGGCATAGAGCCGCTCAGTAGTGTCCCACTGAGCAGGCTCTATATTGTTTCATAGATCTTCTATTAGTCTGGGGGTAACTCCTGGAAGATCATCTTGACATTGATACCACGGCTGGTATTTACAGCCCTCATTACGAAATAGATTACTATTCCAATCACAAGGAAAATAAGCGCCCAGCCAACACCAGCGGAGTTTGACAACGATAAGTAGGATGTACCGGATGCTATCAGACCCTGATAAACAGGATATCCGAACGCCCCCACGTACACAGGTACAATAAAGATCAACCAGATGATCCCGCACCAGACCAGGCGAGGCAGGCCCAGGAATTTGCGAGTGTTGTTCGTGAGCTGAAAGAGATCGGGCCGTCGATATGGGATCAGAATAGCATTCAACCCCGGTATTATCCAGGTGAGGCCTGCGAGTAAGATACCAAAGAACGTTGTACTTGCCAGGGATAGGTAAACGTTTACAGATGGGAACCACTGGTTGATAAACGTCAACACATAGAAAACAGCTCCGATTAAGACCGCTAGTAGAATCACACGCAGTGGTGCGTTTGTGCGTTCATTTACAACACTGAACCATTCAGGCACCTGTCGATCAAGCGCCCAGGCCAGCACAATACGCGAGAGGAAGATCGCATAAACGGGGCAAAGTAGGATGTTCAACGTAATGTTACCCAGTGCCACAATCAGCCACAGTGGCCAAAATTGTGGATGCACAGCAGTTAACATCACTGGAGTAAATGGTGGTTGACCATTTAAAGGCGCATTAGAGGTAAACCAATAGAGATACCCCCAGGCATTGACCATGGTAAATCCGAAGTGAAAACCCTGGACATCCATGTAGACCGAGTTCATGAACACCGCGAAAACCAGTGCTCCGATTACGGCAATCATGACTGCGCGCCTGACGTTACCTTTCACTTCACCAGCAATGTATGAGGAGAATTGAAACCCAATGTACTGGAAGAGTATAACACTCGCTAGACCAGCCAGGCCAACCAATCCTAGCAAAGAGAAGTTCGGACTCCCGAGTGAAAAACCTGCTTTAGTAGCCCCATCTATAATCTCTTTGGACGAGGTGCCGAGAGCTGGCAAAGCATTACTCATAGAGGTTGGATCTACGGTGAAAGCTCCAATGAAATTGATGGCAACCGAGACGATAGCGAAAATAGTCAGGCCCATCACAACCTTGTGGAACGTACGTGTCTTCAAGATAGCAATACCAGCAATGACCAGCAGAATAATGAATCCAACAATAAATTTACTTGTCGTATCCTGGAGCCAGTTTGTGGCACCGCTAAAAACGCTCGTCGGAAAGGCAACGCCGAGCAAGATGGCTGTTAGTTGGATATTGTGTGTTGCAACGATGATTTCAAAGCCGATAATGGTGAGGGCTGACCCAACGAGCGTCCAACTCTCAATCCAGCCCCAGAATGGGCTGATAATACGGGAAGTGAACACATAGTCTCCTCCGCTACGAGGCATTGCGGTGGTGAGACTTGCGAAGATCATTCCCAGGAAGTAACAGGCGACACCAGTTAGAACAGCCATGTAGGCATACGAGGAGATACCAAAAGCTACCCATTCTGGATAGAGCGCATAGAAAGCAATAGCCCAGCCTACTGCTGTTCCAACGAAGGCAGCGATGTTGAAGAAGAGCGCGTTCGTCATACTGACATCGCGCACCAATCCAGACGCCTGCCTGACGAATAATCCGCTTGGAGGAGCAGATTTTGCCATGAGTGCGAACCCCTTTCATGCTGTAAGGGCGCAACTCACATTGTGCCTGTGATGAAAATCATGATAAAAGAGGCGCAATGATGGATGCACCCTGACTTATCCCTGGACACGAAAAGCTCGTTCCAGTTTGTCTTTACCAAGATCAAAAACAAAGCCTCGCAGGATGCCCTGGTTGGCCTCGCTTCCAGCATTGAAACAAGTTGTGCGACCAATCTTGCTTTGACCACCGGATTCATGCACATGCCCATGCACACTTACCAGCGGTTGAAGCTCCTGTATAACGCGGCGCACGCCAGTACTTCCAACAGGAACTCGCAAGACATCACCCATTGTCACTTTAGGTCGAAGAGTCTTGTCAAGTTCTGGGGCGGTATCTAAACCGCTATCAAAAGGGGGAACGTGAATCATGAAAACAGCGTTTTTCACATTTTTGAGAGAACTTGCACCTGCTTTCACGCGTTCGTAGTACTCTTCTTCATTCCATTCGCGAGGAGTATGCCAGGGAGTTGGATTAGCATATTCAAAACTGATCATCTCGTGAAATTCGTTCAGCTGAATAGTTTTACCGACGGGATTGACGACATAGCTCGATTGCGCAATCATGTCATCGACGCCTGTATCATCGTCGTTACCAGGCATCATGTAAAACTGTACACCACTCTTGCCAATGCGTTCCTCGGCTAAAGCTACCCACTCTCCTACTCGTTCAATCATTTTCTCACGAAATAGCTCATGCATAAGTTTCTCATCAAATCTGAGCGCATTGACCATCTCATGGTCAGTGACATAGGGGTAATAGCCAATATCAGAAATGCTATTCTCCAGGTTTTTTCTCTCGGACTCTGTTTCAATAACGTAATCATTATCCAAAAAAGTCGCAGTATAGCGGCCATTACCCTGTGAGATAATTGGAACGATCGCCTTGCCTGTTAAATCCCCTGCAATGAGGACAACATGGGCTTCGTAGACGTTCATTTTGATGGCATTGAGAAGCTTGCGATAGGTACGATTTGCGGCATGAAGGTCGGAACACATATAACATCGAAGATGCTTTGCCATGTCCACTCCTCCAGTAAGGGGTAACTCAGAATGCGCCTCTCAAGCACAGGTGAAGTTACAAGCAAGTATACAGTGGCTTATATAAAAAATCAATGCCAGTCAAAGGCCACAAACTCTTCAATTCGATGGCCACTGTACGCATTCAATAGTAGAACTTGTGCAGCAAGTGTTCCAGTTACTATCGAGGTTCTTCAGGTAATTCATACCAGCGGACACGTTCACCAACCATAGATCGAGCTTTCCATGGCATCGTTTTTGGGTGTGCTTCGATATGAGCAATTAATGCATCAATACGTTTCGCCACATCTTCGGAGAAATTACGTTCTATCGCAAAAGCTTTAGCTTTTACAAGATTCAAATCAAGTGTTTTTTGCAGTCCCCAGTCATTCGATGTCAGCTTAGAGATATATTGAAAATTAATGCCTCGATCATTATCAACAACATCATAATCAATAAACAAAGCTACGACATCCAATAAATCTTTTTCGTTGACCTCAACAATCTGCATTTTTGTTAGCATCAGGTCAGAAAGCGACAGGGTCCTTTCGTCTACATGGATACGAGATCTGAAATCAATGTTATGGCACATTTGCATACGATCAATGAAAATATCGACCTGCCTGTCATGCTTTTCATCGAAAAAAAGCATCCTTTGATGCCCGTGAAGCGCATTAAATGTTTTATGGCCTATATATCCGAGATTTCCAAACAGCGTCTTCGTTTTTGCGCCGGATTTTGACAAGGTTACAAAATCCAGGTCTTTGTACGAACGCCTCAATTGCTGATTTGTTCTTGCGCTCGGACTCTGAAGATAAATTGCAAGTCCTCCAAGTAAGCGAAGAGGAATACCTTCAGCGCTGGCTGCATCAAGAATACGCACTGCTTCCTCAGTAATTTCAGGATTCGGCCCTATGGTATCGCTCATATTATTTTGCGCATGCGACGCAGAGTCCAGTGTCCTTGCATTTTGGAATGCGTGGAAAAGAAACGTCGCTTATCCTTTCTCATTGTGCAGATTGTATCACTTTTTTCAAGCTTTGTGAAAAGAATATTTTTTTAGCTACTACCAATTTCAGCCGTCAGGTAGTATAGTGTTATAATCAACAATGTACTAAAGATAAGAATCACTCCGTATGTGAAATCTGCTTCTTGAAAGGAGCCTAGATGGTTTTCTGTGGTAAATGCGGCTTCCAATTAACATCTGGAAATATAACATGTCCGCGCTGTGGCACACCTACTGAGACAGAACAGATTTCAGATGAATCACAACCAGACAGCCCGACCATTGCGGCCAGCACGAACTTTCTCGTGAATCAATCTTACGCTGGGTCACAAGAAACCATTAGGCCGAGCAGACCTATAGAACAACAGCCTCTCATTCTGGGTTCACATCCAAATGATTATGGCATCGCGGAGCAGATGGCTAATGACGCTACCAACAGGATGGTTTCACAAAATACCGCTACAGGTCAAGAACCAACCAGAGCAGTATACCCAGATTATGTGCCACAGAATGCTGCCAATTACCCACAACAACAAGCACCATATCCTGGCTATCCCTCAACAACTTCATCCTACCAGCAGCAGTTTGGAGCTTCGTCGGAAGAAGCTGAAAAAGTAAGAGCTAGAGGCCGTATCGCCGGGCTTCTTCTTATTTTGATTGGCCTACTTTTCATACTTGGGGCTATGGTGTTATTCATAATGACACATAATTCTTCATCATCAGCCTCTACTTTAATACAGCAAGGGCAACATGTCGCCTTTTCTTTGTTTTATGCTCCAACCTGGCATTAAAGTCTCCATTGCTTTATCCAGAAAGAGGTTAAGGCTTAATACAATAATAGTAGCTAAAGCACTATAAAACATGCTACAATGCACCCCATGAGTGAATTAACCAATCAAATCGAACGCCTACAAGGGCGAGTCAATGAAACTATGGTGCATCTTTGACCTGGAGTCAAAGAAGACAGAGATGAGCAAGCTCGAAGCGGAAAGCATGGCCGAAGATTTTTGGGCAGACAACCGCAAAGCGCAGGCACAGATGCAACAGATGAATGCATTGCGCGAAGAAGTCACCACCTGGGAAAGTATAGCGGAGAAATTGAAGGACCTGCATGGATTAGCCGGATTATTAGAGGAGGAACCGGATGAGGGAATGCAGGAAGAAGTCGCACAAGACCTGACAGCTATCGAGCAAGATGTCGAGAAGTTGCAGTTTGCGTTAATGCTCAATGGTATACACGACGAACGCGATGCCATTATGAGCATACACGCTGGAAGTGGCGGTGTCGATGCTCAGGATTGGGCTGAAATGCTGTTTCGGATGTATCTACGCTGGGCTGAGCGCCACCATTTCCGCACACAGGTGTACGACTACAGCGAAGGTGAAGAAGCAGGCATCAAAAGCGCAACCATTGAAATCAGTGGAAGATATGCTTATGGTTACCTGCGTTCAGAGATAGGCACTCACCGACTTATACGTCTATCAGCTTTTGATGCAGCACATCGACGCCATACCTCATTTGCTAAGATCGAGGTCATGCCTGATATTGAAGATGAGATCGAGATTACGATCCGACCTGAAGATATCGAAGTGGATACCTATCGTTCCACTGGAGCAGGTGGGCAGCATGTCAATAAGACTGATTCAGCTGTGAGGATGCGCCACATACCCTCAGGCATTGTAGTGACCTGTCAGAATGAACGCTCTCAACTTCAGAACCGCGAGGTGGCACTGAAAATTCTCAAAGCGCGTTTGTATGAACGTGAGTTGAAGAAGCGCGAAGAGGAGGCTGCCAAAATCAAAGGCGAGAATGTGCAAGCAGACTTCGGAACGCAAATTCGCACAGTGACAGTACACCCTTATAACATTGTCAAAGATCATCGCACAAACTTTGAGACAAGCGACACCGAGGGTTATCTGAACGGAGATGTCGATCCTTTTATCAACGCATATCTGCAAATGAATGCAGGGGGTGTTCTCACTACATAGTCTATGGAAAGACAGATATGATTCCCCTTTGAGATGTAGATTATGAAAATGTCTTCATGATTGTACTGACATCAAATAGATTTTGTGGTATGATAGCGATGGCATAGGCCAATGTAATAGTGCTGTGGGGATGCGGATGCAGTGGCGGAGGCTCCCCCTCGGCTATCTTTATCGCCAAACCTCGCCTGGATTTCGCAGTCAGGAAGGCGATTACAATCCTCTCGAGAGAAGGAAGGAGGCGATTTCGTGGAGAACGCATTTCCTCGGTGTCGCAAATGTAGTGAAGGTGATCTGGTTCCGCTTTCGGATTTTGGCAGCCAGGGAGCTTCTATCGAGTACAAAGCATGGGTATGCACAAACCCGACTTGCCTGTACAATATCAAGATCCGTAATGGCGATATCATCATTAATGAACCCATTAGCGATGGATCTCTCCATTCGTATCGCAGTAGCCGCCAATAGGTGTGATGCATTCCCTGGCGACTTTTGCTATCGCCAGGGAATTTCACATACTTTGCTACGAATTGCGGTCGACTGAGTTGTCAGGGAAAGAATGCAAAGGCAAAAGAATCTTTTCCTTTTGTCTTTTATTTTTATCTAAATTAAAAGGTACAGATTTAAGGAGTCAACGCTAACGTGCTCAATCGATTTTTTGGGCAAAAACCACAGGCTGAACCAAAAAGAGATTCCGAAATCGCTCAAGAGTACGTAGAAGGTGATTCTGTGTCTGAAAAAAGCATCAATCCGTTTAAGAACAGCTTGAGTCGCACACGCAGGTTATTCGGTCGGCTTGGAGACTCCTTCAAGCAAGATACTATCACAGATGAACTCTGGGATGAATTAGAAGAAGTTCTCTTAAGCGCTGATGTTGGCCCAAGCACATCTACATGGCTCATGGAGCGGTTGCACCAGAGAGTCGTCGAAGAACAAATGCAAACTGGTTCGCAAGTACAACGGGCTTTGCGTGAAGAGCTTGTTGCGCTTCTTGGAAAACCATCCTCCTTACGTTTTGCGAAACAATCCCCACTCACTGTAATTCTCGTTATAGGTGTCAATGGCTCAGGTAAGACAACCAGCATTGCTAAAATAGCCTATCGTCTAAAAAATGAGGGACACAGCGTTATTCTCGCTGCAGGCGACACTTTCCGAGCTGCTGCAATCGATCAGCTAAAAGTGTGGGGAGAACGTGTAGGAGTACCTGTTATCAGCCAGAATCCCGGTTCTGATCCTGGTGCCGTTGTCTATGATGCTATTCAAGCCGCAGGCACCCGCGGGTGCGATGTACTGATTGTAGACACTGCTGGTCGCCTTCAAACGAAGTATAATCTTATGGAAGAGTTGAAGAAAATAAACAAGGTCATTCAGAAACTTCTTCCTGATGGTCCTCACGAGTTGTTGATGGTCATCGACGCAACTACAGGTCAGAATGCTCTATTACAAGCGCGTAAATTTGCTGAAGATGTTGGATTGACCGGGGTAGTCGTCACAAAGCTGGATAGTACAGCCCGGGGTGGATTTGCTTTCGCTGTAGCCGACGATTTAGGCATTCCTATTAAATTTATCGGCACAGGTGAAAAAGTCGATGATCTCGCCCCTTTTGATCCACAAAGTTTTGTGGCTGCGCTCCTGGCGCAAGACTGACAAGGAGGTAATTCATGGCTAAAGAAGCTGCTGATCCACCCACAACAACATCCTCAACTACTCCAGCTAAGCCAGGATTACCTTCAGGTAATTTAGTGGTTAAATGCCCAAAGTGTAAAGAGATACTCATTGCTCGCGAGTGGGAAAAAAATCTTAAAGTATGCACGCGTTGTAATTACCATTTTAAACTCACTGCCTTTGAACGTATTGAGTTGCTGGTAGACCCCGAAAGCTTCGTCGAACTGGATGCTAATATTTTGTCTGTCGATCCTCTCAACTTTGTGAGTCGCACAAAGGATGAGGTTCAGGAATACTCGAGCAAACTTGAAGATGAAATCAATGAAGTGGGTTTGAATGAGGCCGTAGTAGTAGGCCACGCGACAATTGAGCAACAGCCACTCTCACTCGCGATTATGGATTTCCGTTTTATAGGTGGTAGCATGGGTTCGGCTGTTGGTGAAAAAATCACTCGTGCAATCGAGTTTGGCCTCAAGAAAGCTATGCCTGTGCTGATTGCTTCTGCATCTGGTGGCGCGCGCATGCAGGAGGGATTATATTCGCTGATGCAAATGGCAAAAACTTCGGCGGCGCTAGCAAAACTTGGTGAAGCCAAAATCCCATATTTTAGCCTTCTTACAGACCCTACAACAGGTGGTGTAACAGCAAGCTTCGCGATGCTTGGTGATGTTAACCTTGCAGAACCAGGGGCGCTCGTCTGTTTCACAGGACCTCGTGTTATAGAGCAATTTATGCATGTGAAACCACCAGAAATCAATTCAGAGTTCGTATTCCAGCATGGAATGATTGATGTAGTCGTTCACCGCCGTGATCTGCGACAAACGCTGGCGCGACTGTTGAAGCTATACACTTCTGGAATGGTACAAAGTGACTCACAAGCATTTACACATCATATAGGGGAGAGCGATGGCCTACGACCTGGAATTTGAAAAGCCGCTCGCCGAGCTTGAAAAGAAGATTACATCGCTACAGCGTAAGGGTGACCGCCTGAAACCTGACGAAATCAAACAATTGCAGGAGGCGGAACGAGAACTGCACCGACGTTCCGAAGAGATCTACAAAAATCTGTCAGCATGGGAAACTGTCCAGGTAGCGCGTCACAAAGATAGGCCTTATTCTTTAGATTACATTGAATTAATGTGCGAGGACTTCTTTGAACTGCACGGAGATCGTTCATTTAGCGACGACCATGCGATTGTCGCGGGACCTGCGAAATTAGGAGATGCCCGTGTAATGCTTGTCTGTCATCAAAAGGGGCGTGATATGAAGGATAAGCAATTTCGGAACCTGGGCATGCCACATCCCGAGGGATATCGCAAAGCTAGTCGTTTAATGCAACAAGCTGAGAAATTTGGATTTCCTATCATTTGCCTGATTGATACTCCAGGCGCATTTCTAGGTCTGGGAGACGAGGAACGTGGACAATCGGAAGCAATCGCGGCAAACTTGTATCTCATGTCACGCCTGCAAGTGCCAATTATTTCTGTTGTGATTGGTGAGGGTGGCAGTGGCGGTGCATTAGCTATAGGTGTCTCTGATCGTATTCTGATGCTCGAAAACAGTATTTATACCGTTGCAATGCCAGAAGCATCAGCTTCTATTCTGTGGCGTGACAAGGTTTTTGCTCCACAAGCCGCAGAAGCAATGCGCATCAGCGCAAAAGAGCTGAAAGCGATTGACTTGATTGACGAACTTATACCAGAACCTTTGGGTGGAGCGCACCACAATTATAGCCTCACAGCGAACAATCTGAAGACGGCATTGCTGAAAAATCTTGCTGAACTTCAAGTGCTACCTGTTGATGAACTATTAGAGAGACGCTATCAAAAGTTCAGGAATATTGGGAAGTTCGGCATAGCCTCTGA
>CAVPEB010000047.1:0-73611 GCA_963702765.1 uncultured Chloroflexia bacterium
GAAGGAGGTCGCCTTGGATTTCTCGCTTACTGACGAACAGAAAATGATTCAGCAAACGGTACGGCAATTTGTGGAACGCGAACTGATGCCATTGGAAAACGATGTATTGCAGAATGAAGGTAAGTATCCTAATGGTGTTGAGCCAGCGGTGTACGACTCTCTCCAGAGGAAAGCTAAGGAAATGGGCTTCTGGGGCATCAATACTCCAGAGGAATATGGCGGCGCAAATCTGGGCGCTGTGATGAGCGCGCTGATATTCATGGAGCTGGGGAAAACGCTGGTGCCTTTTATGTTTGCGGGTAGCGCAGATAATATCCTTTATCATGGCAATGAACGGCAGAAAGAGGAGTACCTCATCCCTACCATAGAAGGGGAGCGTAAGTCGTGTTTCGCGCTGACTGAGCCGGGAGCAGGGTCTGATCCGTCAGCTATTCGCACGACGGCTGTCAAGGACGGTAACCACTGGGTAATCAATGGGCAGAAAGTTTTTATTACGGGTGGCAATGAAGCTGATTTTACGATGGTTTTTGCCGTCACCGATCGTACAAAACCACCACAGAATGGCGGTGTGACGTGTTTCCTGGTGGATCGTGAGATGGGTTGGACTTCGCGCCCGGTGCCGACGATGGGCGGGTGGTCTCCCGCGGAACTATTCTTCGAGAATGTGCGAGTGCCAGAAGATCATATTCTGGGAGAGGTCGGAAAAGGCTTTTCACTAGGTATGCAGTGGATTGGGCAGGGACGATGGATGATTGCTTCGCGTTGCGTAGGCACTGCTGAACGCTTGTTACAGATGGCAGTAGATTATTCTAAGGAGCGTGTGACTTTTGGGCAGCCTATCGCTGATCGGCAGGCGATTCAGTGGATGATTGCTGATTTGCTGTTGAGATCCAGGCGACGAAGTGGCTGGCGATGCATGCCGCCTGGAAGGTTGACCAGGGGTTGGATAACCGTCACGAGGCCAGTATGGCGAAGCTGTATGGCTCAAATATGGCGAATCGAGTGGTTGATCGCGTGATGCAGATTCACGGTGGAATGGGTTATACGCGGGAGATGCCTATCGAGCGCTGGTACCGCGACCTGCGCGTGACGAGGATTTACGAGGGGACAGACGAGATTCAGCATTTCATTATTGCGAGGGATTTGCTGAAGGGGTATGTGAAGATTGGCAGGTGGGAGTAGGGCTTGCTATTCGCCGACCTTTCTCAATCCCTGGAAGTCGATTGCTAGGGGAATCCTGGAAAGGGCTGATGGGCAATTTTGTATGTCGCGCTCATCAGCGAAGGGGTTCCCCAAAGCGAATCACCAAATCATCGAAAGCCCCGACTTTCGTCAAAGGAGTCGGGGCTTTGCTTCTTCCCAAAGATCGCTAGAAGCTGACCTGAAGGATATTGACGCTCTGAGCTGCGTCTTTCCCAGTCCAGCTCAGGTAGGGCATGTACAGTGCAGGCCCATAGACCGAGGTCTGGGTTGTGGTGACCACGTTATGGAGGGTCTGATCGCCCTCATAAATGCCCAGGTTGATATTTGTATCAGCGTCAATCCAGGCCACTCTGAGATCCGGATTTGCTGTGCCTGCCGTGAAGAGAGCTACGGGAACCAAGCTGAATGTGGTGGTGGTGATTTTAGCTTTCAGAACGGTAGGGTTGGACGGATTATATTGTGCGAACGTAATATGCGACGCGACGGTCGTGTCCTCCCAGGCCACAAAGATGATACCATCGGACGCCTGGAGTGTCGGGCTGGTCCTGATGGCGATGTTGTAGGTGACCTTCGTGTTGAAAGTATGAGCATCGGTCGAGGAGATGATGTTCAAGCGCCCATCAGTTCCTCTCCAACTCAGGTAGAGACGACCATTAAACGTGATAATGGAAGGGGCATCGTTCGAGTACTCACTCAAAATCACTTTGTTGGCCAGGTGAGTGGGGTCGCCAGGCTTAAAGAAGGCCACATTAAGCCGATGATCTGTTCCCATCCAAGAAACGGCGAGGTTGCCATTAAAGATCGTCAGGCTCGGTCCAGCACCAACAAGTGTGGTATCGGTAAGCACTATGGCGGGGCTAAAGGTCTGGTTGGTCGGATTATAGGTTATCAGGTTTAAATTATGAGCCGCATTCCTGCCTGTCCAACCAATATAGGTAGTCGCGTTATAGGCGACCAGGGCAGGGGCAGCGTCCGCATATTGACTGGAAACGACGGCTGGATGCAGTGATGACGAGGAGCTGGCCATGGTTGTGCTCATTCCGACAAAGCCCAGGGCCAGCAAAGCCAACAACAGTGGCAAGGCTACTCTGCGTAGGAACCAGGCTCTTCCCTTTGCGGTTCCTTCTATCTCAGCACTATTGCTTAACATCGTAAACCTCCTTGTTTAAACTACTAGCAACAAAAGCCTTTTTATCCATTTTAAGGGATATCATAATACGGCTTTTATGTGTCACAAATGATTAACGATCACATCACGAATATTTCGCAAGATTTTTCGCTGAAAAGCGCCTGTTTTGGGGTTTGGACGTTAAGATTGAACGAGGGGTGGGGTAAAACAGAAGGTTGGGTCCTTGTCCTGTTATAATTTCTAGCTAGTAGACTAGCAGTGACAATATTCAGATTATATGGTATGGCTGTGCTTAAGGCAAGCTGAGCAAATGGGCTGTTGATTATTGCGCGGAGATAGTGTTTGCAATAGAATACAAGACAAGCATTGCTTATTGTGAGAGTGATCGATGGATGATAATGAGTTTTAACATAATAAGCGAGATATCAGAAAACCAGCGAGGGCCGATGAATTGGCAGTGCGCGCGATACATCGGCGCCTACGATCCCCCTTTTTATAAAGATAAAAGCCATCATCACAACGTACTTGAGGTTGTTAGCTGTATAATTAAGGGTATAGACCAGGCAGAGAATGTGAGGAATTGGCATGGCTGCGTCCAGACAATTTCATTATTACAGAAAGAGCGCACTTCTAGCATTGATGATTGGCTGTGCTATTGGCGATCTTCTCTTTGTCATTCCTATGATTATTGTCATGGGTAGCAATGGAACAACTTCTAGTAGCCTTTCTCTTACCGATAGTTTGTTGTATAGCCTGGCAGGATGGGGTATTCTTATTCTTCTGGTTGAGGTGATTTCCATATTTGTTCGTGACTGGCGGGGCGCAATGACACTGCGTGTCGATGTGGGTATTGCATGGACGTATAGAGGCAGGCGTGCCCGCGCGAAGTACTGGCTTTTACCGTTGTATATAATTTTTCCGTATATCTTTCTACCAATTTATTTGATACGTACGTGGGTGGATCAAAGGCATGTTGCCCAGGTGTCAGGCAACTAGTTGGCGAAATCTTCTGTGAGCCATAGTGTATTGTTGCTATCGATATAGATGCTGATACCGATGCGATGGAAGTCTTTACTGAGCAGGTTGCGCCGGTGTCCGTCGTCCGGTGGCTTTTCGCCCATCATGCCTTTATGGATTGCTGTTACCATATTCGAGGCATCATCATTTGAAAAGACGGGGCTACCTTCTCCGATATTCTCCCCAACGGTCTGCCATTGCACTCCTTGCTGACTGATACGCGTTCCCAGGTCTGGCTCACCAGAGCATTGGTGCGCCAAACCGCACCCTTTCGCCATCACCAGATCATGCTGGTACGCACTCTTCTCAAGTCGAGGTTCCCAGGTCAGTGGAGGAAGATTATTGGCGGCGCGATCCTGGTTGATCTGCTTGAACAATTGTTGCGCGAGCTGCTGTTCTTCTTCGGTGCTCTGTGTCTGAGATCCAGTGTTCGTTAATCCGGGAGTGGCCTGGTTAATGGTAATCGTTGGTAGGCCTGTACATGCAGTAAGTAGTAGCAGGAGCGAAAGAGCAATAAAAGAGAAGTATCTTTTTCTCATTATGAATATCCAGTGATTATATCAGTTTAGTAGTTTACTGTATTCACGTTTTCTATTTATACGTGGGATGATGGGAAAGTTGATGTGATTAAGGGGCCAGGACAGCGCAAGCGCCTGAAACCAGCGAATGAGATTATTGGAAGTGGTCAGGACAGCGCAAGCGTTGTCACCATACAACGTGAGGGGGCAGCAGGACAGCGCAAGCGCCCCCGCCATTCCTCACCCAGCCCCAGGTACAATAATTCATTTGTAGAATGGAAAAACAAGAAAAAAAGACTGGAAAACACGAGACATGGAGCATGGCAATGTCCTGACAAAGGAAAATCTATGTTGCCTGTGTACAGAAAAGCCGGAACATTAGTTGTCAATCATTCCACATGCACCAGTTGGAAGCTGTATGCCTTTTACCTTCTTTGTCTTACCGGTGTGTTCATGCCTCCTGAGAGGAAAACGTATCAAACTAATTCTACAATGAATTAGTTGTGCCCATGTCCCACATACGGGTGACGCATAACACCAATGACAAGACTACGCATAGCTATACAATAGCGGTGGTTAGGAGTGTCGAGTTATGGGAAGGAGAATCCCAACGAGAACAGCAGTATCGTATCCCTCATTGATCGCTGATACCTCGATGCGCTTGCAACAACTGGTGAATGGCTGTTGCAAATAACGGTAGATGATTTTAAGGAGCGTGTGACTTTCGGGTAACCTATCGCTGATCGCCAGGCAATTCAGTGGATGAGTGCTGATTATGCTATTTATGAATATAAATGAAACCAGTATGGTCGGCGAAGGGATTGCACCCTCCGCCGATTAGTGCGACACGTTCTGATAGTTTATGGTCACCAATCATCTGGTTCCGGGCATGGGTGCGTCGAGGAACGACGCGACAACGGCCGCCAGTGTGGGAGACGAGAAGATGTTGTAGTGTGTCATGGAGGGCAGAATGGCCAGCCGGGCATTGGACATGCCTGACCCATCCCAACCTGCATCGACCTTGCCACCACCGAGTAGTTCGAAGAACGCCACGGCATGCGCGGTGCGGACACTGTCGGCGTCTCCCACAACAATGAGGGTGGGTGCCTTGATCGCGGCCACCTCATTGGACCAGTCATAATCCTGACGAAGTAGCTCGCCGAGCTTGGTGAGCAGCACAGGCCAATCCTCCGGCTTAGGCGCGATGCTGGCATAGAGTTGGTACATTGGGGTCTGCTTCATCTGTTCTGCGACCTGAGGACCCATCTGCCCCATTCCCGCGAGAACTTCTGGATACCAGCCATCTCTCTTGAAAGGGGTCGAGACGAGAACGAGCTTTCTCACCACTTCTGGGTACTGGATGGCGATCCTGAGGGCAACGCCACCACCCAGGGAGTAGCCCATGACATCGGCATCTTCGATCCCCAAATGCTTGATCAGAGCGGCGATGTCTCCGGCCATCAGCTCGAAGCTCAACGGGCGATCGATGTCGGCTGTGCGCCCGTGGGCTTGCAAATCGACGGCGACGACCTGTCGGTTCTGGGCGAGGGAGGGCAGCACTTCGCCGAACATCTCGATTGCGCCGACGCCGCCATGCAGCAGGATCAGCGGCTCTCCGGCGCCGTGGATCTCGTAATATAAGTTGAGGCCGTTCACGGAAGCGTAGCTACTTCTGGCGTCCTTGTTCGTTGCTTTTGAATTGACTTTATGCTCTGCCATCATGATTTCTCCTTTGCTTAGCGTGGTCGGTAACAAATGCGCATAACCCCAGATTTGTACGTCTTTGCGCTTACCAACTCCAAGCTGACCTTATTCGTGAATACGCGTTTCCCATTACCTATGGCAACTGGATGGACCATCAACACGTACTCATCAATTAAACCCAGCCGCACAAACGTTTGTGCAGTGCGAATGCCACCAGGCACTCCCAGGTCTTTGCCGGGCTGCTGCTTGATCTTTTTCACTGCTTCAACCAAATCATGATCACTCTTCACCACGAGTAGCTCTGTATACTCCCACTCAAGTTTTTCTTCCTGGCGCGAGATAATGAGAGGGTGTAATGTATTCACTGCCTGTGCAATGGCACGTTCGGCCTTTGAGGCCGAAGGGTTTTTCGCGACGTTTAACCAGTATGGGATCATACCTGAAGCCGTCGGGTAGCCAATAAAACCACGATCAATGCCTTGAAAGAAAGCAACCATGTCATCGTTGAGTTCCTGATCTGGTGTCTGTGACATCCAGTCCAACTCACTGTGCGGCCCGGCAAAGAAGCCATCAAAGGTCATCGTCATGTAGAGAAAGACTTTTCTCATGGTGTCCTGTACATTATTGTTCATATTGTCACCTGCTTTCTTGTTTTCTTTCACAAGCTGCTTTTTTCACGTTCGAGTACGATATCGAATACAGCAAAACGCTCTTCCCATCTCTGCTTTGTTAGAGTCACCCATGTTTCAAATTGAGACAGTGTTTGTGGATTGAGACGGTACACATGCTGTTGCGCGCGTTTTTCCATCTCCACTAAGTGTGCCTCACGCAAAACTTTGAGATGTTGTGAGATGGCTTGTGGGCTGACTGGAAAGTGCTCTTAGATGGCAGTGACAGGTAACTCGCCACCGTTGGCGAGGAGTTCTAAAATGGCTCTTCTCGTCGGATCTGCAAGTGCAACAAACATGTCCATAATAGTTATTATAAACCATTTGCTTAATTAAGTCAATACTTAAATATATTTAGATCGAGAGGCTTTTTCACAAATTGATGTTGCTTAAATATCTCATGCAAAGGGCGATGTAAAATAAACGACAAATTTACAGCCGTGACGAGGCCCCACCCAGCCCCAGGGCGGCCGCAAGGGCACGCCCCTACTATATACGAACATGTAGACACGCATCATATGTCGGATATTTTATCTCTGACAGTTTCAAGCACATTTAGGTTATCATAGTTGTATTTATATAAATAATTATGTCTTTTTTTTTGATTTGGTTTTTATCAGTTTGTATGTGTATCAGGTTAATTTGGTTTTGTTTGATGAGTGTATAATGTTTTTGCTCGTAATGTGTAGGTGTATAATTTCACTAATTTGTGATTTGTTAATCATCTAACTTAAATGTTATCTCTTTATAGTTTGTTTTCATAGAAATAGAGTGTAGATGATAGGTATATTGTTTAATCAGAATATCTGTTACACAAGAAAAAGAAATTTGAGTAACTTGTATGTCAAAAATTGTTAAGATCATTTGTAATGTTTATAATTACATTAAAACAGATTGTTAAATTAATTTCTTAATTTGATTTATATAGTATTTATTTGATAAATTGATAATTGTTGCGTATATTTTGATATGAGTGATATATAATAGATTTTTCTAGAGAGTTTCTTGTGATATTTTAGTGAATTTTTAATTTTGTTTTGTTTTTTTTAGTAATATATTTTGTAAAGTTTTTAATTATTTTTATGGTAATGGTTTGTTGGTTATTTTTGTTTTTGTTTTTTGTAGAAGAGTTTAAGTTTGTTAATAAATAAGAGAAATTTTGTTATATGAAAGAGAAGTACATTACATTGCTAATTTATTATTGGTATTTTGATATTGTTGTTTTAATAGCTATTTTTATTATCTGATGAGGATAAAACGGAAGGAGTATTAACAATATGAAGTGTTTCACTTATTTGTAAGTTGATGTTGTGGCTTAATGTTCTTAATGTCAGAAGGGAACTTGTACTAATTGGATCATAATATCGATGGGGGAACCCTCTGATAGTACTGTTACGAAACTGGGTTCCGTGGAGAAATTGTATGTGTTAAACGTAGTACGGTTGCAGTGTGGGTATTTACAGGTATTATCACTGTTTGCTCGGTTATTGGAGCTTTTGGGTCGATTTCTCAGGTCGGAGTAGCTGCTATTTTGTATATTTCGTTTGTATTAGTAGTTTCTTGGTGTCTGTTCTGGGGTTGGTCTTCTGTGTGGAACGGATTTAGGAATATTTTCGTAGGTTGGGGTTGTTTTGGCTTTTGGTTTTTTATTTTGATTATAGCGGTTATTATTATAGAGTTTCTAGTTAGTGTAGCTGTATTGATAGGTGTTTTTATTGGAATAAAGAAATATAATGAAGATAAGAGTGTTGTAGAGAACGGAAATTAAATGATTGCTGAGCTATATGGGACTTTTATACAGTAAATGTTAGGAACTTAAGGTGGTGGTACTGCGTAGAGCATCTTTAAGTACTTTGCTAAACAGTATAGCAAATCTTAGGGGAAAATAGGTTTTAAGGTTTGGTTTTTCTTTTTAAGTTTGTTATGTTTGATAGTTCTTACATTATTTTATAGATATTTGTATTTCGTTTTTTGTTGTCTTTTATGTATTTTTCATTAAGAGGTAAGTAAAAAAAAATTGTTAGTAATGTTCTTCTAGTTATTATATCTTGGAGGGTAGATTATGTATACTGTAAATTTTAAAAAATGTAATAAATGTGGAGCTATTTATGATGTTTGGGATGTATTTTGTGGCACTTGTGGAAATCAATTTAGCTCTTCTGGTGAGAATTATATGACTTTACCTCTCGCTGGACTACAACAGAGTTCTATAACACTAAATTTATAAGATATTAATTTAACTGCTTTAACGCAAACACAGTCTCCACCTCGATCAAGAAGAGGTAAGGCATATCTTATTATTTTGTTAATTCTTGCTCTTGTACTCATAGGTGCTGGTATATTGTTAGGTATGAGAGTAGGAACAGGTAACAATATATAGAGTTCTTCAAATATATCAGGAAATGTATCAGCTAATAGTGATAAGACTGCTAGAGCTGCAACATTGACTCTAACTACTATGTCTTCACCTACTTAAATTGCAACACTTACACTAACTTAAATCTCGAACGTAGCACCTGGTACAATTTTGTATCAGGAGAGCGGATAAGATAATTGGCAAGGCTGGGCACTTTAGTCTGATTGGAAAGTGGTCACTTAAGGTCTGTTAGTAAGTACAGAGGCTGGTAATAGGTCTTCAGCTGTTGCTCCATTTAGAGTAGAAGGATTATAGAATTTTGCAGTAGAAGCAAGAATGAAGAAAACAGATGGATTAACGCTGTGGTTTGAATTTGGGGTTACTGCTTGAGTATAAACAAAAGGGGACTGGTAAGGATATAGAGTAGGAATAGCAAAAGATTATGCTGTAGTAGTGGTATTTATTTATAGCACAAACGACAATTTAGGGAGTAATGCTTTTGATACTGGTAAAGATTGGCATAAATAAAGACTTGAAGTTAGAGGAAATGATCTTACATTCTTGATAGACAATGCATCTGTTGTATATGTGAAAGATAATATATTTCTCAAATGTGGAAATAAAGTTGGATTATGGAATGAAAGTTAAAAGTAAGTAAGATTGATGTAAGAAGTTTTAAAGATAATTGCAATTTAGTAGAAATTATGTATATATATTTTACTATAATAATGAGTATAATAATATATAGTAATAAAAAGTATGATTAAAAAATATATTTAAAATACGTGAGATAACCTAATCTCCCAACCCTCTCGACAAATACTGCCCATAGCTATACAATAGCCGTGGTTAGGAGTGTCGAGTTATGGGAAGGAGAATCCCAACGGACGAACCAGCAGTATCGTACCCCTCATTGATCACTGATACCTCGATGCGCTTGCAACAACTGGTGAATGGTTGGCGTGGCGTAGAACGGGGAGAGCCACTCACAGCATTGCACAATGCCTGCGTCAACGCGGTTGGACCGGGTGGTCGTCGCGTGTTGCCTGCGCATGTGCTCCTCGTAGAAAATCTTGATGCCACAAACCTTCAGATTGCACTGAACCATCTTACAGGCAAAGGACAGGCTCCTTCACTTCGGTTTCGTGTCAGGCCAGGCGGACGCTTTGATGCGGTGCTTGTACCTACGAGGTCAGGAGGTGATGTGCCTGACCGCTGGCTGCTGGCTATTGAAGAAACGTTAGCAATACGAGACCAGGTTGCGCTATATGCTCATGCTCTTGGACACCTGTTGTTGAACCGCGAGCAGGAAAAAATGGGTAGCTTGCCTCTGCTAGACCCTCGCGATGGATATGCCCACATTGATATGCTGGCCGAACTGTGCATGCTGGAGACGGTGCGGCAACCATTGGATCGAAGGGTTCTGGAAGCGTATCCGCTATTGACTGAACTCCTGGGAGTGCGTGATGAATCACCTGCTGTACTTGATCTGGTTACAAGCGACTTGCGACAGAGACTTGCACAATTTGGATGGCGAGGGACCGTTCGTCGAAACACCTTATGTCTTTACAAATGGCCGGGTATTCATTCGTGAGACGTCTACACAACATGGCCGTAAATTGCGGGTCGATGCTTTGTTGCGCGCTGCGGCTTCGTTGCCAATCGCCGTCATTCAGACCATCCATGCAGGACAGGAGCGGGAAGAAGTAATCCGGCGTCTCAAGGAGTATGCACATAATCGCCTGGCAGTGCCGTTTGCCTACCTGTTGGAGAAAGATGGCACTTTTCAGGAGTTCGACTGGACAGTTACAGAGGAACCGATACATACAACACTGACTGCATTGCCATCGCGTAATGCACTATGGAATCGTTGGGCAGAGGCGCTTGGTCTGACAGACAATCAAGCGCGTGATGCGTTACATTATCCCTATGATCTCAGGAACCACAAACCGCGATACTATCAATAGGCAGCTATCAATCGCGCTGTAATAGCCGTGTTACAGGCAAAACGCGAACTTCGACCACCGCGCATTCTGTTAACACTGGCAACAGGCACAGGTAAGACGAAGATTGCCTTTCAGTTGATATGGAAGTTGAAACGCACGCGGGCGATCCGCAACGTGCTGTATTTGACAGATCGGGACTGGTTGTTGAGCCAGGCCATGGATAATGAATTTGCCCCGTTTGGAGATGCGCGCCAACGCATCCTGGGTGAAGCAACAACGAGTCGTGATATTCTTTTCGCAACGTACCAGGCATTAGGCGATACCGAGATGTACAAGGGCCTGTATCGGGATTTTCCACGCGATTTCTTTGATGTGATCATTGTCGATGAGTGTCACAGGGGAAGCGCGCAGGCCGACTCTACATGGCGTACGATTTTAGAGTATTTCGAGAGCGCAGTGCAGATTGGCATGACGGCCACGCCTTTGAGTACGGATGAGATACAAACGGATGAGTACTTCGGGAAGCCTGTCTATAGGTACTCTTTACGCACAGGCATCAATGATGGTTTCCTCGCTCCCTATCGCGTGCGCTATGTGCTGATGGGCACAAAACATGAGAATTCATGGCAAAGGGAGGCTGATGTAGCGGAGCAAACGGGCAAATTTGTATCAGATGTATCAAATATATCAGATATATCACTTGTTGCAGATGTATCGAATGATGAAGACGAAGAAAAGCTGGTCAGCAGCAATCCAATCATTGAAGAAACATCAACGACTTTACGAGCACGCACCCAGGCCATTGCGCAGCATCTTGCAACATTTCTGCAACAGACCAACCCACTTGCTAAAACGATCGTCTTCTGTGTTGATCAAGGTCACGCTGAGGAGATGCGTGTGGCGCTAGAGAAAGCTTGCGCAGAGTATGCAGGTCACTTCCCTGGATATATTGAACGCATTGTCTCAGACGAGGGTACTGATGGGAAGAGGGCCTTAGGGCGTTTCAGCACCCCGGATGAACCAATGCCAGTAATCGTCACTACCTCAAAGCTGTTGAGTACTGGCGTTGATGTGCCAACATGCCAGAATATCGTGTTAGCGCGTCCGGTTGGTTCGCTGGTTGAGTTCAAACAGATCATCGGACGAGGGTCGCGACTGTACGAACCGAATAAGACCTGGTTCAGCATTATAGACTACGCGGGAGCAATCAAACGCTTTTTTGATCCTAATTTTGATGGTGATCCAGAGCTGGTAGAGGTTGAGCCGTTGGTACCGAAACCACAAGCTGAAGAGGATATCTCTTCAGATGAAATGCTTGATGGGACTTCACAGGACGTATCACAGACTGTAAACGCACAAAATCCTATAGATCTAGAAGTGAAGGATGGAGGGACAACCTACCAGGAGGATCCGGAGCCTGCAGTAAACCCGCCTCCAACTAGTGTAACCGTTGAGACTCCTGTAACAATTGAAGAAGAAGGCAATGAACAGGGAGGTAGTGTAGAAGCCTCATCCCAGCAACAGAAGGATTTTCCTCATTTTGAACTTCCACCTGTATCTATAGGTGAGAGTGGAGAAATTCCAACAACTGTAGAACCTCCTGCATTGAGCAAACAGTTAAAAAACGGAATCACTATTCAGGTAATCGACGAGTACGTCTATGATCTTGCGCCAGATGGGAAAACGTTACGTCCTCGTTCTTCTTATCGTGACTATACGGCAGCTGCTTTGAAGTATCTTGTAACGAGACCGGAGGATCTACGGACGCGCTGGTTGAGCAAGGAGCAACGCCAGGCACTCCTCGACCAATTGCAAGAGGAGGGAGTGGACTTGCAGGTTCTCGCTTCAGCGTTACACCTGCTTAATGTCGACCCGCTCGATATACTTTTGCATGTATCTTTTGGGCAGCGCGTGGTTACCCGTAGCGACAGAGTCGTACGACTGTATCGCGAGCATCTCGTCTTTTTTAGTCGCTACGAGCCAGAAGCTCGCGAGATTCTCAAGGTTATACTTGACAAGTATGTGTCAGGTGAAGCACCGGATGTGAGTGATACAGAATTATTGAGGGTGCCACCGCTCTCAGAGCGTGGCACGTTTATAGAATTGGCGCAAAAATTTGGTGGTGGCGCAAATGTGCGTAGTGCTTTGAAGGAATTGCAAGGGTTGCTTTATAGCGATTGAGGTGGGATGGCATAGAAATTTGAGATGTTAGCGTACGGCAACAGGACGGCGCAAGCGCCCTACACACAGTCCCCCAGACTGCGTCCACCCGTCATCCACACCCCCGTCCCTACAGGAACAAGGGGGCGACGCAAGCGTCGTGTTCGTATGGGGAGCATCGGCAATATGCGGTTTGGGATGGGACCGTCAATTTAGGAAAGAGAAATATTGTTATGACAGATTTGGAGCAGGTTGCATTATTTCAGCGAGATGTTGATGCGGTTCGTGACGGGAAAAGAGAGAATGGCGCTTCTAAAGGCAGTGCGAGGGGAAGCAGGAGGGAGAGGGAACCTCTTACGAGTAAGCAGCAGCTTAATTCGACGATTAAGAGCGTGCGTGATTTGTTGCGTAAGGATGCGGGGCTTTCTGGTGATACGGATCGCCTGCCGCAGTTGACCTGGCTGCTTTTCTTGAAGAATTTCGATGATTTTGAGTATGCGCAGGAAGAAGAGCAGGGAGATGTGTATGAGCCGATTATTGAGGCTCCTTATCGCTGGCGAGACTGGGCGGCGGTTGAAGATAAAACACAGCGATTGACGGGTGATGAACTGCTGGATTTCGTCAATAATCACTTGCTGCCATACCTTGCGCGTATATCAGGCACGAGCGATCGTGATATCCGCACGATTGTCGGCACTATCTTCCAGGGTACTTATAACCGTGTACGCTCTGGGTACATCCTGCGAGAAGTGGTAGACAAACTGAGCGCCATCAACTTCAACTCGTCTGACGATATCCATACAGTCTCGTTGTTCTACGAGTCTATGCTGCGAGAGATGCGCGACTCTGCCGGCGACGCAGGCGAGTTCTATACCCCACGACCTGTTGTGCGTTTCATCATAGATCGGCTAGCTCCCAAATTGGAAGAGCGCATCCTTGACCCTGCCTGTGGTACGTGCGGTTTCCTTGTAGAGGCCTATGAACATCTGCGGAAATCTGCTCGCAGCCCTGAACAGCACCGATTACTGCAAGATACACTGATGGGCATCGAGAAGAAATCCATGCCGTACCTGCTAGGCGTTATGAACCTGCTGTTGCATGGGGTCGAATATCCGAACATCGTTGAGCGCAACTCACTTTCGACGAACATTCGCCAGATCAGGGACGTAGACCGGGTCGATGTTGTTGCGACCAATCCTCCTTTTGGTGGTGAAGAGGAGCGTGGCATCCTCAACAACTTCCCTGAAGGCATGCGAACCTCAGAGACCGCGCTGCTTTACTTCCAATATGTGATGGCTATGCTTAAACGTCCTGGAGGTCGCTGCGGCATTGTGCTACCCAATGGCTTTCTCTTCGGTGGAGGTGTAGGGGCAGAGGTCAAACGGCAACTGCTGACGCGTTTTAACTTGCATACTATCGTGCGCCTGCCTAATGGTGTCTTCGCGCCTTACACTAGTATTCCTACCAATCTTGTCTTCTTCGAGGCGTGCGCTCTCGACAGCGAAGAGACCTGCACGAAAGAGGTCTGGTATTATGAGTTGCCATTGCCAGAGGGGCGCAATAATTATACCAAGACAAAGCCATTGCAATATGAAGAGTTCGCTGACTGCATTGCATGGTGGGATAATCGCGAGGAGAATGAACGAGCATGGAAGGTGCCTGTAGAGCAGATACTCGCGAATGAATGTAACCTGGATATCAAAAACCCTAATGGGAATATGGATCTTGAGTACTTACCACCCGAACAGCTTGTTGAAGATATTCTGAAAAAAGAGCAGCGTATCGCAGAGATTATGATGGAGATTAAGCGAGTGCTTGCGGTGACAGAACTATGAATGCAGTGCTAAAACCTACCAAAATTTTAGAGGTATTAGAGCCAATCTCACGCCCTGTGGCGGTTGATCCATTGAAAGAATATCCTTTACTTGGCATTCGTTTAGATGGTGGTGGTGTTTTTCATAGAGAAACAAAACTTGGATCTCAAATTGCAGCCACTACTCTATTCCAGGTAAAAACAGGAGACTTTATTTATAGTAGGCTATTCGCTTGGCGTGGGGCTTTTGGCGTCATTGATCATGATCTAGACGGCTATTATGTATCAGCTGAGTTTCCTACGTTCATTCCAATACATGATAGCATTAACATCAAATTCTTGCTGTTATGGTTCCGTTTACCCACTGTAATCTCGAAAGTAGAAGCAGACTGCACTGGTAGCACACCTCTAACGCGAAATCGGTTTAAAGAAAACTTCTTTTTGGCTTTAGAAATTCCTCTTCCTTTGTTAGAAGAGCAACGACGGATTGTGGCATGGATAGAAGAGCTGGCTGCCAGGATTGAGGAGGCGAGAGGGTTAAGGAAGAAGGCAGGAGAGGAGGCAGAAGCATTAATAAATACAGTAATGCGTCAAATCTTTAATTTAAATAACAAGTACCAAGTAGTGTCTCTTGAAAGCGTTTGTATTTCGATTATTGATAATTTACATTCAAATCCTGTCTATGCGGAACATGGGATACCATGCGTTCGATCGCCCGATGTAGGTTGGGGAAACTTATATTTGAATACTGCACGCAAAACGAGTGAAGATGAGTATAGTCGGAGAACTGTCCGAGGTGAACCAAGACATGACGATATTGTTTTAGTTCGAGAAGGTGGTGGGACTGGTAAAGCAGCGATTGTTGAAGAAGGTCAAAGATTTAGTCTTGGCCAACGTGTCATGATGCTTAGGCCTGATAAGCAAGTAGTTATGCCGAAGTTGTTACTCTACCAGTTGCTTTCTCCTTTTATCTACGAAGACCAAATTCTTCTACTTTCTAAAGGATCGGCATCACCTCATCTTAACATTGGTGCTTTACGGAATTTTAGATTGGTTCTACCCTCTCTGACTGAACAAAATCGCATTGTCAACTACCTTGATAACTTGCAGACAAAAATAGACTCCCTGAAACAACTCCAATCCGAAACCTCCGCCGAACTTGACGCACTATTACCGTCTATTCTCGACAAAGCATTCAAGGGGGAACTGTGATGGTAATGGATCTTGCGGTGTCGCTAACGATGGCACAGATTGAAGCGGCGAATAGGCTTCATCAGCAACTGTTACAATGGCAGATTACGGATTGTGCTCTGCATAAATTGAAGGTTCAGTTTCCAGGATTTGATAGAGAATCAGCTTTGCTTAAAGTGACGGTAATAAACCAGCTTTATGGCACGAATGTATATGCTGTAGTGAGGATGGCGGAGCATATAACAGAAGTGATGTGCCAAGCAAGCACTATGGATGATGTTGGCTTCGTGAATGAAATTGCCACGCTTTCAGATATGAAACCTACCAGTTTTGCATCAAAGTTTGCTCACTTTTTCATAGATGAAGAACGCTTTCCTATTTATGATTCTTATGCTGTGAAGATGGTGGCATATCATCTTGGTGAGCAAGGGCTTGTTAGAGATACAGAGAATCCTTATAAAGCATTTATTGAGAATTTTCATCAATTAAAGCGGGTTGCTGGTTTAGAATGTACAACGAGAGAGTTAGATCATTATTTGTGGCTGGGAGGTATGTATCGAAAATGGAGAGCGAAACCAGAAGCGCACATTGGAATCGAGGTTGCATCGTTGTTTGGTTCGCAATCTCATGAGATAGATGCTGATCTCAAAGTGCTGAGTGAGGTATAATATGGCGCTTTCAATAGTAACAAAGCCTCATCACAAGTAATCGTCGTTAGTAATTCAATAAAAGGGGTCAGGCAGTATTACATGGAAAGTGAGGATTTAACATGAAAACATCTGAACAATATCACTACTACGACAAAAGCACGCTTAAAGCAATGATTAGCATCTGTGTTATTTGCCTCTTTATTTCGATTGTTCCTTATGTACTTATATCCAGTATTAATGACACCACTTCTGGACATCGTTTTCTAGTGTTTAATGATTGGTTGGGTATACTGCCTGGGGTCGGTTTTCTAATTCTTTTTGCGGAGATAATATTTGTAATGGTTTATGACTGGCGTGGTGCTATTACGCTTCGAGGTGCTGTTAAGACACAAAGGTTGCATAAAGGTAAGCTTGTAAGTACGATCCACTGGTATATTCTATTATACTTATGTTTTCCTTATATCATGCTGCCAATTTACCTAAGGGACTCTCGAAGACGAAATCGTCCCACTATGATATACTGCGCGAAGAAAAGCTCATGTGGAGGGACGAGCATGGAACTGACGGAGGAAGTCAAAGTGTTGCTGTTGAAGACAGCAAAGGATCTCAAAGGCAGCGCGCGCCGCATGTTCATGGCGCGGACAGTGCAAGCTCTAGGCAAAGGGGGTCAGCGGCTGGCCGAACGAGAGTTGGGATGGAATTGCGGAACCATCCGCAAAGGCATGCACGAAGCTGCGCATGGGATCGCCTGCGTGGATGGCTTTCGGTTGCGTGGCCGCAAGCGCAGCGAAGACCATCTGCCAAATCTGCTGCACGATATCACCGCCATTGTGGATGGTCAGAGCCAAGCGGATCCGCAGTTTCGCACGACGCGCCTCTATACCCGGCTGACGGTGACGGAAGTGCGTCGCCAGTTGATCGCCCAAAAAGGCTACATGGATGCGGAATTGCCGACTGCCGAGACCATTGGGGCCAAACTGAACCTGCTGGGGTACTACCCGAAAAAAGTGGCCAAGAGCCAGCCCCAAAAAAACTTCCAGAGACCGACGCCATCTTTGCTCAAGTGAAGCAGCGCAATGAGGAGGCAGATGCCGATGAGTGTACGTTACGGCTCTCGATGGATGCCAAAGCCACCGTCAAGGTTGGCCCCTTCGCGCGGGGAGGTAAAAGTCGAGTCCTCACCAAGGCCGCTGACCATGACTTTGAAGCAGTAGCGACGGTAACGCCCGTGGGCATTTTCCTGCCAGCCTCCGATGAACTTTTTCTTTATGGAGTTACGTCCAAAGTGACGAGCGACTGCCTGGTGGATCGATTGGTCGACTGGTGGGAGACGGTCAAAGAGCGCTTTCACGACATCAAGACGCTCGTCATCAACCTGGACAATGGTCCAGAGAGCCACAGTCGGCGGACGCAGTTCATGCAGCGCCTCGTGGAGTTTGCCCAGTGCTATCACCTCACCATCCGCCTGACGTATTATCCCCCCTATCACAGTAAGTACAACCCGATCGAGCGATGCTGGGGCATTTTAGAACAGCACTGGAATGGGGCCTTGCTCGATTCGCTCGATGCCGTGATCCAGTATGCCAGCACCATGACCTGGAAAGGCAAACATCCCCTGGTCTCACTGGTGACCACCGTGTATCAGACCGGGGTTAAACTCACCACGCAAGCCATGCAGGCTGTCGAAGCCCAGCTTCGGCGATTACCACAGCTCGACAAGTGGTTCGTGGACATTGGGGATTTCTCACCTGCTATCCGGGTGAGTTAGCCTGATGTGCAAGTTCTTCTTGAAAAGCAACTTCTGAGAACACCTGTTTGAGGACATACAATGCGTCAGTTGTGACAAAAGCATTCATCCGGTTCCTATTCGTTCCTCCCCAATCTACGACTGAACGGCCATTCTCCACCTGCGGCGTTACGTGGTAGCACTTCTTTTCGGCTGGAAAACCTCCATCTGGGAGGCGCTTGGACACAAGGATGTTTAGTGCCTCGCGACATCGTGGATCTTTGAGAAAACCAGCCTCAGCCATGACTTTGAGGCCAAACAGAATATCGTAATGCCAGTAGCACGGATAGCGCAGCTTGAGAAAATCGTCAGCAATCACCGTTCCATCGCTTTGACGTTTGAACAGGTGTCGTTTGAGAAAGATTTCGACAGCTTGCCTGCTTGCGATTTGTGCTTGAACGTGTCCAGTGACTTGACTATAGAGAGCCAATCCTCTGAGGGGAATCAGTGTTTCGGTAAATGAGGAAACATGGGCTTCTGGCTTCTTGTCGCAGTTCCAGCCCCCATCAGGCCACTGCCAAGCCAGAAGGCGTTCAACCAGCATGTCAATCCGCTCATCTGCCAGCCCAAGTTTCAGCAAGGCGAAGAGCGCATTGCCTTCCATCGAGGCGCACATCCGTATGCGTCCGGCCTTCGTGTATCGTTTCAGAGCGTGTGAGCGCCCTTCGGAGAAGAGCCATGCATACACCTGGTCACGCAACGGAACGAGTTCCTCATCTCCGACAGGATAGTTCATCTCTGCCAGCATGACCAGCACCCAATGGGCTCCATACCACTTTGCATAAGGATGAAAGGGAATCTTGCCGGTAGCGTCACGCTCAGAAAGCAATTGACGTACACGCTCACCATCTTTGATTTCATGTTGCAGACTTCGGAGTTCCGGCGTGTCAGGGTCTTCATCCAATAGGTACGCTCGCGCTTTGTAACGAAGCGCTGGTTCCTTTGACGTGAGCAGTTTCTCTAGGATCGTGTTCATCGTTTCCTCTCTAATTCCTCGCTGTTCCACCTTTCCCTTTGATTGTATCACCCTTTATCCGGCGAAAATATTAAGTATGCTTCTCGCATGCAATGAAAAAATCTGCACATCGGGTTAGTTAATAAATCTTACGTCCCTAACTCGTACTGTAAGGGATCAGCGTCAAGTCGCACAGCGCAAACCGCTCGAATTAAAGCGCCATATTGCTGAATTGGATGCGCAACTGGGTTTCGTACCTCCTTCAGAGGGGATCTGCCGTGTTTGTCATAAGCCGCTTCAGGTTGGTGCTGAGTTTTGTTCATATTGTGGTGAGTCGGTAATAGAACATCCCAAGGTTTGCCCGTCATGTGCCACTACAACATTTCCGGATGCCAGGTGGTGCCCAAATTGCCGGACAGCGCTGGCTTAGTTATGGATCAGGTTCATATCCTGATCCTGGGGATGAATGGCTTTTAACAAATAAACCAGGATATCGTGAAAGCCAGCGATGGCCGATAAATCGGCGGTGTGCGCGATAAATCGGCACCTACAAAAGTTGGCCAAAGTGGATATAAAGGAATACTGATATGGATGACGTTAGAAAGTATGCAGCCACTGAGGTACTGGAACTTGGTGAAATGCTGTTCGATACGGCGATAGAAGTTGCGATGAGACAACCAGTTCAGGGTGAAGGGAGCGATGCATCGCTTGTTGAGGAGATGCGGTCGGCTGCGGATGAATTTTTCGTGGCGTTGCGGTTGCTTTTGGGGGTGGGGGAGCAAGGTGTTGAGGGGTGATGCACGTTGGAGGTGTTGGAGATCAATACGAGATGTGCATGAGGCTGTGTTGGGCAGATCGCGAAAGGAAGGGATTGTGCGTCATGCTAGGTAAAGGGAGCATGCATGGCAATCGAGGCCGAGATTCTTCGCTGCGCTCAGAATGACAAGAAAAACACTCAGGATGACAAAATGGGCATTGAGGATAACCATAGGGACTGTCTGGTATGACAAGCTAGGGGAAGGAGGACGAGGGTCGAGTTGCCACACCCCTCCCCGCAGGCGACCATAAAGGCACGCCGCCCAGCTCCACACCACCCTCGCCCCTACGGACGTTGAATGGCTTTTCATGGGATGATGCGTATTTGGCCGATAAATCGGCGGTGGGCGCGATAAATCGGCCCCTACGGCTCTTTTAGCTAAATCTGTAGCTTTCCTTGTGGGAGAGTAGGAGTAGAGATGTATGGGAATTGAAGATGAGGTGATAGCTACTGCTGAAGATGTTTTGAAGCAGAATGCGGTGGGGTTGACGAAGGAGGCGCTGGTACGGCTGGTAGAACCGCGATTGCCTCATCGGCTTCTGCCTGCTCAAATTATTGGGATGCTGCGCAAACAGCCACAACGATTTGTGGAGGGGGGCGATGGCCGCTGGCGTTTGCGCGAACAGGTTGAGTTGAGTGATCTGGAAGTTGCTCGTGAAATATCTGACACGGCAGTTACTCCTCAACGTGACTTGAGACAGGGTAGCTATGTCGTCTTTGATCTGGAGACGATTGGTAGAGATGCGAGTTCACCTGAAACTGAAATCATCCAGATTGCCGCGTGGCGGTGGGTGGATGGTGTTCCCCAACAGCCATGGGCAACATTTGTGCATCCCAGTGTGACTATTCCGGCAGAGATCGTAGAATTGACGAAGATTTCCATGGACGAGGTACGAGATGCGCCGTCTGCAAGGGAGGCCCTGGCTAATTTCTTTGCATACGTGGGCGAGTTGCCGCTGATTGCTCATAATGGCGCCAGTTTCGATGGACCGATCATTACTGCTGTGTGCGAGCGACTTGAGTTGACTGTACCACCAACGTTTCTTGTACTAGATACACTGCCATTGGCGCGAGCACTGCTTCCATTGGAAAAGGAACATAGAGTTAGCACACTTGCTAAACGCTTCGATTGCGACCGATCTGATGCGCACCGAGCTGATGCCGACGTGGAGATGCTAGCGGGGATAGTGCAGGGGCTGGAGCGCGAGATGCATAGTAGTGTTACGGGCGGTGCCGTTTACGAACTTTTGCGTCGCGCTAATGATCCGTGGGCAGCCGTCCTGAAACCGCCTATAGAGATTCCTGTAGCCGCCGAGATCATTGCCACTTTTGGCGCGAATCTCACCCAGCTTCTTCCAGATCGCAAATCGTCGATAGCAATGTCTGTAGATTCCAGCATTGTTTATGAGGTTTTCGTGCAGGCTGAGGCATTGGGTCGCAGACGGAGGAAGGCGCAGATTGAACTGGCACGCCTGGTTGCTGATACATTTCATGATGGTGCGTATGCTGTGATTGAGGCAGGAACTGGGACTGGGAAGAGCCTGGGTTATTCGATTCCCGCAGCTTTACAGGCGCGTGCCAGTGGGAGGCCTGTTGCGCTCTCAACCTTTACACGCGTGCTGCAAATGCAGCTGGTTGAACGAGAACTACCTTTTGTGCGGCAATTGATACCAGGGTTGACGTGTGCTCTGCTGCAAGGGCGCGCTAACTACCTATCACTGTCAAGGTTGGCCGAGGAGGTAGAAGATGCCCTGGCAGATACGCATCTCTCATTAGTGAGAGCGTGGACATTGGCTATGTTGATCCGATTTGCTGAAATCAGTACCAATGGTAATTTGGAAGATCTGGGCATTCTGCCACGAGCATTGGAGGAATATCTCTCAGCCGATGGGGCAGTGTGGCAAATACTTGCAAGTGTGCGTGCCAGTCGTGATGATCGCCATGGTTCGTTTGCAGGGACGGATTTCTACCAGCGGGCACATGAAAATGCAGAGCGTGCCGATCTTGTGGTAGTGAACCATGCCTTACTACTGAGCAGCTTCCTCGGCACGGCCCCAGACGAAGAGCCTTTTGCTACGCAGGTAGTTTGCGACGAAGCGCATACGCTGGAGGATGCCGCGACGCTTGCCCTGGAGCAGCGTGTGGAGGAGAACAGGCTGCGCCGTCTCTTGCAGGCAATTTATCAGAAGCAGGGAAGTAGCAGTTTGGTTCACGAAAGCAGGCGAAGGTTGGGGTTGCCCGGCAATGATCCTGTGCTACTAAGCATTATCGATGCCGTTGATGCAGCACAGGCGGCACTGAATGGCCTGGCGCAGCAGTTATACCGCTATGTGACGAACAAAGTGGTTGTGGGGCGAGCTGAACTTGAGCGTTATGGCGTGCGCGTGCGTATAGAATCTGGAGCGTTGACCGCTGTGGGGGGTCCAGCACTCAAAAGCACCTCGGATGCACTTGGTAAAGCGCTTGTTGATCTGCGTGGCGCTTTGAAACAACTGGTGGAACAAGCAACAGATGCTACACACCAGGTCGAAGGACATCAAGCGATGCGCCTGCGACGTATCACACGCTATGCACGCTCGCTGATGCGCAACCTGGACGAACTGGGAAAACAGTATCATTGGATCTGGTCTTTCAACAATGCCAGCAGTTATGTACGTGTGGTTGAACTTGGGAAGATCGAGCCAGGGGAAACACGACCACCAGTGACGGTCAGCGGGGTTCCCATCAATGTTGGGCCTCAGCTTTGGGATCGGCTCTGGTCTCGCCTGGATGCTGCTGTCTGTACCTCGGCAACGTTGAGTGTCTTCGGACAGGAGTTTGACTTCTTCCTCGGACGGATTGGCCTGGAGCCTGTACGAATTGCAACAGCAGTCGGTGGTAAGATGCTCGTGACAAGAGAATTGCCTCCTGCATTCGCTTATCACGAACAAGCGCTGCTAATGTTGCCAAACGACTTGCCTGCGCCGCGTGATAGCGATCTCAAACGAAACTTTCCAGAAGCTGTGGCGGCATTGTTGCGGCGTTTTATTCCTTTTTTCAAAGGCAAGACGCTGGCATTGTTTACTGCAAATGCCCGTCGCGACCTCGTCTATGAACGCCTGGCAACACCTTTGGCAGAAGCCGGGTATCCACTCTTGAGCCAGGGACAGGGAAATACGCGAGGCATCCTGGAGAAATTCCGGGAGGAAGAGCAAGCATCGCTTTTAGGCTCGCGTTCGTTCTGGGAGGGAGTGGATGTGCCGGGAACTTCGCTTTCATACGTCTTCCTGGAGAAGTTGCCATATCCCAGTCTTGGCGACCCGATTGAAGCGGCTCGTATGAGCGCGGTGGAGAATGCTGGTCAGAATTCTTTCTATGATTACCTGTTGCCAAAGATGATCATTATCCTCAAGCAAGGCTTTGGACGTTTGATCCGTTCTGCTGACGATAGGGGAGCAGCAATCTTGCTGGACAAGCGGTTGCGTAACTCCTTATATCGTACCGAAGTGCTGCGCTCCCTGCCTGACCCAACGATTGGCTACGAGTCCGACGTAGACATGTTTAGACGTATTGCCGAGTGGATGCATGAGCCATTCGACCCTACTGATCTGCCCGCACCAACCGTTCCAGATGTAGAGCGCGTGCTGATCGAACAGCAACTGCCAGAACCCTTCGTTGAAACTGCCGACTTCGATCGCATTGCAAAGCCCCGCTTGCTGGCTGTACAGCAAGCCATCTGGGGTCAATCGGAATTCAGGAACATGCAGGAAGAAATAATACGGGATGTGCTAGCTGGTAAGGATGCTCTGACACTTTTGCCTACAGGGGCGGGAAAGAGTCGCACCTATCAACTTCCTGCGCTGATACGACCGGGACTGACACTGGTGATCTCACCTTTGATTGCGCTTATTCGCGACCAGGTTGAGAAATTACGAGAGGTGCCTGGCATGACTCGGGTAGCGGCATTAGTCTCTGGCATGGATGCCTCAAGCCAGGAGGAGGTATTGCGTCAAGCTGCATCTGGTCGGCTGAGACTGCTCTATGTCTCTCCTGAGCGACTGCGCGATCCGCGTTTTCGTGCCTACCTGCGTCATTTGCCTTTGATCCAACTGGTGGTTGATGGGGCACACTGCATTTCTACGTGGGGTCATGATTTTCGTCCCGATTTTCTGGATATTGCCAGGCTACTCCCGATGGGGCCAGATGGCTCAAAATTACCTGTCCATGCGCTTACAGCTAGCGCGACGAAGCAGGTTCAGGAAGAGATCAAGGCAACGCTTGGTATGGGAGAGAGTGGGACAGTAGGTCGAGAACTGGCAGTACGCACTGGTGATTTCGTACGTGATAACCTCGTCTTTCGTGTGTATCATGTCTCGAAACGCGAGGAACGCGACATGTTGACCCTGGGTATCGTGCAGCAACTGGTGCGCGATCAGATACGTGGAGGGGCAGGCATCGTCTACGTAGCGACGCGTAAAGCAGCAACCCAATTAGCTCGCCTGCTACGGGATCGCAATATTACAGCGCAAGCTTACCACGGTGGTCTTCCCACACCCGAACGTCACCAAATTCAAGAACAGTTTATGCAAAGCGAGGTTGACGTTGTTGTGGCGACCAACGCTTTTGGCATGGGCGTGGATAAAGCTGAAATTCGCTTTGTGCTGCACTATGACCACCCAAGCAGCCTGGAGGCCTACGCACAAGAGGCGGGAAGAGCGGGGCGTGATGGGAAAGAAGCGTATGCGATCCTGCTTCAACATCGACAAACCCAACGCACAGAACGTTTTATTGCGCAGCAAGGCATCCCAAATGCAATAGTGCTGGAAGCGTATCGCCAGGCATTATTAAGCGCTGACGAGGTTCTTCCTGCGGCAGTACGTCTTGCTGATGGTTCCTTGCTGTGCAATCCTGATGCACTGGCTGAACTTGCCGGTATCGAACCAACGCAGGCACGCGTGTTGCTGTTCTCTTTTGAAGAGGCAGGGCTTGTACAACGTGGCGAAGATTGCACACTTGAAGCGACCATACTGTTAAATCAATCGCTGGAAACGATCCTGCATAGTTTAGAAGATGAAGCTGAACGCGAAGCAGTCGTGCGTCTCTTTAGCGCGATTGGCGCTAAACTGGACAAACAGGCAAACTATCATGCTGCCAGAGTGTATAGAGAAACAAAGTTCGATCCACGAATGATAGATCCGCTCTTGACCCGATTAGCTGAGCGCGACTTGCTGCTCTACCGTCCATATAGTCGTGGGATGACGCTAAGGTTCGAGGAAGCATTATCAGAGGAGACGAATCTGGTTGCTATAGAGCAACAATTCGCAGACAGGTATCAGCGCTTTGAGGAGCGATTGCAGAAGATGCTGGATTATATTCACCTCTCAAGAGGCCAGAACCACTGCCGTAGCGCTTACATGGTGAACTACCTGACAGGCGCTACCAATGCAACGCCGTGTGGGAAGTGCGATCTGTGTAGCCCTACCAGTGAAAATCTTCCCTGGCGGCCAGACCTCTTCGTTGCTGCAGAACCCTTGAAAATCGATCCAAGGCTGGTGATACTGGGAGCGGTCAAAGATCACAACAACATTTTTGGGAGATGGACCATTGAGAAAATGGTGCTGGGTACCCCGCAAACAATATATCAGGGAAAAGTCAGGAAGTTATCACTTACGGCCCGTTCGTCCGACCATTTTGGTGAGTTAGAAGGGACCGGCATCAAGGAGGATCATGTGCGACGTTCGCTTGATGCACTGATTGAAGGTGGGTATTTAGAAGCGGTTGAACGCCCTCTGTGGAATAGAGATGGAACGTATGAAGCTGTCAAGATTACACAGAAGGGACGCGATGCCCTGGCTGGCGGTATCGATCTCCCTGCATTGCAGGATACAGAGGGTGTTGCATGAGCGAAAGAGATGATGAGCTGGAGCAACTCCTCGACGAAGCGGTAGCGGGGCTCTCGGCATCAAGATATACATTCACTGAAGAAGAAGCGCTTCAGCCAATCTGGGAACATGGTTATGACATTTCACCTCAGAGCGATCCACAAGAACGTTTTGTGCTTGTCTATGAAGCAGATGGTAAACATCCACGCCAATGGCGTCTCAGTATGCAGGCGCTTGCCAATAACCGAATTCTGGATGCGCTGAGATCAGGAGCATGGGATGGACGGGATCTGGAAGTTGAATTAAGCAGGCTCGATACTGAGGACCAGGTTCATTACGTGTTTTGTCCAAGCGAGCAACAATTCATTGCACTGCCCGATGGCACGTTGGAACCTGCCGAGCTTGAACGCAACATCGCACTTGCACCAGAAACGCGAGCGGAACTCGATGCGCTTGGTTCACGGTTGCTAGAAAAGTGGCGCGCTGAGGAGGCGAAACCTTTGACAGTGCGTCAGATAACTGAACGCCTGGGAGCGCTGGGCTGGGCTGAAGCCAGCGCGCGAAATGGCTGGCTTCTGGTGCGTGCGTGGCTATTAGGATGGTCGGAGGTAAGCCGTGTGGGTCAAGACTACTGGATACCCAATGATCACATACCTAAGGGGCCGCAACGCAGTCGCTTGCAAGTGTTACCGATTGGTAGTAGATCAATGCCGATGGAGACATTGGAAACGATAATAGTTCCCAATAGTCTGTCTGACTCACCAGAACACAAAACTATTGCATCAATAAGTAAAACTCCTCTGATCCCAGGCAGAGCAATAACAGCTACTATTGAAAACTGGACGTATCCACTACGCACTATTCACTTGCTTGAGGGATTTGTACCTGTGCCACCACAGGTGCGCAGCGTCTACCCTCCACGAGCAATCGGTGAAGGAGATAGAGAGGTATTGCGTGGGCTCTGGTATGACGATGATGAGCCGCTGTGGCTCTGGCTTGATCGAAACCAGGATCGATTGTATGGGCCTGATCTGGCACAAAAGCTAGCATGGCTTGAAGCGGGTGATGTGCTACAGGCTCAGTGGACACCTGACGTGGTTGTCCTATGCATTACTGGGCACGATGATGAAGTTCAACGCGAAGAGTCACGCCTGGTTGATCCACAAGCGCTGAAAGCTTTGCGAGGTGGTATTGGCGAAACATATAGAAAGTCTTTACAAGCAATCTTGTTTGAGAATGTGGAGGGTCTCACGTTTGCGCAAGTTGTAAGAGCACTACGAGAGAGACAAGGACATGATGTTCACCGTGGGACTGTGAGGGCTTTGCTCTAGGCAGGTGGGTTTGTGCGACGAGGCGGTCGCTGGTTTGCTGCACCTCAAGGTGAGATTGGAGCACGTCAATTGCGTGCTGCGCTTGTTGAGACGTTGGTGCCTGAGGAAGGTGAAGAAGGTGGTGAGGAAAGTAATGAGGAAAGTAATGAGGATGAGAGGCGATTGAAGAGGGTGAGGGCTATTAGAGGGAAGTTGGGGGAGTTGGTGGGGATGTTGCGGGAGAGTATGCATGAAGGAGATTGAGATAGAGTAAGGTGCTGTCGAGGAATCTCAATCATTAGATTGTCATGGGTAAAATGTTAAAGAAATAAATGACAAATTAGATCATGCTTTCTAATATCTATATGCCTAAGTAAATCTTTTATTTTCATATTTTATAATTCTATTGTTTAAACGTCCAATTATATAGTATTCTTAATCTAGTAGTAGTTCCTTTATATTTTACTCCTAGGTAATTCGGCTATAAAGGTACTTTCATAACGAAAATAACGTATAATTCGATCTATGTTTAATCTTCGTTATGATATAAATGCCGAGTAAGCTCTCTGTATGTAGTCAGTTTAGCTTATCGCGCATTATATTGTTTGAAACCGTGAGGAGTGATGCTTTGGTAAAATTGGCGATCTCAACGGAATTGGCAATGGCTGTAGCAATAGAAGCTGCAAGAGCTAGTGGAGAAATCCTTCTGAAATACTTTAGGGAGGATGCATATCGAACAAGATATAAGGAAGATACTTCCCTCCAAACTACGGCCGATCTCGAATTGGAACAAGCTATCATTAATACGATTAAGAGTAACTTCCCGGAGCATAGTATTGACAGTGAAGAGCATGGGTATTTTTGTACATTATCGTCATATACATGGATAATAGATGCGCTGGATGGAACAGAAAATTTCGTTCTAGGCATACCATATTTCTCTAGCAGTATCACTTTATGTAAGGAAAATGTGCCACAAATTGCTGTGGTTTATAACCCTGTAACTGAAGACCTTTATACTGCTGAAAGAGGCTACGGGGCTTTTCTTAACGGAACTCGTATCGGGGTTTCAAATAAAGTACAGTTAAAAGGCAGTAGAGCTTTTTTTATTCCAGATTTTGATACAAAGCGCTTTCCGAAGACGACCTGCTTGCGAAATAAACTTTATGGCAATTGTAGACGAGTGTTAGATACGTGGTCACCAGCTCTTGATTGGTGTTTGGTTGCAAGTGGGAAGGTCAATTCAGTAGTAAGCATATCGCATCGTCCAATTAAACCTGATGCTGGAATTCTCATATTGGAAGAAGCGGGAGGGAAGATAACAGACTTCCAGAACAGAGCATTCAATGATGATAATAATGGGCATATTGTAGGAAGTAATGCATTGTTGCATGATCAATTATTGCAATTGATAAACGAAGAATAGAGGAAGCAAAGAGAAGCTAACCACATTCAATGACGATTTTAGAGGGCGTGTTGTAAGCAGTAATTCGTTGCGACTAGTTCCATTGTTGCTGTTGATTAAGTGTATTTCGAGAAAAGGAATTACTACGCACATGATCGTGACTCAAGGAACCAAAACAGAAACGGCGTTGTTGGATGTAGTAGAAGTTCTAGTATCTGCAATAGATGCGAGAAATTGCTCTCATGGCCACAGTGTACGTGTTGCTTCATATGCAGTGCAGGTAGCTGAAGCTGCTGGTTGGCAAGAGCTTGAGTTAGAACAAATACGACTTGGAGCGCTCCTGCACGATATAGGGCAAGTCTTCTGGCCGGAAGAATTAACGAAGAAACAAGGAGCATCACTAACAGAGGAAGAGCGAAAGATTATAGAATCTCACACGTATAAAGGTGTGGAACTGATAAAGGATTGGCCTTCTCTCAGCTTTCTTGAACCCTACATTCTGTATCATCAAGAATGGATCGATGGGTCAGGGTATCCATTTGGTATAAAAGGCGAAGAACTGCTTCCAGAGGTGCAGATAGTTTCGCTCGCAGATGTCTATGAAGCTCTAACCCACCCTAGAAGGTACAAAAAGCGATTGGGCTTCTCCAAGCCAGATGCGCTGAAAATTATGAGCGAGATGAAAGGCAAAAGATGGTTATGTGAGCTTTTCGAAGTGTTCGTTTGTGTTGCTAGCGATTGGTCATAATCCCTGAAAAAATGAATTCCACTAGAAATAGGATGCCCATTCCTGATCAAAGCAAGTTAGTACGCCTGATTGAAAAATACGCGATGCGTTTTTTCGCCTCTCTCATTGTATTATTATGTTTGTTGATGTTCTATTTTGGTTTTGGTTCACAGCTTGCTTCTAGTTATAAAGGGGTTTTGATAGCTGTTGCGACTTCTCTGCTTGCTTCACTAATCTTCGCTTTAGTGTATAGTTCTGTCGTAGAACGACATCACATGACTGCAATTAATGACGAACTCTCGTCAAGTGTCAAGAAAGCTGTTGACGAGATGAAGGTTATTCAACAAGATAACATGAGACAAATCAGCGATTTGACCTTTGAAAAAATAGAAGAGCTTGAAAAAACTTATTACCACGAAATTTCAATGCACTTTCGAGAACTAATACCTTCTGACTATTTTCCTCCAACCAACATTCCCGATAAAAGGTTTAACGAGGTTTTGAATAGTGCGTTAGCAAAGAGTCATCATTATATGTTTAAGGGAGTGACTGGCAGGTTTATACCTAGCAGATTGTCGACCATCAATCATCACAACCTTACATGCAAGGTGTTGTTGATAGATCCAGCGAGTGAAGATCTATTGCGATTATACATTAGAGATAGATTTGGTACTACTGTATCAAATGCTGAGATTTCAGAACATGTTCACAAGGTCAAGCAAGAAATATATATGTCGGTTGTTGATTTGTTCGATCAGGCAAGGTGGTCAGCGATAGAAATTAAAATGTATCATGGCCCCGTTTTTTATCGAACTGAGTTATTTGATGATTCTGTTTTTATTTCTTATTTTACGACGAAGCCGCCCACTGCATTTCCTACGACATACCTCTACAATAAAGATAGTTTTTTCTACAATGCGTTTTTAACAGATTTCAACCAAACATTTGAATTAGCCTCAATTTCGACTCAATTTACCTCAAGAAGCACAGAGCAAAACCTGTTAGATTTCCTGGCACAAATTGGTTGTGATGCAAATGGGTTACCAGAATTACGTCAAGAGGCTGAGCAATTCAGACTCAATTTTCTCGGTAAAAAGTAATTTTTCAATATTTTCTTAGCCCATCATTGATTCACAAGAAGATAGGATGAGGTGGTTCCACTACCCTATTTTCCAGCATACAATATACATTATTCGAATAATCATCTGGGCTATATCTACATATTCCCGATCACCTCGGATGCCACTTGGGCGAAGTTCAGTGCAGCAACAAGCGAGACACCGCTAATGATGTTGTCGATAAGTGTGGGTAACTTAAAGCCGATGAAACAAGTGGCTCATGAAATGGCTCCCAAGTTGATGAGGTAGAGGACGTCGACAGAACCTGCGATGATGTGCGCAAAGCTGCCAGGCGAGATCAGGCAGTTGAAGAGAATGAAAATATGTAACCTGGTTCCCTCGGATGCAGGCAGGAGCCAGACCATTAAGGCAATCAACCTGATTTGTGGTCATTTCAGCACAAACCGCAACTCCTGAAACCTCTCTCGAAATGCTACAACATCTCTCTTTACTCTCTCAAGCTCCTCTCCATCTAACAGCACACGGCACAGCAATTCAGCTAACGCGGGCATATCTTCAGGCGACATGCCCCAGCGGGTGATTTCCTGGGTACCAATGCGCAGGCCGTTGTAGTCACCAGAAACTTCAGGCAGGGGCAGGCCGATGCCGCTGGTCAGGATGTTGGCGCGTTCGAGGAGGCGGGAAGCGGTTGTGCCACCTCCGTATTCGGCGGCTCGCAAGGCGATGTGGTGTGAAAGGGTATAGCCACGGTCGGCTGGACCGTGAACGGGCGCTGATCTTTCGGCTAGAGATGATGCCAGGGTACGCGCGTTGGTGATGCAGGCGCGTGCGTATTCTGGTCCATATTCGAGGATGTCACAGGCAGCGATGACGAGGGCAGCGGTACGGGCCAGGTCGAAGTTGGCGGTGAGGCCTGGGTAGGCGATGCGGTCGAGTCGTTCGGCGAGTTGTGGTTCGTTGGTCAGTACGAGACCACCAGCAGGGCCACCAAAGGATTTGTAGGTTGAGCAGGTCATGAGGTGAGCGCCTTCAGCTAAAGGTTGTTGGAATGCCCCGCCTGCAATGATGCCTGAGAGGTGGGCAGCGTCGAACATGAGGTATGCACCTATTTCATCGGCAAGTTTACGTGTTGTTTGCACCGGGTAGGGCATGAGTGCGAGGCTACCACCAAGGATGATGAGCCTGGGGCTCAGGCGCTTTGCTTCTTGTTCCAGTGCTGCCAGGTCTACCTCCATACGTTCGCCGTCAAAGGGGATGGGGTGGACTTCCAGACCATAGAGTCCAGCAGCACCTTCGGTCTGGTGTGTAACATGGCCCGCAGCGGATGGGGAAAGGACCATGATGCGATCACCTGGTTTGGTACAGGCCATATAGGCGTATAAATTTGCCAGCGATCCACTTCCTACACGAAATTCGACATAACGACATTTGAAGATACGTCTGAGAAGCTCGGCTGCCATGATTTCGATTTGCTCTGCATGGCGCAGGCCAGTTTCGTATTTGTCTCCAGGGTAGCCAAGACTGGGGCGACTGCTTACGCTTGCAGATAGGAAGCAGGCAGCACGGGGATTTATGACGTTTGTTCCCGCATAGAGGCTGATACATTCATGGTCCATGAAGCGTTCGTGCTGCGCCAGCGCTTTTGCTATTTCGCTTTCAAATTCACGCGGGGCTAACTGGCGGTAACGTGCCGCATGCTCTTCATAAAAATTGACCACCTGCTGTGGCACCCAGGGTCGGGATGAGTCATTTTCTGCCATCACTTCGTCTCACTTTTATAGCCGGTCAGTCATTTTGAATCCTCTATATTACGAAGTGGCGAGGCAGGGTCAGTACGCATGAGATATAAGAGGCGCTCGCTGGCTTTGACAGGAGTGCTGGTAGCTTCATCGAGAATTTGCTTGAGCGCTTCTTCGGTGAGGTCACGCGAGGGATCCCAGCCGTAGCGTTTCATGTCAACGCGCTCTTCGGCGGAGAAGACGATGCCTTCTGCTTCGAGTAACTGGCGCATTGTTCCGCTCTGGCCGAAGGCCCAACTGCCTGATAGTTCACCTTTGCTGTTAATGACGCGTTGTGCGGGTACCCCGTTTGTTGACTCGTTCATGATCCAGCCGATCATGCGCGCGCCCCGGGGGTAGCCGAGGGCTTTGCCGATCCAGCCGTAGGTTGTAACGCGTCCGGGAGGACATGCTTTGACCAGTGCGAATACCTGGGCTTTGAGGGTGGCGACCTGGTTATTGAGATTGGGTGTTTCGTTGGACATCATTCGTACTCACTTTTGTTTAATGGGTATATCGTGACTGTTCTTAGAAACTAACTGACGAGATATTGCGGCCTCTGGGAGTTGGAAGCAAATCTTATTAAACGGCTATCACCGAAATGCTATTCAACTTGATGACTATCTTAACATAGATGGCGATTCGTGAGTAGACATAGATGCTTTCTTAACAGAGCTTTTCACTTCTCCCTTGTGCCGCCTGCGGCGGCTGGGAGAAGTGGAGGGTGCGAGGACCCGCTCTTGCATCCCCCAGATGCGCGGCCTCGCGCTCCGGCAAAGGGCTCAAGCGCCCTTTGCAATCCCTTTTTGACGAGCATTGGAAAGCCTTGGCTTTCTTAAGCTCTATAAGGGCTAGACGAATAGTGCTTCCAGGAGAGGTGGGGAAATCATATCAAATCCTATGATATACTACATTCATTCATAGGCCAATCAGGGGGAGCGAGATAGATGTCAGGACAAAAACACCAGTCAAAAAAACATAAGAAAAAAATTAGCAAAAAGGCTGATTCACAACTTATGCAAGAACGCGGCGAGAAGCGCAGTGGTAGTGATTCAGATGCCCATTCCGGTCGAAAACAGTCCAGGCTACACGAGGATCATAAAAATGAGAATGCACCTCTTTATGATGCCCAACCGGCTGCCGATTTTACCCGCGACCTGAATGCTCACGACCGAACCGGGGAGGATCACGGCGAGAACCAGACCCTCTTGCCAGGTGCAATTTCTGCCGACGAGATTAAGAGTATGCACACCATTCTAGCAGACTTGACGGACGATGAGCTCAAGAACATTACGATTTTGCCCGCAGGAACTCGCCTGGAGCAGGGCGCGAAGTATATCGACCTGAGACACCTGGAGCAGGGCGAGTTCGCCGCTAGATCCAATATGGTGGCGGATGTAGATAACGCGTACGTTCCTAAGAAAGAGACTGATTACCTGCTGTGGAATCGCCTCAACCAGGTAGAAACAGCGGTCCGCCTGGATGAGACGAGCAGCGAGTGAGACACTTTATTAAGCTCAATCAAAGGCTAGACGAATAGTGGCTCAAAGCCTAGTTGCGCGACTAGCTGGTGCATTTGTTCGTCAGTTGGTTCTGGTGTATCGGGCTGGAAACGGCTGGCGGCGTCGAGTACACGGGGGAGCAGGTGTATGTCTCCTACTGTGTTGAGAAAGATGCCGGGCTGTTTGAGTACCCAGTGTACTGCTGTGTCGATGTGCTGCTGCTGTTCCAGGGGTTCATACCAGACATCGCGCGTGTGCTTGCGGCCCATCCAGGGTTTGTAGGCGATGGATTTGATGGTCTGTACTGCTACGTTGCGTTGCTGGCATGTTGCGAGTAATGCATTGAAGTTTTCCGCGTAGTAGGGGTTCTGCATGGTTATGTAGTTGTAGGGAAGCAGTACGGAGTCGAAGTCGAAGCGTGCGAGACTGCGCCTGTGGGTGGCTGCAATCTGCAAGCCGTGGCCAGTTACGCCAATAGCGCGGATCAAGCCCTGTTGTTTTGCCTCAATTGCTGCGTCGATGGCACCACCGGGACTCAATGCTGTGTCCCAATCAATGGGGTCGACGAGGTTGTGAAACTGCCATAGGTCTACATAGTCGATGCCCATACGTTCTAAAGAGCGGTGCAGGTCTTCTTTGGCTTCCTGAGCTGTGCGGGCGTCTGTCTTCGTGGCGATGTAGAACTCTGAGCGGTGTTGGGCCAGCCAGGGAGCGATGCGGAGTTCGGCGTCGCCGTAGCTGGAGGCTACGTCGATGTGGTTGACTCCGTATTGGAGGAGTATCTGGAGGGTCTGGTCTGCGTCCTGTTGGGTGACGTTGCTGAGGGATGCGGCTCCGAAGATGGTTCTTGTGCTCATGTGTCCGCTGCGTCCAAATGGTTGTTTGGTGATGGCCATTTTTTTCCTCCTGTTTGATTTTACGTTGAGGTGTGTTCGGGTTTTTTCGCTCGCGCCGCCTGCGGCGGCAAGGTAGAGAGAGTAAGCGGGGACACCCCGCGCCCCGGCAGAGGACTGCGGTCCTCTGCACTCCTAGTAGGTCGTCTCAGGAAGAGCGGTTCGCGCCCCGGCAGAGGACTGCGGTCCTCTGCACTCCTATAAAGTGCTGGTAAGAGAAGGACATCCTCCGAATATATTGTTCGCACTGTGGCAAGGGGCTAAGTTTGCCTTTGTAACCTCTTGCCGAATAATTACTTTAATTGTAGTCATTTCTTTGCACGTTTGAGTAGTGGGAAAAGTTGATGATACGGTCGCGTTTTGTGGTGATTCGAAGGCGTTCGTAACGCTTTGGGGATGGAATTATGGTAAACTACAGGAAACTTCTAGTAGAGATAATAGATAGAAATTATCAGGAGACTATTTGATGGGTAAGTCAAGACGAACTCGAGGGTTGCAGACGCGGTTGATACATAGCCCGCAGGCTGCAAATGATACGACTGCTGTGTCTCCACCGATTTTTCAAACTAGCACGTTCCTGGTTCGGTCGCCTGAGGAGGGGGCAGAACTGGCCGAGCAGGTTGCGCCTGCAATGTTCTATACACGCTATGCATCTCCGAATACAAAGCAAGTAGAGGTAGTGCTGGCGGAACTTGAAAAGGGTGAGGCCGCGCTGGCGCTGGGTTCGGGGATGGCAGCTATTACGACGGCTATCCTGGCGAATGTGCAAATGGGCGATCACGTGGTAGCTCAGCAGACGCATTATACAGCGACGATGACTTTATTCTCTCAGACGTTGCCGAGATATGGCATTGAGGTGACACAGGTTGATCAGCGGGATACTGAGGCTTTTGCGCGAGCAGTTCGTCCTAATACTAAGATTGTATATACAGAATCGCCAACCAATCCGACGATGGATATTACAGATCTGCGCGCAACTGCTGAGATCGCACACGCGGCGAAAGCTCTGGCTATTACCGATAATACGTTTGCTTCTCCTTATAATCAGCGTCCTCTCGAACTTGGTTATGACTTGACGGTGCATAGCGCGACAAAGTATTTGAATGGGCATGCTGATGTGACAGCAGGGGTAATCGTGGGTTCAAAGGAGTTGATTGATCACGCCTGGGAGTATGCTCGTATACATGGGCCGGTATTGCATCCTTTCGAAGCATGGCTTTTACGACGCGGGTTGCAGACTTTTGGACTGCGTATGGCTGCGCATAACGCTAATGCACTTGATGTTGCACAATTTCTGGAGGAGCATCCGGCGGTGGAGCGCGTGTTTTATCCAGGTTTGATGTCACACCCCCAGCATAAACTTGCCAGCCAGCAAATGCCAGGAGGGTTTGGGGGCATGGTGGCATTTGAGGTGCGAGGTGGATATGATGCCGCTTACCAGGTTGTGCGAAAGACCGAGTTGTGCCTGCTCGCTGTGAGCCTGGGCGGGGTTGAAAGTTTGATTACGCATCCTGCATCGATGATTCATACCCGGCAGAGTGATGAGGAACGCAGGGCAGCCGGGATTTCACCGGGGCTTATCCGGTTGTCTGTTGGGGTTGAGAATGTGGAGGATATTATTGAGGATCTTGAGCAGGCGTTGGGGTAGTGGTTGTGTGAGGTTGCTCACATTCAGTCAGTATTATTTTGCATTGACAAAGATTACGCAATCCCTAATAATTGATGGGAAGAACGTTTAAGCGAGTGTACATGTTCCGATCTCATCTCTTTTATATTGCGCTCGAGTTGAACGGCAGGGGGTTACCATGAGTATACAGCCAGATCGTGTTGATAAGTACGAGTTGCAGCAAAGTCTGGGAAAGAATAGCCTATCTGAGGCGTGGAAAGCTTTTGATAATCAGGCACGTCGTTATGTTGCTATCAAGTTATATCATGCTCAACTAAAGGCTGATCCCGATTTTGTGTCTCGTTTCCAGCAAGAAGCACAGATGATTGTATCGTTGCGCCACCCCAATATTGTGCCGTGTTATGATTTCTCAATTACTCAATTTCCTGAAACGGAGAGCGCAACTGCTTACTTAGTGATGGAGTATCTCGAGGGTGGCACGCTGGCAGACTACAATCGTAATGCTTCTCAGACAGGGAAGTTATTGTCTATTCCTGCAATCGTTCACCTGTTCAACTCGATTGGGATGGCTATTGATTTTGCCCACCGTCAACACGTGATCCATGGTAATCTCAAGCCAACAAACATTTTGCTAGACAAACAGAATACCGCGGATAGCCCGATTGGTGAACCTATGGTCTCTGATTTCAATACGGCCAAACTGATGGGACCTACAGGCAGTAATGCTGGAGCCTTATGGAATAGTTCACCGTTCTATGTTTCACCAGAGCAAGTGATGGGCGCTCCTGCGAATGAACTGAGCGATATTTACTCTCTTGGCATTATGCTGTATGAGATATGTACTGGCACAGTGCCATTCCTGGGTAATAGCGCGGAATCAATCATGATGCAGCAGGTAAATACCGTACCAGCTTCTCCATCTTTGATCAATCCGAAACTGCCTCCCGCTCTGTCGACAATTGTCATGCGCTGTATTGCAAAAGACCCGAAGGCGCGTTTCCCGTCTGTTCTAGCACTGATCTCAGCGCTGACCAATGTTGAAGGGCAAAGTCCTGTCAACGTGTCTCATCCTGAAAATGTAGGGCAATCTTCTGGCTCGTTTGCTACTCAGGAAAGAGATATGCCCACGGTTATTAGCGCGAAGATGTCACCACTTCCCGCGGGTCTCGTTGCTTCGGGGCCTATGTATGCGTCGAATGCACAGATGGGAGGTATTTCGCAGCCATATTCGTCGACTCAGTGGGCCGATAAATCGACAGTGGGTGTAATACACCAATCCCCACCGGTAAATACACCTGTAGGGATATCTATGCCACCCTCTACGGCTCCTTCCTCAAAAAAGCCCAGAGGGCGAGGCCTTTTGATTGCCATGATAGTGATATTGATTGTGGCTCTCATTGGCTCAGCCCTGGGTGCATATCTGACCTTTTTCTCGAAAGGGACTGTTACTACAACTCCTCCGATTATAGGCCATGCCTACTTTGTCAGTAGTGGTCTGCTAAATGCAAGCAGTAGTGAGGGTATTAGTACTGTGGGTATAACTGACCAGGTTCAGGTCAATCTACAGAATATTCCTCCCCCCCCATCAGGAACGGCTTATTATGCCTGGTTGTTAAGCGATAAAACATTGAACTTGCAACCGATTCTGCTGGGGCCGTTAGCGGCTAATAATAGCCTGTTTTATAACGGTAATGATACACAGCATTTAGACTTGCTTGCCACCTATAGTCGCTTTCTTATCACAGAGGAAGATAAAAGCGTACAACCCTCTGGTCCTTCGCTGGATCCTAGCAAATGGGTCTATTATGCTGAGTTCTCTCAAATACCCAATCCAGCGGATCCGGAACACTTTAGCCTGTACGATCATATTCGACACCTGCTTGCCGAAGATCCTAAAGTCAAGAGCGTAGGTAAATTGACTGGAGGCTTAGATACCTGGCTCTATAGAAATACACAAAAGATTTTGGAATGGGCTGGCAGTGCCAGGGATCAATCAAATTACCCGAGCACAGGTAGTTATGCATTAATACATCGCCAACTCGTACGTATCCTGGACTATCTTGATGGGGTAGGGTATGTCCAACGAGATTTGCAAAGCCATGGCCAGGTCGTCAATGCTAATCAGGTTATCGACTCTAATTTTTCTAAATTTTCTGTGATTGGCTTACTGACACTGTATCAGACAGAATCCCCACCGGGCTATATAAAACATATCGGTGCCATTCATCTGCATGAGATAACTATACTTCCTCAGTCCTCTGCTACGCAGAAAGCGCTGGCAATTCAGATCAATCAGTCATTAGATCAAGTAAATCTGTGGTTACAGACTATTCATGACGATGTAGTGCAACTCTTACCGATGACTAGCACACAGTTGTTTGCAAACAATGGCCTGTCTAAGCTGGACGAAATAGCAACGCTTGCCAACTATGCATTTGCAGGAAAGGTTGACCAGCATGATCAAGTGACGGATGGTGTTGTTCAGATTAACTACAATATCCAGCGTCTGGCAACGTTTAACATTAGAGCGTGTACGGCAAGTGATCCCTGCGCAATAGCATGAACATTTGGGGCCACAGAGGCTGAGATCCTTCGCTGGCGCTCAGGATGACACTGGTGAGGCGATAGAGTGCCTTGACAGTGATAGCACAGGGCAACGAGATTCTTCGCTGCGGCTCAGAATGACAAGAGTAAGGTCAGGATGACAAAAGGGGTACGGGGTGACAAGGATGAGCACGGGATGACAAAAAACATTTAGGGTGATAAGCAGATGGGCAGAAGACACTAGTTTGAATTGGAGACGACTATGAGCATGGAACCGATGAAGCGTCTTGGGAAATATGAGCTACGGGAACGGCTGGGGCAAGGGGGTATGGCAGAGGTATGGAAGGCGTTCGATACTCAATTAAAGCGATATGTGGCAATCAAAATACTTCATCCGAAGTTGTTGGAAGATCCGAATTTCGTTACTCGTTTCGAACTTGAAGCGCAGCTCATAGCTTCTTTGCATCATCCTAACATTGTACAAATTCATGATTTCCAGGTATCGCGATCTCCGGAGTCAGATAGAACTTTTGCCTATATGGTAATGGCTTATGTTGAGGGTGGGACGCTGGCAAATTACATCAGGCAAACGTCTGCACAAGGAAAAATCCCGTCTCCTGCTGAAATTGTCAATCTCTTTACATCGATAAGCCTTGCTATTGACTACGCTCATGGTCTGGGCATGGTCCACCGTGATATTAAGCCAGCGAATATCTTGCTGGACAAGAACAATACAGCACGCAATGTGATGGGTGAGCCTATTCTGACTGACTTTGGGCTTGCCAAATTGTTGGGAGTATCGGCGAGTACCTTCACTGCAAACCAGCTTGGCACACCTCTCTATACATCGCCTGAGCAGGCTCGGGGCTATGCAGGTAATGAACGGAGCGATTTGTACTCTCTGGGCGTCATTCTGTATGAAATGGTAACAGGTGTGCAGCCATTCCGTGGCACGACTCCGATCGAAGTGCTTTCGCAGCACCTCAATGCTACTCCAACTTCTCCTGTGCTGCTCAATCCGAACATTCCACCAGCGTTAACGATGGTTATCGTCACTGCACTGGCTAAAGATCCAAATGCACGTTTTGCCAGCGCGGCTACGATGACGGCAGCTATCGCGGAGTCGCTCAAAGTGCCTGTTCCTGAAGCTCTAGGCCAGCCATCATATCCACGGGATTTTCAAAATATGCCAACCTATATTGGCGCACCTATATCTCAAGGAGGAATGAACCTGACGCCCTCCTCCTCGTCTCCCTCTCTGGCGTTCTCATCTCCAGCTTCGTTGCCTTCTACAAGCAATCCTGGAGCCATCGCTCCAGTTTATTCAACGCCTCAACTTTCGACACCAGGTTCCTCCTCGTGGCAATCAGGTTCAATCTCGATGTCAGGCGGCCCTACGGAACTTGCACCTGCACAACATGTGCCTAATGCGAACGCGGTAGGGGTTGGAGGGTCTTCTGCTCCAGCAACTCCACTGGTGACAACACCACCAACGGCGCCTATGCCTCCCTCATCTTCACATAAGAGACAATGGAAGTGGTGGTATACTGTTTTGATAGCAGTGGTGATGGTGGCTCTCATTGGTTCAAGCCTGAGCGCTTTTCTTGTTCTGCACAATAAGTCGAATCAGCAGGCTGCTGTGGTCGCTGGTGGACAAGCTTTCTTTCTGAGTAGTGGGCAAATTGATCCTCACACTTCTCAGGGTATTGCTGATCAATTAGAAATTGATCTCCACAATGTTCCTAATCCCCAGGCGGGTAAGAGTTACTATGCCTGGCTACTAGCTGATAGACACCCAACCGCGGAAAAGGATTTACTGCAGCCGCCGCCACTGTTTACGCTTCCATTGTTGCTTGGGAAAAAATCAACTGTCAACAACGGGAATGTCAGTTTCTTTTACCCAGGCACCACGCAGCACGACGATTTGTTTGCACTTTCCAGCCGTCTCCTTATTACTGAAGAGGATACAAATGGGACTCCTCGTGGTCCTGCCGCAAATCGCAGTGCCTGGCTTTACTATGCTGAGATACCTCAAACACCGTATGGACCTCTTCATTTGAGCGCGCTTGATCACATCCGGCATCTTTTCTACAAAGAAACTGTGGTGGATGTACTGGGATTGTCGGGTGGATTGGACAACTGGCTGTCCAAAAATACAGAAAAGGTTATGGAATGGTCCATCAGCGCGCGAGATGATTACCATGCCCAGGCTTCAGATATAAATTCAACAGTCATACATAACCTGTTCGTGAGCATGCTGGATTACCTGGATGGAGCGCCTAATGTGCATATTGATGTGCCAGGAGGACTAGTGGTTGCTGACCCAACAATTTCTCAAGTCGCGTTGCTTACTGTAGACCCAGCAGTACAAGGGAAAGACCTGGTTCATAATCCTCCTGGCTATCTCGATCATATCCAACTTCATCTACAAGGTGTGGTTGACGCTCCTGATGCGACGCCGCAAATGCGGGCACTTGCTAGCAAGATCATTCATGAACTGCATAATGCGAAAGTGTGGTTAACAAAAGGTGCGAGCAGATGCGCAGCAGCTCGTCAAAATGGATGCGGTTCAACTTTCACAACCATCGACACAGGTCATGCTCGACGATATGTTGAAGAATGCTACCTATGCCTATATAGGTCAGCTCGATCCTTCGAGCAACCAGGTAGTGCCTGGAGTCTTACAGGTTCACTACGATATACAGAAATTAGCGGCATTCGCTATTACACCTACGCTACCCCAGAATATCTGAGGAGAATCGATGAGTAAGGAGCTAGAACGGCTCGATAAATACGAATTGCTAGAGCGCCTGGGACAGGGAGGGATGGGAGAGGTTTGGAAAGCACGTGATACCCAATTACGACGTAATGTGGCAATTAAGTTCCTGCACGCTAATCTACAGAGTGACCCTGATTTTGTCACGCACTTCATGCGCGAGGCTCAATTTGTTGCATCCCTCCATCATCCGAATATTGTGCAAATCCACGATTTTCAACTTACAGATGAGCGAGGATCAGGTACCGCGGCATATATGGTGATGGATTATATCGAGGGTGGCACGCTGGCAGGATTTATAAGCGGGACCTCGCGCAAAGGACAGCTTCCCAGGGGCCATAGATGTCGTGTATCTTTTTACCTATGTAAGTCTTGCACTAGACTACGCGCATAGACAAGGGATGATACACCGTGATATCAAACCCGCAAATATACTGCTCGATAAGCGCATTGCAACAGCAAGACCGATGGGTGAGCCGATCCTGACAGACTTCGGTATTGCGAAATTGCAGGGAGGAAGCTCTTCAACTGTTACTCATACCGGGGTTGGCACGCCTCTGTATATCTCACCAGAACAGGCGCAGGATCATGTTGTTGATGAGCGTTCTGATCTCTATTCACTCGGTATTATCCTGTATGAAGTAATGACGGGCATTACGCCGTTTCGTGGTGAGAATCCGCTTGCTATTATGATGCAGCATGTTCACGAGACGCCTCCTCCACCAGCACTCATTAATCCGAACATATCTCCAGAGCTTTCGGGAGTGATTTTACGAAGTATTGCCAAAGATCCAAATATGCGTTTCCAAACTGCCTCTGCAATGACAATAGCGCTCGCGCAGGCTTTCAAAGTAGCAGTTCCTGCAAGTTTGAGTAAACCTGAGATTGTGAACGCGCAACCTGAATACAATCCTCTCCAACCAACTAAATCTCCTATATCAGGCTTGACGCCATATCCACCTACCCTTGCAGCTGCAACAATTTTGCCTTTTACACCAACTGAAGCAGCAGGTTATCCATATTCAGGAACGCCGTCTAACTCACCAGCGCCTCTTACTGCTGCAGAGGAAGATCGCCGATTGCAACCACAGCTCATATCGCCATTGCCACCGGCGCAGCCACGACGATCGCGTAAGGGTTTGTATTTCATCCTGATTACATGTGTACTATTGTTACTGGTTGCCGTTGGTACGTTTTTTGTGTATTCACAACGTTTCCCAAATAATACTTCCACGACACCTACTGCGACAAGTGGCTCTGTGGGACACATTACCTTTATTCATGATCCTAACGCCCCTAAAAATACGTACAATCAACTACAGATCATGCTCAACAATCTCCCTGCCCCGCCTGCTGGTAAAAGCTATTATGCCTGGTTAGTAAGTTCCAATAATGAAAGCATCTTCCCGCTAGATTGGGAATTGCAACTCTCGAATGGTGCTGTGAATTATCTTACTCCGGTGGATACAAATCATTCTGATCTGTATCCCAAGTACACTCAGTTTCTCGTTACTTTAGAAGATACTGGCGCACCAAACGCTATTCCTGACCCAGTTGCACGCCTCTATTATGCCATTCTCTCACCCACATCTTCACCGTCTCCAACTTTTGAAGTCAAGCCGTGTCCAACAAGTGGGACGAATCCTTGCATTTAGGGCGCTTTATATCAGACGCAGGAATTGGCGTTGTTGGACCATTCCAGTTGGACGGTGTAGTTGCCTACTTGTTTTGTTTTCCAGGCGCAGATGTCGCCGATTTCACCGTTGTTCTGATCGTACCATCCTTGCCCTGGAATTGGGTCAGTGATGGCTTCGGACAGTTCATGGGAACTGGTGGATGTGAGTGCGTCAAATGCAGCCAGGCTGCCGGTACAACCTTGACAGTCGGGATAGGGCATTACAGCATAAAAGATTTGTCCGTTAATGTTGTCGTGATAGCCACAGAACGCCTGACAGGAACTTGATCCGCCCTGTGTGACAGTAACACCGCTGGGTAGATACACAAAATACAGCGTATTTGCACTGGGCTGTGGAAGGGTGTTGTTGGCAATTCCATTATTCAACAGTTGCTGGATGTCGCTGTCTGCAACTGTTGAACCTGGTTCTGGTGTAGTAATGGTCGTGGTGCCGATGCGGCTGCCATGCCCAATGGTCTGTCCGGAAGTGCTGTACTCTGCAAGCTGATCCATGAGAGAACTTGTCAGGATATAGTCGAAGAAGCCATTTAAGTTCGTTGCCATATCGCTTGCCGGGGATTGCTGCCAGGCGGATCCCCAAAAGATAGTATAGACCTGTACAGCGGTTAGCAACGGGCCGTTGTTGTAGACGAGCTGTGCAGGGGCGGCCGCAGCCAAAGCCCTTTCTTCTTCGGGCTTATGGAGTGGAACTATAATGATAGGGCTACTCTGTGATTTCGAATTGAGGAATGGAAAAATTTTAGACAATACTTCAATCTCCTTTTTTCGTCAGGTTCTTTCCGATATTTTAACACACTTGATGTTATCAATTGATTAGAATTTTCTCATCTTCTTCCAATGAAATTTCAATGATAAAAAGGTATACTCAAAGGCATTAGAGAGATATTCGTATTCCTATTATTAATAGGTTAAGCATAGTGCAATACTATAGAAACAACCAACCTTAAGCAAGGGAGAATAAGGACTACAACGTCTTTGCTGCAGGAGGATCTATGCGCATTCTCATATTGGGTGGTGATGGATATCTTGGATGGCCTCAATCACTTTACCTATCTAGCAAAGGGCATGATGTCGCTATCTATGATAATTTTATGCACAGGCATTTCGATCTTGAATGTGGCTTTCATAGTTTGATTCCTATCTACAGCCTGCAGGAACGTATCGCAGCCTGGAAAGAAGTTTCCGGGCGGCAGATCCAGCTATGCATTGGTGATACGATGGACTATGAAGCACTTGCGTCAGTATTTCAAGTATTTCAACCTGAGGCTGTTGTACACTTTGCCGAGCAACGCTCAGCGCCATATTCTATGATTGATCGCAAGCACGCTGTATTCACACAGGCAAACAATGTTATTGGAACCCTCAATGTACTCTACGCTATGAAAGAATTTGCACCTGACTGTCATCTCGTCAAGCTGGGTACCATGGGTGAATATGGCACACCAAACATTGATATTGAAGAAGGTTTTATTGAAGTCCATCACAAGGGCCGTTCTGACATTTTACCTTTCCCAAAGCAGCCAGGATCTTTCTACCATCTGACTAAAGTGCATGACAGCCACAACATTATGTTCTGCTGCAAAATCTGGGGGTTGCGTGCCACAGACTTGAATCAGGGTATTGTGTATGGCGTTGAGACCGATGAGACTACACTAGATCCGCGCCTGGCAACCCGTTTCGACTACGACCAGATCTATGGAACAGCCCTCAACCGCTTTTGTGTGCAGGCTACAGTCCAGTATCCACTTACTCTATATGGCAATGGTCAGCAAATTCGTGGGTACATCAATTTGAGAGATACTATCAGGTGTATAGAACTGTCAATTGCATCTCCGCCACAAGTAGGTGAGTATCGAGTATTCAACCAGTTCACGGAGCAGTTTTCACTTATTGAACTGGCAGAAACAGTTGTCGAGCAGAGCAAGCAGTTCGGCCTGGAGGCTCAGATTAAACACCTTCCAAACCCTCGCGTTGAAGCGGAGCAACACTATTATAATGCTGAGCATACCAAACTCATTGAACTCGGCCTCGAGCCGCATCTCTTAAACGGGTCTGTGCTAGAATCACTCATGGAACATATCATAAAAAATCATGGGAAAATTGATAGAAGCCTGATCATGCCTACAATAAACTGGCGCGCGATGAAAAACGAGGTTTCCCGTACAGATTACTAACACTCGATCTTTTTATGAAGAAAGTAGTTGATCAATAAGCGGGACAATGTGTTGATTTGCCTGCAAATTCCAGGCTTTGAAAGCGCAGATGCTGCGCTCTTTTTCCGTAATCAAACCTGGGTTGCTTGTTATACTAGCAAAAACCTCTTTCTGGGCACTTGTTTCCAGGCAAACCCAGCCCAAATTGTGCCGCTTAATGAATTGAAGGTTGGGAGTTTCCTGGCCTGGAATGCACGCTGTCGCGATAAACGGTTTCTCTAGCATGAACGATTCGGAGATAAAGCTAGCTCCGGCCTTGCCAGCTATCACATCTGCGGAAGCCATATATGGAGCGATTGTCTCAGTAAAGGGTAGCACACGTACTTTTTTGATACCCACATAACGTGATGCCATGGTCTCATTATTGCCGACTGCAAGGATTATTTGCACCGGCATATCCATATGCAATAAAGTCTTGATAGTTCTATCGATTCCCGCTGAGCCTTTTGCACCACCCTGGAGAAAGATGGTAAAGATCGCAGGATCAAAACCCAGGATAGCGAGCGTTTTCTCTTTTACATTGACAGGGACATTTAAAAATTGGTGACGTACCGGTCTCCCTGTAAGGTGTAAGCGATCCCTGGTGATACCCTTTTTCAAGGCCTGAACAAAGATTTCACTTGTTGGGGCAAGATAGGCATCAGCGTGCTTCTCAATAAACCAGGTCATGTGCAATCGTCCCAGATCTGTAAGTTGAAATACAAGAGGCACGCGTTTTCGGCTCCTCTCATTTGCACGAGCAACCGCATATGATAAGAGTGCATGTGTTGTTATCATAAGTTGAGGCTGGATGTGCTGTATGGCGTTGAGTATGCGCCCATTGTCAAGCAGTGTAACCACTTGTTGCATGCAGAATGAGCCTAATGTATTGTCCGTGAGAGTGAATTGCCATTCTAACAGCTTCACAAAATGCCGGCTGGCTGAGGTATAACGACGATCAACAGCCTCAGACTGTGGATTCACAATAGCAACATTGTAGTGTGAGTCAAGCATTCCCTTCAGTGATTGCGCAAGATTGAGATGTCCACCACCCGTATGGGTAGTAAGAATCAAAATGATGGGTTTCGATACTGTCATTGTTATGCTCTCTTATTCGGGGATGGGCAATGGGCTAGTATCATGTTCAACAACACTCATCGTTGGTTGGAGACTGATATTCTCCTCAACTTTAAGTGCGATAGAGGCCCTCCTCTGGCGTATTTTTCGCACCATGAGAACGGAAAGCAGAATAGTTGCAAGGAAAGCAAGAAAAAGGCCTGAAAAGGCTCCAAGAATACCAGCCACTTCCTCCCAGCTTTCAGCGAAGATATAACCGAGGCTCAGAGGAATGGCTGCTCCTAGTATCTGACCACAAACATCCCAGAGCAAAAAGTTTCGAAACGGGTACTGCTCAATTCCTGCCAGAAAGTTTATCGGACCACCAAGAGCGACGATAAAAAATCGAGAGATAAAGATGGCCCATGCTGTTTTGCTTCTGAAGTACGCGCGCCCTCGCGCCAATGCAGTTGGCGAGATAAATTGAAAACGTTTCTGTCTCTCAAACCAACTCAGCAGAGGAGTTCCTACCCAACGGCCAATGAAATAGCCAATATTGTCACCCAGCACTGCAGCGCTTACGGCGACAGGAAGCAGGATGAAGATATTGAAATCGCCAAAGGCGACGAAGGCTCCTGCAGCATAAAGGAGCAAATTACCGGAAATGGGTGCACCAATAGCAGCAACGAAAACGATCAACCAGAGAGCCGGATAGCCATATTGTTGTAGAGCACTGATAAAGAATGTGTTCAAGGTTCTGCTCTCCCATATACTGGTGCTAGATGATTTTTTGAGGAATGATACACCCGCGACGGCATTGTGATGCCAGGATGCTGCTGACGGTAGATCAGAATGGCGTGCTGTAGGGTATGTATCACTTGATCCACAGGTTGATGTTTGCGATTCGCAATCTCATACAGAGTCACATGGTGGTACGAAACAGGACTGGAAATTTCTAGTGAACGATACACGTAATACTCGGGGACGTGATAAATACGAGAGATAGCCGGAACTGTCATCCAGGCACTAATCGTACTCACCTTTCCTGCCTTGACATCATGATTCTGCAGTTGGAGATTTCGTACTGCTTCAAAGGTATTTGCAGTGGTAAAGGCCGAAAATACCAGTGCAAGTAGCAACAGAGCACTTAATACACTGAGTTTCATCCGTTCGCGCATTGTTTCCAATCCCTACTGACGATTATTTTTCCCTTGAAAAATGAGTTTCAGAAAGAGATATGATGTATCGTATTGTATCAAGCCTACCATAAGTTGCAACCAAAATGCATGAGAGTTTTCTCATCTTCTTCCAATGGCATTTTCATCATCACCTGCTAAGCTACATTAGCGAGGGGCTAAAGAGACACTTGCCCGTCTGTGTGTCGCTTGATAGAACCTGTTATGTGTAGCCCTGTATGCTTTTGACATTATTGATCCAGGTGAGGGTAACATCCCCGAGGAAGGCCGATGAATTGGCGGTGTGCGCGATACATCGGCACCTACGGTTGTTTGATTGGACCCGAGGAGGGCTCGGTGAATTGGCGGTGTGCGCGATATATGGGCGTACGCGATATATCGGTGTGATGAGCAAGGCACCCGCGAGAGCAGGATACCCGCAAGGGAGTATCCCTACATTTCATGTGGTCGCCTGGATTAAGTTGTTTAAGGATATATAGGGCTACGCACTTTTTTGAGAGGATGTATTCGTGATAGAAACTTCTGATTTGCATTATAAAGAAACATTTGAAGCTCTCAATTCTGTTCAATCTCAACTTAAAGAGCAAAAAGCCGACCATCAGGCTGGTGCTGGACGGAAGCGCTGGATGGGACAAGTAATTCGTTTTGGCCTGGTGGGCGGATTAAATACGATAGTGGATCTACTGATCTTAAATATGTTATTGCTACTGTTTCCGACAAACAGTACGCGGATGATCTTGATTTTCGGCGCTATTGCATACAGTATAGGCGCGGTCAACAGTTTTCTCTTGAATAAATATTGGACCTTTGGATACCGACAGAGAACGAGCTGGAGAGAAGTCGCGCGTTTCGTTGTGACCACTTTGTTGGGTATAGGATGGAGCAGCATTATTCTGTGGCTTGCCAGTAATGCTTTGCAACCTCTATTGATTAATCCTATGATCTGGGCGAATGTTTCGAAAGTGATTGCTATCTGTGGTACGGTGACGATCAATTATCTGGGGATGAGTTTATGGGTGTTTGTGAGCAATGCGAGTAAGGCACATGCGCAGTTCATGGTACCTGCGCGATATGAAGGCAATAATCTCACATCAAATGGTGGAGGATTATATGCTTCGAGCGGTTACGAGCAGTCAAGTGTGATTGAGAGTAAATCAGCAAGCAGCCATAGTATCTCAGTTGTTCTACCCGCATATAACGAGGAGGAGATCATTGCAAGGACAGTAAAAGTGGCCATGGATGTATTGAATGCCTGGGGCATGGATTTCGAGATCCTGGTTGTCAATGATGGGAGCACGGATAGAACAGGGGAGATAGTGGCAGCGATTGTTGATGCACATCCGCGCGTTCTTCTCATTACTCATGAATTGAATCAGGGTTATGGATCTTCACTGGTGAGTGGTTTCGCAGCGGCCACAAAGGAACTGGTCTTCTTTATGGACTCTGATGGGCAATTTGATATTCAGGATTTACAGGAGTTTTTCCCACTGATCGATACGTATGACGCCGTGATTGGCTATCGAATAGATCGACAAGATTCGTGGATGCGCAAGATTAATGCGTGGGGATGGAATCAACTGATCGGTTGGGTGCTGAATGTTCACGTTCGGGATGTGGACTGCGCGTTCAAACTTCTGCATGCGGAATTTCTGCATCAACATCCGTTGGAAACGCGCGGAGCAATGATCAATGCAGAATTGTTGTACAGATTGCAACGTGCTGGATGTAGTTACAAGGAAGTTGGCGTGATTCATCTGCCTCGCTTGCATGGGCAAGCTACGGGAGCGAAGCTGAGGGTAATCTTGCGAGCATTTCGCGAACTGTTCGTGTCGGCGCGCAAGTGGAATCGTGAGGAGCAAAGACTTCTTGCACAACCCTCGAAGCGGGAATTACAAACGCGGGGATGAATATGAAAGTTGAGGGGCAATTATTGGAAGATTCTCATGTTTTTCCAATGGAATTTTAATCAGCCTGGCATATGATTGGGTAGATTGGGAAAATAAGCTTGAGTATTGCTATGGGAAAATTATTAGGAGGACGTTTGTATGGCATGCATACAGGAGTTGAAGAGATAGAGGGTAACATGTCGAGAGTGAGCTTAGCTTGATGCACTTGCATGTAATTGTGAAGAGGAGACTAGATGCAGACGAATCCATACGAAGGTGAAAAGCCACTTGCGTGGATGCCGCAAGAGAATCGGTTCTACGAGCGTGAATCCGACAAGGTATATAGCAGTCAGCAGCCAGCAGCTTTACATTATCAGCAATGGCAACAAAATATTCAAAATCCGAGGCCAAAGTTACAAGAGCGCATGCCAAAAACTCAGGCGTTGGAACTTGTGAATGTATACAAGAAACGGCTGATCGTTGCATCGCTGGTAGTATTTGGTATGGTGAGCGGGCTTGTGGCGTTTCACCAGGTTGGCACTACGGCAACCCAGAATCAAGTAAGTCCTTCTCAATCGGCGCCTGTACCCCAACCCTCTAACGGTGGTGGTTTCTTTGATCAACAGGGGGGAAATAATTTTGGATCCGGGGGCTTCGGGCAGCAACCATCTTCGGGATCTGGAGTTTCCTAAATATATGCTTCCAGCGGACTGAGCTATAATAATAACATATGGGGAAGTTTGGAGCTAAGGCCAGTCGAGCTTATATAAGGAGGGGCTATGAGCATCTGGCAAACAGTGACCTGGAATGTAGCACGAACAGGTGGGTTTACTGCATACATTTTACTCACATTAGCGGTGGCGGTGGGGTTGGCGCTGACGATGCAGCTACAGTCGCCCAGCTATTGGCCTCGCCTGATCAATAGTGAACTGCATAACTTTTTGACTCTGCTCAGTGTCGTATTTGTTGGTGTTCATATCCTGGCGGTATGGATTGATCCTTTTACGCGTTTTGGATGGAACGAGGTATTCATTCCTTTTGTGAGCCATTACAGGGCGACGTGGATGGCTCTTGGCATTCTGGCGCTTTATCTGGGGATAGCTATAGGTATTAGCACGTGGCTGCGTCCCCTGATTGGATATGCCTGGTGGCGCCGACTGCATGTGCTCACATTGGGCGTTTATGGGCTTGTTACCGTCCATGGAATCGCAACGGGAAGTGATACACAAACCTGGTGGGGGCTGGTCATCTACGGGGGGAGCATTGCTCTTATCGGTGGATTGCTGTGCTGGCGCTTGCTTGTTCCAGTTAACGATCGAGGACGAGCACACCCAATTCTGGCATCGCTGCTTGGATTGGCTATACTGGCCGGGTTGATCTTTACGGTTGCTGGCCCATTACAACCAGGATGGAATGCGGTTGCCAATGGCGCTTCTTCTGGAAATAGTCTCTCTCAGTCAGTAGTACCCTCTCCAACGCAACGAGTGCCTTCAATATCTCAGGGTGGTAATACCAGCAATCCCTTTTCTGTCCCATTTACAGCTTCGTTCCAAGGAACATTGGCACAGAACGGCCCAGACAGTAGTGGCGCTGTGACACTGCATGTTAATGCAACTTTGAGTGATGGCGCGCAGGGGGTTCTGACAATTATTTTGCAGGGTACACAAGAGGGCTTTGGCGGCCAGGGAAGTGGATTATCGATTACCTCGACACAGGTGAAACTTGGCCAGGATGCAGCGAGACCACTATATCAGGGATACCTGACCGACTTACGAAGTAATGAGATACGCTGGCGTATGTCTGCTCTACTATCGAACGTTGGGGTAGGAACGAATAAGGTGCAGGCACAAATTGAAATGCAGGTAGATTCTTCCGGGCAGGTGACCGGAGTGATTCAGGGGGCACCTGTTCAAGGTTCTCCGTCCACTCCATCCACTCCTACGACTCAGCAAGTGTAGCTGCTCATTATGTGAAAGGATGTTGGTCATGCATAGATTCGGACATCACTGGATGAATGGGCATCAGTGGGGAGGTGGATTTTTCGGGGGGCCTGGATTGCTTCTTTCAGTAATGGGAACGTTAGTCTGGATAGCGTTGATAATTGGGCTGGCCTGGGCAATTCTCAGTTTGCTTATGCCTACAATACGACCGATGTTGGCGGATATTTTTGGCTCTAAATCGGCAAATGTTTCAGCTTTAGAGATTCTACGCCAGCGGTATGCGTCGGGTGAGATCGATGGAGTTACATTCGAGCAGATGCATGAGCGGTTGCTGGCATCGTATCAGCAAGAAGGCCATGGGGTGCCTCAAGATGCAGGATATCAAGAGGAGGGCTGGATTAGATACAAGAACACTTGAATTGGCTGTGCCTCTATATAGCCGATGGGTATCGGAAAATGGGCGGATGTACGGTGATGGGAGTGCAGTGAGGCGTTTCGGATAGGGGACGGGAGATCCTTCGCTGGCGCTCAGGATGACAAGAGAGGGAGTCAAGGATGACAAGAGGGGAGTTCGGCATGACAAGGGGGGAATTTGGCTGAATTGTGAAAGGGTAAGTTGATTGATGCGAAGGAGGGGTCGATAATGTGGATTGGCAACGAAGCGCCGCTACATCGGCGGTGGGCGCGATCACATCTGCCCCTACAGTGCGCGGATTATGCTTGTTAATCAGCATAATCGGGCCTAGGAAATTCCCATTTTGCCTAAAAGCCAGTATACATTTTAGAGGGTGGGTTTTCTATTTTTGTGCGGTATAGTACACTAAGTTTAGATTTCCTGATGATTAACTGGCAACTACGTTGGGAGAAAGGGGTTGGCCAATGCATATACTGGTGGTGGAAGACGAGCAGCGATTGGCATATCTACTACGCCGTGTTTTGCTGGAAGAGCGTCATTCCGTTGATATTGCGCATGATGGAAATGCTGGTCTTAATCTTGCGTTGAGCGATACGTATGATGTTGTCATTTTGGATATCATGCTACCTGGTATCGATGGCATTGATGTTTGCCGGCAGATGCGCGCAGAGCGTATTATGTCGCCTGTTCTGATGCTGACTGCTCGAGGGTCTGTGGAAGACCGTGTGACTGGTCTCAATGTAGGTGCTGATGATTACCTCACTAAACCGTTTGCAATGGAGGAACTGCTGGCCCGCATTAACGCTTTGCTGCGGCGCCGTGATCAACGTTTTGATGAGAATCCGCGACTTTGTGTGGGTGATTTAACGCTTGACCTGGTGGGGCATGAGGCACGCCGTGATGGACGAGTCATTGAGTTAACGGCGAAAGAGTTTGCTCTGCTCGAATATTTAATGCGGCACCAAGGCCGGGTACTCACGCGCACACAAATCGTCGATGCCGTTTGGCGATATGACATGGAGGCGCTTTCGAACGTTGTCGACATTTACATTCACTATTTACGTGATAAGGTTGACCAGGGGTTTTCACAGTCATTAATAAAGACCGTGCGTGGCGTTGGTTACAAGATTGAAGCATAACAAGACAAGAGGAGCAGCAGCATGAAGTGGAGAGATCCCTCCTGGTGGCCTTTGAGGCGAAGGAAAAGCCGCCTTTCGCAGGGGCCTGAGGCGGCTTTGTTTCAGGGACTGCGCATTCGCTTGACGCTGTGGTACTGCCTGGTATTGTGTGCTGCACTTGTGATATTTAGTGTGATTCTGTACCTCGGAGCACGTTACTTCCTTCTCTCTCCTGTTGAAAGCGCAACTTCAGCGCATGCTCGTGATCACGCGTTTACATGGCTCGCAGGGTCACCTGATCGCGCGTGTTCGTCATTCGGCTCACCAGGACGATTTGCTCCTCCCTCCCCAGATCAGGGAGGAGCTATGTATGAAATGGTTGCTTGCTTTGACCAGAATGGCACTTTAGTGCAAACGAATGATACGGCACAACTTCCAGCAGCTTTTCTCAGCAATACTGTCGCGAAGAATGCCTTACAGGTGGGTTGGGCATCTGATACGGTTGATGTAGGGGGACAGATTGGGCAAATTTATCGTTATGCGCAGGCGGTGCCAAACCCGAATGGCAATGGGTATTTAGGAGTGGTGGTTGTAGGCGATTCGATCCAGGTGCAGGAAGATGCGCTGTCTTTGATACTGATACTCTTACTGAGCATTGGGGGATTAACATTGCTTGGTGCCGGACTGGGCGGGCTATTCCTGTCGAATCGCGCGTTGGAACCAGCCCGCCTGGCCTGGAGAAACCAGCAGCGTTTCATTGGTGATGCTGCTCATGAACTACGCACCCCACTGACCCTGTTGCGAGCAGATGCTGAAGTCCTGCTGCGCAGCCGCGAACATCTGGAGCCAGAGGATGCGGAATTGTTGGAGGATATCGTTACTGAAACTGAGCGCATGTCGAATCTGGCCACGAACATGCTGACGCTGGCTCGACTGGATAATAACTCAACACACCGTGAGCATGAGGTAATCAATCTCACAGATATAGCTTATGCTGATGTGAGGAGAGTTCAGGCTCTGGCCGATCAGACAGGGATCAGTTTGCAGGTTGAATCTCGATGATTCAGCACTGGTGATTGGAGATCCCACATTGTTGGAACAAGCTGTTCTTGTGTTACTTGATAACGCCATCAAGTATAACCGACCGGGTGGGCGTGTTACAATAAGTGCAGAGGTTAAAGATACCAACGCTTTTCTGAAGGTGAGCGATACAGGAATTGGTATTGCTGCTGAGCATATGTCACATTTAGGCGAACGCTTCTACCGTGTTGATAAGGCACGTTCGCGCGAGGCTGGAGGATCGGGTCTTGGTCTTTCCATCGCAAGAAGTATTGCAGAGGCGCACGGAGGGACCCTGACATTGTCAAGTGTGCCTGATCAAGGAACGACGGTTACCATCAAGCTTCCACTAGCCCAGGGTGCCAGGACTGATCGTGAAGTCGATGCTGAGGAAAACAGGGCATCCGCGAGGGATGCCCCTACATTACCAGAAATCCAGCTAGATGGACTAATGATATCTGAGCAACGAAAGGAACATCAATGCTGAATGATCCCGTTCTACTCAATGATTGGCATGTAGTAGCATATGCTCCTGATCTCAAAGAGGGCAGCCCCATGGCTGTGCGTCTGTTAGAAGAGGATATCGTGCTGTGGCGCGTTAGAGACAAGATTCACGCCTGGCGCGATCTCTGCCTGCACAGGGGCACAAGGCTCTCACTGGGTAAAGTGGAAGATGAGACGCTCATTTGCCCGTATCATGGTTGGACATATAACGGGGAAGGGCAGTGTGTTCGATTTCCTGCTCATCCGGACCAGGTGCCTCCCGCCAGAGCACGAGTGAAAGTTTACCAGGCGCAGGAAAAGTATAATTGGATATGGGTTACACTCGGCAATCCAGTAAAAGATATACCCCCTTTTCTGCAATGGGATGATGCTTCTTTTCATAAAGTGCATTGCGGCCCGTATCACTATAACGCCAGCGGGCCGCGAGCGGTAGAGAATTTTCTGGATGTGACCCATTTTCCGTTTGTACACCAGGGGTATTTAGGAGATCCTTCACACCCGGAGATAAGTGATTACGAGGCTGAAATTTCAGCAGATGGTGTGGTAGCCAAAGATATCGTTGTCTGGCAACCTGATCCAGATGGCTCGGGGCGTGGCGCAGATGTGACGTACACGTATACAGTTGTGCGTCCCTTAACCGCGTATTTTGTGAAGTCTTCGGCGGGACCAAAATTCGCTATGTATTTTACGGTGACGCCAGTATCAGAGCTCTCTTCGATCGCATGGACCTATGTTGCGAAGGACTACGAGAACATTCCTGATGAAGAGACGCAGCAGTTCGAGGATATGATTACGTTGCAGGATGTGCCAATTGTCGAATCGCAGCGGCCTGAACTTTTGCCGCTGGATTTGCAAGCGGAGCTGCATCTGCGCTCTGATCGCACGGCTATTGCGTATCGCAAGTGGCTGCGGGAGTTGGGGTTGACGTTTGGGACGGCTTGAAACATGACAGTATGGAAGAAGACGTATTCGCATATATATCTACTCTCCTCAGAGTTCGACATCCCATTTCACGAATGTCTAATCCTCTCCTTGGGCAGTCCAGTGTCGTCGAACACTGGTCACAAGATGCAGTTGCGCCAGACGCTTCACGCGCGCTTCATCCAGTATGAGCTGGTTCAAGGCCGCAAATGCCGAGCAAAAGAGATACCATAGGACTCTAGTTGCTGACCAACAGAATTGTCCCACACCTGGGCAATTGCTTCTGCCGTCCAACCCCCGTCACGATAGGCGATGCGAATCTCCTGTGGGTGTGACCATAATGAGAGTTTATCGCCGCCAAGCCCTATACATTGTCCAGTGATCTCCTTCGCCTCGTCAGAGACAAGAAATACGAGGAGTGGGGTGACATCCTGTGGTGTACCTAACCCTATACCCATCCGAACTGCTGAGGGAAGTGGTTCTCCTCGCTGCACTGCCTCAGCATACTGGGCCATTCCTGGGAGGGTAGCAGTCATCTTCGTTATCGCATTAGGTACAATAGCGTTGACAGTAATATGGTACTTTGCACACTCCATAGCCCATGTCCGAGCAAATGCAACGATGCCCGCTTTAGCAGCAGCATAGTTCGTCTGACCGAAGTTGCCACGCTGTCCTGCCATAGAGGCAATAAGCACGAGCCGCCCTCCCTCGCCCCGCTCGCGCATGTGGCGTACAGCGGCACGCGCACACGTAAATGTCCCACGCAAGTGCGTCTCAATGACTGCGTCAAAGTCCTCGTCAGTCATATTCCAGAGCACTCGATCACGCAAAATGCCGGCATTGGTACACATTATGTCGAGGCGACCGAAAACCTCAACCGCGCGTTTCACCAATTCGTCTGCGGCCTCAGCGCTGCCTATTGGAACGACAACCGACTGTGCGTGCCCTCCCGTCTCAGTGATAGCCTCGACTGTTTCCTGGGCGAGGTGAGCATCAATATCGTTGACGACAACTGCAGCACCAGCGTGAGCCAATGCCTCAGCATAAGTCCGTCCTATTCCTCTTCCACTTCCCGTGATAATGGCCACTTTCCCATTGAGATTCACCGTGATGTGCTCCTTTCTATGATAATAGGCACACGTATTTTAAAGCCGTTCGCTACCACGCCGGCAAGGGCCTCGTTGACAAGATCGTTCTCTTCTATCGTCGAACCTGCTTTTGCCAGCACACATACTATCTAGGATGCGAAGCTGCGTGTGGCAAAGGGAATAACCTGCGGACTTGAGCCACATTGACGCTTAACCGTTGTACCGGGAATGGCTTCAGGAAAGCCGCTGGAGCGGGATGCAGCTGTTTGCACAGATGCTCAATAGAGGCACTTCCCTGTTCAAACAGCCGCCTCACATCCCGTTTGTACTATCCATCCAGTATCCTGGCAGCCCTGGGCTCCTACGGTGAGATCACTTCGAGTTCTTTCCCACGCGTCGCGACGCCAAACTGCGCGACGATCGCTGCGGCAACCAGAAAGGCTCCAATCAGCAAGAACGAGGGGAGGACCCCAATCTGCGGCAGGATTGGTACAATGAGCAGCAGGCCAATGCCTCCACCGACGTGTCCAATGCCATCCACCAGGCCGAAGCCCGATACCCGCGCGCGCGTTGGGAAGTTCTCGGCTGACCACGCATAGGTCATGGGTACCCAGATGTTGAAGCCGAAAAACACGATGAATGCCCCAATAAAGACACCCCACGGGATCTCGTTTGGTACAGCTAGTCCTGATACTGCGATGAGGATTCCCCCAAGCAGCGTAATGACCGCTCCAATGGGCAGCCAGACCTTGCGCTCCAGACGTTCGCCAAAGTAATAGGCAAAGATCGCGCACGCAATGAACCCAAAGGTGCCCAGAGCAGCGATCAGGCCTGCCTCGGGTGGCGGATAGGCCAGCGAAGTGAGCACCGTCGTGAAGCCTGCCGCAATCGTATAGACCGTCACATATGCCAACGACCACACCACGAGCAAAAGCAACGAACGCCGCACGTAGAGGGAATTGCCGAAAATCTCCGCATAGCTCATTTTCTTTTCCCGCTGCAGTGACACGGCAGCTGTCACCTCCGCCAGAGGTTGCTTGCGCGAGGCGCGTGCTTCCATCTGGCTCACGATCGCGTCCGCCCGCTCGAGACGATCATTCTGAACCAACCAGCGTGGTGTCTCGGGCAGGGTGAAGCGCAAGATGATGCCAATGAGGGCAAAGAGCGCCCCAAAGAGATACATCAGGCGCCACCCGTTCGCGAAAGACGGGCCCGCCAATGCGAAAGGCAGCCCCAGAGGAAAAGGCGTTGCTGGCGTCGTGAGCAATAATCCGAGCCAGATGCCCACGAAGGCTCCTAATGAGGAAGCAATGAAGATCAACGACGTGTATCTGCCACGTCTTCCCCGTGGTGACATCTCGCCGATATAGGCGTTCACCACCGCCAGGTCGGCACCAATCCCGATGCCGGTAATGAAGCGTGAGATGTTAAAATTGACGATGTCCCCGCTCAACGCTGTGTACAACGAGCCCACGCACATGACCAGCAGGGTCAGCATCAAGGCGTAGCGGCGTCCGAAACGATCCGCTATCACACTTAAGCCCACGGCGCCAATCACATAGCCTATCAGATTGAGCAGCACCGGTATACCAATGCTTTGCGAGGCAATCGCCGGCGTACACCCGGGCACGATCTGTGTACAGGTCTGAATAAAGGATACGTTGATGTCAAAGATGTCGTAGAACGTGAACATGAAGCCCACGCCTATCACCACGAAAGCTGCTGCGGGAAGCGCCCACACCGTAATTCTGTCCTGGCGAGCAATGATCATGCCGGGATCGAGCTGTGCAGAGGTTCTTCCTTGAGCCACAAAATCCGATGCCATATTGAGCCTCCTTCTCCGACTGAGTCGGGTTGACGCTACACAGTGCTCCTCTGCCATCATCCCACCTCTAGGTAAGCTGTCTTTGTATGGCCAGGAGCACACATCAAGATCTCCTCGTCTCCTGCCAAGAGATTTCCCTGCTGGAGAGGAGGCGAGGAACCAGGGTTGCGAATGCTTCAACCTCCTTTCGTGTTCATCTGAGAGACGCTTCACGAGGCCTGCGGTCCTCGACGCGTTTGGCCTTCAACTCGAAGCGAGGGAGCGCTCCGAGCTCCACCGCCTCGATAGGAATGCGTAAACGCAGGTCCTGGTGCAGTCGTTCCTGCAGCACCGGGACCAGTGCCGCAGGGCATTCCACCTGCAACGCAATCTCATCCAATGGCCCATTTTTCGTCACAATGATCCGGTATTCGGTCACTTCAGGAAAGAGATGCAGGATATTTGCCAATGCCGAAGGATAGACGTTCACGCCGCGCACAATCAGCATGTCGTCTGCTCGCCCCAATACCCCACCAGGCAACAGGAGCAAGCTGCGGCCACAGGCACAGCCATAGCCGCCGTGTCGTACCAGATCGCCCGTGCGATACCGAATGACGGGATAGCCCCATCGCCCGAGATTGGTCAAGACGAGCTCGCCCCCCTCACCCTCCTTCACGGGCTTGCCGGTGTGAGGGTCAAGAATCTCTGCGATAAATTCGCTCTCAATGACATGGACTCCTTGCTGCTCTGAGCAGGCAAAGCCGAACGCACCCGCTTCTGTCATGCCTGTATGATCGTACGTCTTGGCCCCCCATGCCTGCTCAATGCGTTTCCGCGTTGCAGGAATGGAGGCGCCTGGTTCACCCGCGTGGATGGTTACACGGACACTCGACTCCTGCAGATCCATACCATGCTCCTGCGCCACTTCGGCCAGCCGCAGCGCATAGCTTGGCGTACACACCACAACGGTGGCTCCAAGCTCCTGGATCACATGCAGCCGCTCGAGCGAAGTCATGGTGCCCCCAGGAACCGTGAGCGCACCCAGTCGCTTAGCTCCCTCATAGGCTGACCAGAAACCAATGAATGGACCAAAGCCAAAGGCCAGGAAGACAATATCATCCCTTCCTACACCTGCTGCCTGGTACACACTGGTCCAGCACACGGCCCACCAATCCCAACTTTCCTGGGTATCGAGGATTTTCAATGGATGACCCGCGGTACCCGAGGTCTGATGAAAGCGAATATACTCGCTGAGCGGGTAGGTGTGATTGCGCCCAAATAAGGGATGCTGTTCTTGATCAGCGAGCAGTTCGCTCTTGATTGTAAAGGGCAAACTGGCAAGATCTTCCAGCCGCGCGATGGTCGGTGCTGCAGTTCCTTGCAGCAGTTTTTCCCGATAAAAGGCGTTGTGGGGCAAGATCTGTTTAAGACCAAGCTGGAGCCGGGAGACCTGGTGTGCTTCGATACGCTGACGGGAAGCAGTTTCTAGTTGAGACATGGTGAGACCTCCACAAGTTGACTGAGTGCACGTCGTATAAAAACGGGCGTCACCTGTTTGCGATAATTGATCGTCAGATCGGCGTTATCCAGCGGCTTGGCACGCTTGGCGGCAGCTACTGCCACTGCATCGATCAGTTCGGGAGAGAGCGGTTGACCCACCAACTGTGCCGCAGCCTCCGTTGCCTCGACTGGGTGAGATGCCACGGCTCCCAAGGTGATACGCGCCTCAGTGACTGTCCTGTCGGCTGCAAAGCGCAGGGCTACCGCTACTCCCAGGATGGGAAAGTCGAACGAGCCGCGACGGCGTAATTTCAGGTAGACACTGCGCCAGCCAGCAGGCGGTAGGAGAATCTCGGTGAGTATTTCATCTCTGGCCCTGGTATAAGGGTTCATCCCATCATCGCGAAACAACTCCCGAACAGGTATGCTACGCTCTCCGCGCACGCTCACCAATCGCACCTGCGCGTCCAGGCTCACCAGTACAGGCGCTGTGTCGGCTGAAGAGATCGCCCAGCAACGAGGGCTGCCAGGAGCAACCAGGCAGACTTCACCATCCTTCTTCATACAGTACCCTATTGAATTGCGCCAGAACTCTGTCTGATTGTAATAGTTACAGCGCGTATCCAATAACACGTTGCCTCCTATCGTGCCCATATTGCGTAATTGAGGTGTTGAAACAGAACCAGCTGCTGTAGCCAGAGCTGTATAGCGCTCAAGAATGACGGGATGATTTGCCAGTTCGGCCAATGTCACACCTGCGCCAATACGCATGCCCTGTTCTGCAGAGCCACTGATGTACTTTAGCGCTGCGAGACCATGTAACCCTATCAAGACTTGCGGTGTGAACTGGCGTCGTTTCATATTGGGATACAGGTCCGTACCTCCAGCAACAAGCATAGCCTGCTCTCCCTCCTGAGCTAGCATATTCGCAGCTTGCTCCATTGAATTCGGAGCCAGATAACGAAATGGTGGGAGTCGCAGCATTATATACCATCCTTCGCGCTAGGAGTGACTGTATCAGGTTGCCAGGTAATCAGTCGTGTTGGCCAGGGAGAAGGAACTTCAATCGGTTCGACCTGGGGACGCTGCGTGGAACGTGCGCCAGGTAATTCGGCCCGCAATGCCTTGAGCACCTTGTCTGGCGTAATCGGCGTTTCGTCAATGCGCACTCCCACTGCATCAAAAACGGCATTAGCAATCGCGGGGATGACGGGATTCAAGGGACCTTGTCCCGCTTCTTTGCCACCAAATGGGCCTTCATGATCAGGGATTTCGATCAGAATGGTCTCGATTTCAGGTGTATCCAGGGTTGTAGGCAGTTTATAGTCCAGCAGCGATGGTATTTTATGCCGTCCTTTACGAAAAACTTGTTGCTCCATCGTCGCTTCACCAAAGCCCATATACGCACCACCTTCAACCTGGCCTGCGACGAGCAGCGGGTTGATAGATTGGCCAACATCATGCGCCAGCCAGAGCTTTTCGACAACCAGTTCACCTGTCTCGATATCGACTGCTACCTGCGCAACACACACAGAGTAGGAATATGCCGGAGAAGGCCCAACGCCTGCACCTTTATAATCACCATGCATGTCTTCTGGTGGAGCATACGATCCGGCGGCTACCAGCGCGCCATATCTTGCCTCTGTCAGCTGCACGGCCTTTACATAGGGCAAGGCCACTCCAGGATCATTTTCATCATAAATCAGGCATTCAGCAGCTGCGAGATTCTCAACAGGCACATGCAATTGTTCTGAGGCTAATTCGAAGAGTTGACCCTTCAATTTCCGTGCCGCTGCTATAGCAGCATTACCGGCCATGAAGGTGACACGACTGGAATACGAACCCAGGTCGACCGGCGTCAGTGTCGTATCGGCGGTCTCCACGTGAATATGATCTGGAGGAACGCCTAATTCCTCCGCGACGATATATGCGAGCATAGAGGTCGAACCCTGACCAATATCTGTTGCACCGCAATACACGGTGATGCCACCACCGCGATCGAGGCGTATCTGCACTGCCGAATGTGGCAGATCGTTCCAGTAAATCGGCTTGCCCGCGCCGCAGATATACGAAGATGCAGCTAAGCCCAGACCTCGTTTCATGGATGCTGCAGAAGCATTACCTATTTTAGGATCATTGGGCAGATCAATCGGCGATTGGCCCGATACATCGGCCCCGAGGGTTGGATGCGCTCGACTTTCGTTCCAATCAGAGCGCTCGGCTACCGCATCCAGACACTCGCCAAGCGCACAACTGGTGATACGCAAGCCGTTCACGGTACGCGTATATGATTCAATCAAGTTACGCCTGCGTAGCTCAAGCGGATCGAAGCCGAGATCATGGGCTATTTTATCGAGATGCACCTCAACTGCGTAGCGAGGCTGCGTCGTGCCATGCCCGCGTTTAGGGCCGCATGGAGGCTTGTTGGTAAACAGCCGCATCCCTTCGAACTTATAACAGGGCAGCTTATAGGTCACTGTCTGTAATGCACCAGTATAGTATGTTGTGGCGATACCATAAGAGCCATATGCGCCACCATCGAGAAACGAGCGGAAATGCATGGCTGAGAGCGTTCCATCCTTTTTGACGCCTGTCTTGATCCACATTTTGACAGGGTGGCGTCCTCTGTGTGTCAAAAAGACCTCTTCACGTGTACATGTTATTTTAACTGGTCTACCAGTACGACGTGACAATGCAGCAGCGCACATTTCATGTGAAAAGGGATCGCTCTTGCCACCAAAGCCCCCTCCTACATGAGGAGCTATTACGCGCACATGCGATTGTGGCAATCCCATGACCTTGCTTAATTCGCGATGCACATAGTGGGGAGTCTGCGTAGAGGACCAGAGCGTGAGTTTGCCACCACATGGATCATGTGGGTTTGGCTCCCAGTTCGCTACACACGCGTGTTCCTCCATGGGGGCATGATTATTCCCCTCATAGAAAAACCAGTCTTCGCGCACATAATCGGCTTCCGCAAAACCTGCCTCCATATCCCCGAACTCATAGGAAACAGCTTTATGGATATTGCCAATACGCGCCTCGTCGTTAATCTTGACTTCTGGATGTTCCAGAGCTTCATCAATCGTCATAAGCGCTGGTAATATCTCATACTCCACCTGTATGAGTTTGATGGCTTCATCGAGCATATCGGGCTCTACCGCCGCAACCGCTGCCACAGGATCGCCGACATAGCGCACTTTATCAATGGCCAGGGCATATTCATCCTGGCTAGATGGGAGAATGCCGAAACGTTGTGGCAAGTCCTCACCAGTAATGACAGCCAGCACTCCCGGCAATGCTAATGCACGGCTTGTCTCTATCGAGACGATGCGCGCATGTGGATGAGGCGAACGCAACAGCCGCCCATACAGCATTCGAGGAAGAATGATATCATCGGCATAGATCGCTCGTCCCGTCACCTTCGCATAGGCATCAACTTGAGGAAGCGGCGCCCCTACATACTTATAGGAGCGAGACGTATCACGTTCAATACTTCTATCAACACGTTCTCTGATCGTCATGATACACCTCCTGTTGCATGCAGGCGTTCAGATGCAGCATCGACCGCCTCGTAGATCTTCGTGTACCCTGTGCATCGACAAAGGTTACCCGTGAGTGCCTCTTTCATCTGCTCGCGTGTAGGATGCGGATGCTCTCGCAGAAGAGCAGCGCCTGCGAGCAAAATGCCAGGAGTGCAATAGCCACATTGCGCAGCGCCTAACTCCGCGAATGTTTCCTGCAATGGATGAAGCTTACCATTCTTTTCCAATCCCTCAATCGTAGTAATCTCACTGTTCTGAACCTCGATTGGTAAAGTCAGGCAAGAAAGTACTGGTACTCCATCGACGAGCACGGTACAGGCGCCGCATTCTCCCAGTTCGCATCCGTGTTTGGTGCCAGACAATCCCATGTCTTCGCGCAGGACTTCAAGTAATGTATGATGCGGTAAAACGGCCAGTTCGTAGCGCTGGCCATTCACATGCAGGCTGATGAGATCGCGCATTGCAACCTCCTTTCGCGAAATCGTCCTAGCAGGTTCGTCTCTTTCACCATTAACTGGTTTTTAACATTTTCGTATCACAAAGCGTTCACAAAGTATGTAAGGGATGACACAATAAGATCACAAAATATGACTGGGCTTATCACCATGAATGGCCTGTCCTTCGAAAATCCCCGGACCATGCTGCTTGAACTTGAACCGCTTTTGTGAAGACAGCGAACGGGGAAATTCATTGCGACTGTTGCTCGTAGATGACAGGACTGACATATCCCAGCGAGGGAACTGTCAAAAATCCCATCTCAAACATACTGAGCTGCCTGGGTCTGAGCGACCGCACACAAGCAGCCATCTATGCTCGTGAAAGCGGCTGATTATAGCAAGCCCATTCAATCTGTAGAGGTTGGAGTTAAAGAGCTTGCTGAAGTTCTTCTGAACTGGCTCAAACTTACCTGTTCCAGCAAGGTATGTGCTTCTCTAGGAATCCCTGGTTAGGTTCTTTTGCGAGGACGATATCGTGAAGTCTTCGGCGGGGCCAAAATTCGCGATGTATTTTACGGTGACGCCAGTGTCAGAACTCTCTTCGATCGCATGGACCTATGTTGCGAAGGACTACGAGAACGTTCCTGATGAAGAGACGCAGCAGTTCGAGGATATGATTACGTTGCAGGATGTGCCAATTGTGGAATCGCAGACGGCCTGAACTTTTGCCGCTGGATTTGCAGGCGGAACTGCATCTGCGCTCTGATCGCACGGCTATTGCGTATCGCAAGTGGCTGAGGGAGTTGGGGTTGACGTTTGGGACGGCTTGAATCTAATCAAGCACTCAGTAACACTTTCACCATAACGGCTCCGGCAATAACATGATTTCCTGTGTAGGCGTATAGCACGATGATGCCTTCCTGCGTCTCGCCCTGGAAGCTCGACGAAAAAGAGATACTCGTCGCAATGTTTGACTTTCCTATGCCATTTGACTGATTCATGGTAGCCTGACCAATCTGGGTTAGATCATGATCGAAGACTCTGATGATGGTTGGCTTTCCGGCAAAAGCTCTATCGACTCCTGTCACCTGTACGGGACTGGTCAACTGTTGCGCGTTTTGTGGAGAGGTGATGGTCATGCCATCTGTTGCGACATCTGTCACCTCCCAAATGCCTCCATTGGTGTTGAGTTCCAAACGACTCAGTGAGAGCTTGATCGTTGCACTACCCGCGGATGCGTTCTTAAGCAGGATGATCGCCTTCGCATCGTGCGTACCACCACCACTTATTATTGTTGTTGGTGTATTTGAATCCCATCTGAGGACGAATTCGGCAAAATATTGAGCGGTTGTGATGGCACTCAGCCGCCATTGCTGATATCCCTGGCCTGTGTTCACCTCGCGCTGCTCGAATTCAGCCTGGTAGCGTGTCAGATCAGGATAGAGGCCAGGAAAAGCGATTTGCACAAGCGTTCCGGCGCTATCCGACCATTTGAATTCGCGGTAGAGGTCTTGCTGCACTTGTGTGGTTGGGGCACCTGCTTGCTGGCCAGGTTTCAGTTCAATTTCACCCACCAGAAGCGTATTGTAGTTGCTGATACTCACATCACCGTGAGGCAGCCCCTGGAGGCGAAAGATGCGTGATGGGTGCATGCTCATGATGTTCGTATAGACATTGATGTCCAGCAGGCTATCGGTGCCTCCATAGCGAACCTTAACCACGGTTTGTAGTGAGGGAACACCCATCAGGTAACCGCACGTTACCCCCTCCACCTTCTGTGTGGAGCTTATACCTGTGATCGTCTCCCAGTGAGCACTGGATTGTACAGCAGATGGGCAGGGCTGGGAACCAAATAGTATGCCTGATGGGGTGACGACCGTGAGCCGCTGACCTATCGTAGCTGCATTATTGCCAGATGAGAGGTTACTACTACCTACATGCGCAATGGCCGCTATGATGATAATCACCAGAACCAACGCTCCACAGCTGATGGCAAAGAACTTGCCTATATTGCGCTTTGGCGGTTGTTGAGGTTGTTGAGGCTGCATCAGGTATGGTTGCCAGAACTCTTGCTTTGGCTGTGGTGGATACTGGTGCATGACGTGACCCTCACGAATTTACATATGCTTTTACCCTATCACCTACAACGAAATATCAGAATAAAACTAACATTAGCTATCCAACAATCTTGCTTCTATCAACCAGCAATTTACAAAAAACACAAATTGTGGAAGCCCAGAAGCCTGAACTCTTGCCGCTGGATTTGCAAGCGGAATTACATCTGCGCTCTCATCGCACGGCTATTGCTTATCGCGTGGCTGAGGAAGTTGGGGTTGACGTTTGGGATAGTGTGAGATATCGTTGAACTATGTTCTTTGTCATGAGCGTATACCGAATGGCCATAGATGACAAAAGGCTCTCATTTGGAATGAGTGTACAAGGATACTCGTTGTAGAAAGAAAGGTGACAGCATGAGCTTTGATATTGGACAGATTAGTCAATTGTTGAACCAACTTCCTTATCCGATTGGCAAAGACCAGCTCAAGCAACTCGCACAGCAAAACGGCGCTAATGAGCAAATAATGGGTCTGATTGATCACCTACCGGATAAAACATTCAACTCTGCGCAGGATATACAAGATTCGTTTGGCGGCCTGGGCAATCTGGGAAGGAGGATTCAAATTATAAGATAAGAGACCAGCTATTCCAAGTTCAATTCACACATGGTAGGCAAAAAGTTATGTAAGCAGTGTTGATGTAACCAACACTGCTTACATGTTTCCACAATGCATGTGTTTCGCTATTGGGATGTGGTCAGATTGTGATATCGTGAGAAGCTCTTCAAGCTAGATCTCAGGCTCATTCCTCTCATCGACATCTATCGCTGGCGGGAGCATGACGAAGCTTAGCAGGAAACCAGTAATGCCTGCAATCACCGGGGTACCAGCCCAGAAAGGCGCGGACCAGAGGATGCCGCTTTGAAAAATGATCGGGCCTACAATGGCCAGATCGATCAGGTACAAGGTGTAGAACATCGCGGGTACCAGGAAAGCGAAGAGACGAACGCTGGCCGGTTGATCCACTGTTGGCTGTAAGACGCGGTAGAGGAGATCAGCAGCGAGGCCTCCCAGCAAAGCGGTTGGGATCGAGACCAGCACTGAGTGGGGAGAGAAGGCCACCATCAGCGTTCCATTGAGGCCGAACATGAAGGTAAAGGTGCCGAAAGGCAGCCGCCAGCGTCGCAGTGCCAGCAACACAAAACTCATCGACAAGGCCGTGATGAGTAAGATCTCGGTGATGCCACGTGTAGGCGAACTGCTCGTATTAATAATCGGCCAGGGCGCGATTAAGGGTGAGGCATATGCTGTAAAAAAGGTCAGCAGTGAGAATGTAAATGTGAGCGAGAGAATGGCGGGGCCGAGTTGCCGCCAGGATGGTGCTTTATCCGGTCTGTGCCAGGCGGCGCGTAATGGGCCACTCAGTGCAAGACCAATTCCCAGCGCCAACCCAAGGTGTGTTGGGCTGAGCAATGCTTCGGTGCTGCGCTCAATGCCCAGGATGAGATGCCAGGTCAGGTCGCCGATGCCGCTAATGCCGAAAATCACCAGGCCCAGCACTGAGAGTTCGTAGCCGATCGGGATCGCATCCAGCCAGCGATTACCAGGCAAGCTTTTCCGTACGAGTGTTATCAGTGAAGTCGTGCTGTCACCAGCACTGATTGCTGACTGACGCAAATTCAAGAGAATCTGCACCAGCAGGGTAAAAGCTACTGCAAGGTAACCAGAATAGAAAACAGCGTGCCAGGGCGTGAAGAACGTCTCCAGTTGCGGGATGTTGCTGTGTGCCCACCCGTCGATGAAGAGTCCGCCGAGCCACCAGATGGAGACCACGACCATGATCCAATCAAAACGCAGGCTACTCACGACTTGCGCTTTCACCAGTCGGAGGAGAAATCCCAACGGTATCAATTTTGCTCGCCATAGTGCATATTCCTTTCCTTCATCTAAGTCTCTCTTTTGCATAATTCTTCGTTAACATAGCATTATCTTTAGTTGTATGCGCAATGTTTGTGAAGGCGAAAAAGCATTTCTCTACGGATGTCGCCATTTATACGTAGCATTTGCTTCAGAGTTGCAGAGTGCTGCAGCGCGTTCAGAGCATGGATTTCGGCCATGAGTGATGTAGACAATCGTTCCATTCGTCTTAGTTACAAAGAAATACGAATCTTTGTTACACCTTATCAAATGATGCTTCACAATAAAATATACCAGCATATCCATCCAGTGGTGTAATATACATATCCAATTTTGCCTGATTGTTTTGGAAGTAGAATGGATATGTACTTGCAATTTGCAGGCAATATTTTAACCAGAGATAGGAGCATTTGTGAGAAAAATTATTGTCAGCGAGCGGGTAACACTTGATGGCTTCATTGCAGGGGTTCATGGAGAAATGGATTGGATGGAGGAGTTCTTTGATGAAACACTGGCAAATTATGAGTCCGAGCTGCAAAAGACGGTAGACACGACGCTGTTTGGACGGGAGACATATCAAGGTTTTGAAAGCTATTGGCCACAGGTCGCTACCGATCCCTCATCACCAAAGGGTATGGCTGAATATGCTCAGCAATTGAATTTTATGCGCAAAGTAGTTTTTTCGAAAACTCTCTCTCATGTAGAGTGGAACAATTCAGTACTTTTACATGAGATCGAGCCAATTGAGATTACAAAGATGAAGCAGGAGCCTGGGCGTGATATGGTGATTTATGGAAGCGCAAGTATTGTGCAAACACTTACCAATCTTGACCTGGTTGATAGATATCAGTTGTTAGTCTTTCCGATTGTTTTAGGCAGTGGCAAGTCACTCTTTCATGGCATCTTGCACAGGGTGAAGCTTTCGCTTGTAAACGCCAGGACATATCCTTCAGGAGTTATGGAACTCTCGTACGAGCCTGTATACGAATGATATAAGCAACAGGCTATTCAAGGACAATAATGAACTATAACACATTAGGTGAGCTATCAGAAAATCCAGCGAGGGCCGATACATCGGCGATGTGCGCGATACATCGGCACCTATAAGCTTTATATGGCATGATGGGCAGGACACCCGCTGGCGCCTATCCGTCTCACCAACGCTGCTCCACAGCTACCCTACGGGTCAGGTGAGACGCAAGGAGAAGGGGTGTCCCTACATTTCATATAGTCAAAACAAGATTAACAGAGTATTATGATTGTCCAGGTTCATTATTGCATCACAGTTTGACTAGCCCTGTCTGAAATTCATGGTGCCATTAGAGCCAGAATTGATAGTGAGGGTACTTCCTTGCACAGTGTAAGTGGTTGCTTGTTCTAGCGTTTGCACGAATTCATTGGAGAGAGAAGCGGTTCCACAATATACAAGTGTCATTGGGCCAGCTTTGATGGTCAGTTGATTGCCATTAGTGGTGTAGCTGAGATGTGCTGAGTTGCAGTCTGCTTTGACGTTCGCAGTGCCGTCGGTTTGAAATGTGATGGTATACAGGTCGGGTTCGCTGATTATACTGTTGGTGCTTTGGCCATCAAATTTTACATCTGTCAGTTGCCAGGTTACACCAGTCAAGCTACCTCCCGATGATGAACTACTACTACATGCAACCAAAATTCCTGGTATGAGACAGAGGATAAATAGTAAGCGTCTTATGGGCTTGATAGCTTGTATCATCGACTTTCCTCCTTACATAGGACGGGTTGTATATCTTGAAGTATAGCGTATGTAGCTCATCTGTAACAAGAGCTTATTGAGAGTGTGATGATTTTTCTTTTGACAATTATTTGAAGTACCTAATATACTTGGGAAGTTGTAGTCGTGCGCAGGCTTTCGTTTTGAATCTATAGTGGAGAACGCTCATTGTGGGATATTTCTCAGCGCCAGTTATTTGCCCGGTATCTATTGGACGCGCATATGAACGTGATGTACTGTACCAGCTCATTAGTCTAGCAAGGAGCGGGCAGGGGCAAATTGTGCAGGTATCTGGCGAGGCGGGTATCGGAAAATCGCGTCTTGTTGCCGAAGTAAAAACCAGAGCCGCTTCTGAAGGCTTTCTCGTACTTCAAGGCGCTTGCTTCCAAATGGATAGCTCGTACCCGTATGCACCCTTACTTGATATGTTGCGCACTTCAGCCGCGACGAACCCACTCGCAGGAACACCAGATGCAGTCTTCCAGGAATTTGCACGACTTTTGCCAGAATTACAGTTGTCCTCAAAACATGAAATCTCCATACCATTGCCAGATCCGGAGCAGGAGAAACGGCGTCTCTTTGCAACGCTGACCCGATTTTTCAAAGAGCGTACCAACCAGCAGCCCTTGCTACTTGTCATCGAAGATCTGCACTGGTGCGACGATATCAGCCTGGAATTTTTGCTATCCCTGGCACGCTCCAGTGTTGCTCTACCTCTGCTCTTACTGGTGACCTATCGCAATGACGAAGTTCAGCCACGCTTGCAACGTTTTCTTGCGCAACTGGACAGGGCGCGATTATCCCAAGAGTTACAATTGGTATCGCTCACAAAAAGTGATGTTGATGCCATGCTAGACGCGATGCTTCATCTTCCTGACGCTGAGCAGGATAGCATGCTGGATCTGATCTATCCCCTTACCGAGGGTAACCCGTTCTTCGTCGAGGAAGTGCTTACTTCGCTTGTTTCGCGTGGAGAACTGGTGTCTGATGATAGTGGTTGGCATTACAGGGCATATCCAGATCAACGCAGCAAACGCCTGCCTGTGCCAAGGAGTGTCCAGGAAGCTGTGCAGCAGCGAACTGCTTATTTGAGCAATGAAGCAAAGCGTCTCTTGAGTCTGGCTGCTGTTGCTGGAAGGCGCTTTGATTTTGTAGTACTCCAACAGGTAATGCATTGTGATGAAGAGCAGTTACTCCTGCTGATGAAGGAGTTAGTGTCAATACAGTTTGTGCAAGAGATATCAGCTGAGCAGTTTGTTTTTCGCCATGCGCTCACCCAACAGTCCGTGTATACAGAGTTGCTTGCAAGGGAGCGACGTCTATTGCATCGCTTGCTGGCGGAAGCGCTGGAGGGGCTTTATACCTCTTCTCCAACATTGCAAGAAATGTACCTGGAAGATCTAGCTTATCATTGCTATGAAGCGGGCATGTGGGAGCAAGCCCTGGTTTACACGCAAGAGGTAGGAGAAAAAGCGCTGGCGCTCTACGCACAGCAAGCAGCCATAGAACGTTTTACTCGCGCTGTGGATGCGGAACATCATCTTTCCATCCCCACGTCACCTCACCTTTATCTTTCTCGCGGGCACGCCTACGAGTCACTTGGAGAGTTCGAGAGGGCCTTGAGCGATTATAAGCACGCGTTAGAATCGTCCCGAATAGCTCAAGACCGCTTAATGGAGTGGCAAAGTGCAATAGCGATAGGTTTTCTCTGGACTGGACGTGATTACGAACAGGCTGGTGATTGGTTTCGTCTGGCCAGTGAGCTTGCTGAGAATCTTGCTGATCCGACGTTGCTTGCACGTAGCTTAAATCGCCTGGGCAACTGGCTGGTGAATACCGGTCGAATACAGGAGGGGCTTAAAGCACACCAGGAGGCTTTGCACCTGTTTGAGGCGCAGCAAAATACGAGAGGAATGGCTGAAACGCTTGATCTGCTTGGGGTGGCCAATGGTTTCTATGGAGACACGATACATGAAATGGAGTCTTTCGGACGGGCGTGTGATCTGTTTCGCGAACTTGGTGATCATCAAAGTCTGTCCTCAAGTCTTGCTTCGCGTGCTCTCGACTCAGCGCCTGAGAAAATTATAACAATTTACAGCAGCTTGAGAACACGTGATGAGGTCGTACAAGATATCCAGGAGGCCCTGCGCCTGGCGCGCCAGACAAATTCACAGGCGGGACAGGCTTTTGTAGAATTTGTTGCCACGCAAGTTCTATCCTCTTTTGGTGAATTTGGCCAGGCGCTTGAACACGCGCGAGAAGGGCTACGCATTGCAAGGGCCATTGAGCATCAACAATGGTTCTCTGCAACTTATGGCGCATTGGGACAGTTGTATCTCTTGCTGCTTGAACCTGATCTGGCGATTTCTGCATTGGATACCGGGTTAGTAGTAGCACGGACGCTTGGCTCTTCATTCTTTAGTGGGTATCTTACTGCGTTTCTGGGTCAGGCATATATTCTCAGAAAAGAATTTTCAAACGCAAAAGCAGCTCTTGAGACTATCTTGCAGCAGGAAAAACAGTCGAGCAGCGTGATAGAACGACAGGTTGCCTTTGTCCAGGGCGAACTGGCTCTGGCAGAGGGAGAATCGGATCGGGCGCTGGCTATTGCAGAGCGGTTGATCGAATCTGCTCCAGGTGATTTGCAGCAACCCATTCCGCATTTGCTGGCTTTAAAAGGAGAGGCTCTTACTGCTTTAAAGCGCCTGAAGGAAGCAAAAGAGGCGCTAGAAGATGCAAAACTCGGTGCTGAGTTGCGACAGGCTCCGTCAATCCACTGGCGTATTCATAGGTCTCTGGGGCAGGTCTACAGGTTGCTCAAACGAGAAGATGAGGCGCAGCACGAGTGGAAAGAGGGCCAGGGAAATCATCATTAAACTTGCTGCTACGATTGATGAAACTTCGCTGCGCGAGCATTTCGTCCAAGCGGCTCTACAAACTCTTCCCTCAGAAAAGCCGCAGCTGGCGCATCGGATGGCGGTAAGGAATTGTGACGGGCTAACCGAACGCGAGATCGAGGTTTTGCGTGCGGTGGCGCAAGGTATGACGGATGCTCAGGTGGCTGAACAGTTGGTAATCAGCCCTCGTACCGTCCATTCGCATCTGAACTCGATCTATAGCAAACTGGGCATTTCCTCAAGAAGCGCTGCCACGCGCTATGCTATTGAACATGATCTGGCATATTTGAGTTGCTCCACCCTTCCCCACGGGTGACCATGAAGGACTCTGCTGGCGAAAGCGAGAAATACTGTAAACCCGCGCGAGGACACCCGCAAGGGGATGTCCCTACTATAGACGAAAGCGCCTATGAAGCCTGCTGAGAGAGGAGAATACTCTCAACGCTCATCAGGAAGAAGGCACATGTGACACTCTCTTTAATCGGGAATGTCATTCGCCCGCAAAGTCCATAAAGACACATAGCACCTCTCTACACTTCCCTTACCCCTACGGGTATTGATGTGCTTTTCTTAGGCTCAGGTTTATCAGATAGCGAAAAATCAGCACCTACAGCCTGACTTAAGGGTGTAGTAAATATATTTCATTACTGTGTAGGTAATTTAGTCTACATATACTCCGCAGTCTCTCGAAGATGCAGAAAATAGCTCGTGAAGAAATGCGCTATTCAGCCGATGTGTTGAGCATGTCCTGCAAGCTATACTCCTGGAAGTGGTTCTACTCATTTGAGAGAACTGATAACAATAGAAAGAGGGAGTAACACAATGTCAACAACTCAGTTAACATCGCAAACGAAGAGCTTCAATGCCCCGGATGAAACGCGTAAACCCCCAAAGGCCATTATGGAAATCGTCAAATTTGGGGATATGTCAATCGTCAGAATGACCTGTGAACCTGGTTGGAAATGGTCTGAGCATATGAAACCCATTGCGGGTACAGAGAGTTGCCAGGGAACGCATTTTACCTACATCGTTTCAGGTCACTTTCAAACAGTGATGGATGACGGCACGGTAGACGAACTTGGGCCTGGTGATATCGCGATAACCCCGCCAGGACATGATGCCATGGTTGTAGGTGATAAACCATGTGTTCTCTTCGACTTCGGGGGCGCAAGCAGGCTTGGTTAAGAGATAAGAACATCGGGGAGGGTACCAGGACAGCGC
>CAVPEB010000048.1:0-27477 GCA_963702765.1 uncultured Chloroflexia bacterium
CGTCCTTATTCGAAGAGGCTGCAGATGTGTGAGGAGGCAAAAAATGCATCTTTCTACCTACTTGAGCTTGATATTTTTGATGTGTACTAGCTATCAGCAGTCTCAATATAGGCACGAAAAAGCGATTCCAAGACCCGATTACCGATTTGTTGCATCATATGGGCCTACCTAGACATCTGCCTCAATCCTGCAACAATCAAAAGAAGAGTTGTGTCAATGTGAAAATAGATACTGAGAGAATACTATATATCTCCTTAAAAGTATAGTTGATGAATAGAAGAGCTACATCGGTAGAAATACCTATCTAAAAGAGAGGTGTAATGCTGGGGTGGCGTTACATCATGTCTCCGATAGTGGGACAATCATTTTTACCATCAGCATCTGCTGCGAAAATAAGGCGTTTTCTACCAAATTTGACCTTTACAAAGAGGTAACAGGTCGCTCGCGAAAAGCTTTACCAAACTCTTGCAATGGGGAGTGTTGCTCACGTACAATAACACTTACAATGAAGGAATGTCCTCTTATTCCCACCATCAGAAATTGCGAAATAAGCACAAGATACTCAAGGAGCTTTTCAATCATGGCACAGCGCGAAGCGGTTATTGTTGGAGCAGTACGGACAGCAATAGGCCGCAGGAATGGACGCTTGAAGGATTGGCACCCGGTAGACTTGATGGCAGAAGTGCTTTCAGCGTTGGTTCAGCGAACAGGCGTTGATGCAGGTCTGGTAGAGGATGTCATTCTAGGATGCGTAAGCCAGGTTGGAGAGCAAAGTCTGAATGTAGGGCGAAATGCCGCGCTCGCGGCTGGCTTCCCGGAGACGGTGCCTGGCACCACGGTTGATCGCCAGTGTGGGTCGAGCCAACAGGCAATCCACTTTGCCGCGCAAGGTGTGATCAGCGGAGCGTATGACGTTGCGATCGCTGGCGGTGTTGAGGTGATGACCAGAGTTCCCATGGGATCATCTTACCAGCAGGGGCCTGGAGCGCCCTTTGGCAGCCGCATGCTTCAACGCTATGATAATGGATTGGTACATCAGGGTATTAGCGCAGACCTCATAGCCCAGAAATGGGAGTTGAGCAGGTCTCAACTGGACGAGTTCAGCCTGGAGAGCCACCGGCGTGCGGCTCGCGCTACGGCTGAAGGACGTTTTCGCAGCCAGATTGTGCCTGTTGAAGTCAAGAATGAAGATGGCACAACAAGTATTTTTGACCAGGATGAGGGTATTCGTACCGATACCAGTATTGAGAAACTGGCAAGCCTCAAACCTGCCTTTAAGCCGGATGGGATGATCACAGCAGGCAACTCCTCTCAGATCAGCGATGGAGCGGCAGCAGTGCTTATTATGGAGCGCGAAACCGCCGAACGACTTGGGCTAAGGCCGCGAGCTCGTTTTGTTGCGTTCTCACTTGCAGGCGATGATCCTATTTTCATGCTCACTGCGCCTATTCCCGCTACATATAAGGTACTCAAGAAAGCTGAATTGACGCTGGACCAGGTGGACCTGGTTGAGATTAATGAAGCATTCGCCAGTGTTCCCCTGGCATGGCAGCGTGAGACCGGAGCAAATTTAGAACGGGTTAACGTCAATGGTGGTGCTGTTGCTATCGGCCATCCTCTGGGCGCTTCAGGGGCACGTCTTACCACCGTTTTGCTGCACGAACTGGAGCGTACTGGTGGGCGTTACGGTCTTCAGACCATTTGTGAAGGCGGCGGTATGGCTAATGCTATGATTATCGAAAGGATCTAGTCTATGCTCAACTTTGCCCCGACCGAGGAGCAGGAAGAGATACGCAACCTCGCGCGAAGCCTTGCTGTCGAGCAACTGCGCCCGCAAGCAAGAGAAGCGGAACAAAAGGGCGATATTTCGCCGGAACTGATAAAAACGCTCTCACAAACTGGTCTCACTACGCCATTTCCTGAGGAGTTTGGTGGATCAGGCATTATCGAAGCCATGACCTATACTCTGATCGCTGAAGAGTTGGGTTTTGGAGATGGTGCCATCGCTATGAACATTATCGGATCGTTGATGGGTCCGGTAACTGTGATGCTGGCGGGAAATGAATCTCAACAACAGGAGCATATTCCTCCATTTTGTGATCCGCGATATGGCTATCAACAGCGAGGAAGTCTTGCTTATGCCGAGCGTACAGGTGGGTTCACAGTGGCTGATGTTGGATTGACCGCGCGTAAAGATGGCGATAGCTATATCCTTAACGGAACAAAGCGCGATGTAATTCATGGGTGGGAGTCTGCAACACGTGTAGTATTCCTGCGCCTGGAGAATAGCGTGGCAACCGAAGGATTATGCGCGTTCGTGATTCCGGCGAAACTTGAAGGCTTACAGATCAGCGCCGATGTACAGAAATTAGGTCTGATTGCCGCGCCAGGAGTTTCATATAGCCTTTCGAATGTTGTGCTTTCAGAGACCTGCATGTTGGGTGAGCCGGGGAATTTAGGCGTAATTCGTGCAGCAACGTTGTACAACATTTTGCGAGCAGGAGTTGCATGCGGTATGGCTCGAGCTGCATTAGAATACTCAATGGATTATGCAGGAGAGCGTATCGCTTTTGGGCGCCCAATTGCTTCGTACCAGGGCATAGCTTTTATGGTGTCAGAGATGGCAATGAAGCTTGATGCCGCCCGTCTCTTACTCTGGCGTGCCGCCACGAGTTGGGATCGTATTGGTGTAGGGATACCCCTTGCGGGTATCCTGCACTCACACGATCCCTTGCAGTCGCCCCCGCTGAATAATGGGAGCGATCCCTTGCAATCGCCCTGGCTCGAACTAGTTCGCGAGTCAGAATCGGCACAGCACCAGGCAGTTGAGATCGCGAAATCCGCTACTATCGATGCTGTTCAGATCATGGGTGGCGCTGGTTTTATGCAAGATCATCCTGTCGAGATGTGGATGCGCAACGCAGCAGCGATGGAGTAACGTACAATGATTGATTTTACCCTCAGCAAATCACAGGAAGAAGCGCGGGATTATGCCCACCAGGTTGCTTTAGAAGAAATGCGGCCAATCTCATTAGAGTGTGATCGCACTGAGAGCATTCCTGAATCTTTTTTCTGGAATATGCAACGACGTTTCTGGGCAGGAGCTGCTGGCCAGGCTCGAAAGCAGGCCCAGGCAGAAGACGAGCGTCAGAATAATGTGTTCTCGATTCTGTCGCAGGAAGAGATGGCATGGGGAGATGCTGCGCTCTCCACAGCAATTCCTGGACCTGGACTGGCGGCTCCACCAATTCTTTCGCAAGGTACACCTGAGCAACAAATGCGCTTTCTCGGCCCATACATGGATGGGCAATTGCACTGGGGTGCGCTGGCACTGACCGAACCTGGCATTGGTTCTGATGTGGCGGGTATGTCCACTACAGCTGTTCTGGATGGTGATGAGTGGGTTCTCAATGGGCATAAGCACTACATTACGAATGGGGCACGCTCAGATATTGTCGTGACTTTCGCCACAATCGATAAAAGCCTTGGCAGAGAAGGTATACGTCCTTTTGTTGTGCCAAAGGGTACACCAGGGTTTATCGTTGGACGTATCGAGGAGAAGATGGGTTTACGAGCCTCTCAAACTGCCGAACTGATCTTTGAAGATTGCCGCATTCCCAAGGACAATCTACTCAGCGGGCGTGAAAGTAGCAAAAAGGCTGGCTTTAAGGCAGCTATGGGTACGCTTGATGCCACTCGTCCTATGGTTGGTGCGCTGGCAGTTGGTATTGCGCGCGCAGCCTACGAAACTACACGCGAATGGGTATGCGAAGAATTGCCAAAGGGATATGCTCCGCACAAACGACGACAGATCGAAGATGAACTGGATGAATTTGGGCAAAGAATTGAGATGGCGCGTTTCCTGGTCTGGCGAGCTGCATGGTTGGCTGATCGACGCATTCCGAACTCCAAAGAAGCTTCGATGTCGAAGGCTTATGCAGGTGAGTTGGTGATGAAAATGACGGCCGCGGCTGTGCGGATTACCGCGCCAGGTGAAAATTCTGAGCGCAAGCAGTTCATCTCGAAGTGGTTTCGTGACGCAAAAGTGTTTGATATCTTCGAAGGAACAGCACAAATTCAACGCCTCGTCATTGCCCGTCGCTTATTCCCAGAGCTAGATATCCCATAAAACGAGTAGAAGGAAAAGACTGGGGGTGTCGCGGGCCGGCCCGCGACACCCCCAGTCTTTTCCTTCTACTAATTCTCGTTGATAGTAGTTACGAGTTGCACATCTTCTTCATCAAATAAATAATCATCTTCAAGGTGGTGGATGTGCAAGATTGAAATACGGCTTTCGCGCTTTTGAGGACGACGGCGTTCCACTTCATCCCGTTTGTTACGCTTCTGATTTGAATCTGAACGCTTGTCGCGAAGTTTTCCTCTTATAGTCTCACCCCCTCTCCCTCAACCTCCACTGTACATTCCTGCATTCACTAAGCAACGAACAATCTATGTATGAGTGTACTGGTAGGGTTTATAAAAGTCAAGGGAAATTTGCTTTGTATTGTTAAATTTCTGTAATAAGTTATCGAAGTAACCTTGTCTCGTATATGTAAATGGATAGATAATAACCTCTTGAGAGCCACGTTCTGACCATTCAGAACGTGGCTCGAACGGATCGCACCCAAGTGTCATCCTGAACGTGAGCGAAGGATCTCGTTACCCACCCATCGAGATCCTTCGCTGTCCTCAGAAAGCCTTTGGGAATCTGAATAGTAACTAACCTGAAAAAGGAACAAAAATGCAAATGAACAAAACAATCGCTTTAGGAACTTCAACTGCGAAGAAACATATCAAACCAGTCTTAGTTTGTCTGGTCGCACTAAGCGCACTTATACTACTTGCAGCCTGTGGAGGAGGTTCAACAGATACGGGAACAGGAACAACTCCTACAACGGGCACTACTAACACAACTGCTGCGACTCCGACCACGGGCGCAGCAAGCACGCCATCTGCTACAGCTGCTCAAACGGGTAATGCCCAGATTGTCATGATCACTACAGATAGTAGTGGTTCATTTGCTTTCAGTCCTGCAACCTTGACGATTAAAGCAGGCACTACGGTTACCTGGAAGAATACAACTGCGGTTGCTCATACAGTAACGAGTGATGATGGTAAGTCCTTTGATTCTGGCACCTCAAATCCGATAGCTGCACAAAGTGGAACATTTAGTTTCACCTTTACTACCCCTGGCACATTTGCATACCATTGCGAAATTCATCCCTTTATGAAGGCCACGATAATTGTGCAATAAATGTCCAATCGGTTTCACCAAATATCAAGTGCCAGATGCCCTCGTGTAGGGACAGGGGCTGCGTGGATGCGGTGTGGGGGCGCTTGCGCTGTCCTGGTGGTTTACTGTTGATCGTGCGTTTAACTTTCATACGCGATACATTGACATATCCAAATCACACATGCTAGCATAAAGGCATGAGAAGTAAACAATCCTGGATGATTCACCGCAATAGGAATAGAAAAACAAGCCACTTCGTCGCGTAAGCCTGGCACATTTGCTTACGCGACAGAAAGTGGTGCCTCGCGACGCGCTGCAATGCGCTGGTTTAATATACCAGGGCATTATTCGAATGCTGCGCATCTGCTAGAAAAAACCCTCCCACTTCTCTTCTCAAACATCATTTTCATCTGTGACCGGGCTTTCATCGTTTCAATGCTGGCAGCCCGGATTTTTTCGTTGTTCTGAAGAAACTAGCTCTGCTCGGCATGTGAAACACCTGTATTTCCTTTTAACCCAATGTACACTCTTCAAGTGCTTTTTCAGGAAAGGAAGCACCCATGTCGAACTCTTCGGACAACTCAACACATCAAAATCAACATTATCATCCGGTCGCCCTAAAACCTTGTGGCGCAATCGTGATTATATGCTCCTTTGGAGTGGGCAAGCCCTTTCTGACATCGGAGGGTGCTATATCAGAACTGGCCTTTCCACTGCTTGTGCTTGCCGTTACACATTCTCCAGCTCAAGCAGGATTTGTTGCGGCCCTGCGCGCGCTGCCAGCCACATTTTTTAGTCTGTTCGCAGGAGTGCTTGTTGATCGCTGGGATCGCAAACGTGTTATGCTCATCTGTGATGCAGGTCGCGCTTTAAGCCTTGCTAGCATCCCTATCGCTTTCGCACTTGGATTCTTGACAATCTGGCAGTTGTACATTACCGCTTTTCTTGAAGGCACATTGATGATCGTGTTCATGCTAGCAAAGACAACTGCTATCTCCCAGGTAGTTACACCACAGCAACTCACGACTGCCGTAGCCCAGGAAGAGTTTGTTGAAGGCACCACTGCTCTCGTTGGCCCGCCTGTATCGGGTATTTTATACACGCTAGGTATGATGCTTCCGTTTATAGCGGATGCCATTTCTTACATTATCTCCATTGTGACCATGTTGTTAATTCGTACTCCATTTCAGCAAGAACGGATTTCAACCCGTCGAAAAGTATGGCCAGAGATCGCTGAAGGCGTGCTATGGGTATGGCACCAGCCTTTTATTCTCACCATGACTTTACTGATGGGAGCAGGCGCATTTGTCTTTTCTGGCAATGTGTTGATTGTTATCATCCTGGCGCAACAGCAGCATGCTTCAGCCTTTGTGATTGGTCTAATATTTGCCCTTGGCGGCATTGGTTCGATTTTAGGTTCGCTACTGGCTCCTCGTCTGGAACATCGTTTAACCGTTGGGCAATCTATCCTTCTCTGTCGCTGGTATTTTGTGCTTAGCTGGCCCTTTTACGCACTTGCACCGTTTCCCCTGGTTCTGGGAGCGATAGAATTTGGCATCGGCTTTGTTGATCCGATTGAAGATGTGCCATACTTTAGTCATCGCCTAAAAATGATTCCCGACGATCTAAGAGGCAGGGTGTTGAGTGCCTGCCGACTTTTCCCTGGTATGCTGCGTCCCCTTGGACTGGCTTTGACAGGCGTCCTGATTCAACGTATCGGCATTTTTCCAACCATCTGGCTATCATGGGCCTGGTTATTTGTGATTACAGTAATTGTGACGGCGATCCCACAGGTGCGACGCGAACGTGCTCTCTAGAGTATTTGGTTCGATTCAGTTTCGGAGGCGAATTCACAATGCAATGGATATATTGGGCTATATTAGCAGCATGCTGGGGACTGTTTTGTCTGATATGGGTAGCTGGTTGGATCTATAATTTTTTGCAAGCTCCTCCTGTTGCCAGGAGATCGGGTTTTCAACCTATATGGATTGTTGGATTGGTACTGATTGTCGTCGTTACCATTCTGTTCTATCTTCTCCCTCCCCATTTCTGGGTATACATTACTTTTGCTCCACCCTGGTTACGAATTCTTGGTGCCGTTGTACTCATCATCTCCACTGCGTTTGCTATCTGGGCACGATTGATTCTAGGAACAATGTGGTCATTCTTAGATGATATAAAAGTTGAACACGAGCTGCGAACAAAAGGTCCTTATCACGTCACCCGACATCCGATGTACACCGGAACGTTAGGCATGCTTCTAGGCTCAATGTTCCTGAGTGGGTTGAGTAACTGGGCAGTGTACTTCTTTATCTGGCTCATTATAGATCTCATAAAAATACCTTCGGAGGAAAAACTCTTAAAGGAAACCTTTGGAGAGCAGTATATCCGGTATCAGCGACGGGTGCCACAACTGATCCCCGGATTGAAGTTACTAAAAAGACATCATGCACGAGATCAAGTAGGATCTCTTTAGAGCAAAATCATTGCTCGCTATCAAAGTTGACTATTTAACTTGCAACGAACGTCCATGCCATGTTAGACTTGTCAAAGAACAAATATTCAAGTAAATAATAAGGAGTTGAAAATGGCTGTTGCAGCACCCAAAACAACCGAACTCTATTGGAGTAGTGTTTCTTGCCCGCAAGGGTTGATTATAGTGATGGCCACAGAACGTGGAGTGTGTTGGACAGGGACTCCAGGTAGCCCGATCGATCAGGGATTTGCATGGCTCAACCGCAAAATGCAGTTTGATCAAGTCATTGAAGGAGAAGAGATTGCTCCTTTGCAGCAGGCAATGGATGAGTTAAGACGCTATTTAGCAGGCGAACGCGTCCAATTTGCCTGCCCGTTGGATTTACATGGGACTGCATTTCAGATTCAGGTCTGGGAGGAATTGTATCGAATTCCTTACGGTGAGACTCGTACATATGCTGAGATTGCGCGTTCAATTGGTCGTCCGGCAGCTGTTCGGGCTGTGGGAGCGGCTAATGGCGCAAATCCGGTAGCGATCATTGTGCCTTGCCACCGAGTGATAGGCAGCAATGGTGCCTTAACTGGTTATGGTGGAGGATTGCCTACCAAAGCATGGCTTCTTGCCCTGGAAGGAATTAAGAACAAAAGCTGGTAAATGCTATACGTAATGCCCCTCTAAATTGAGCCCATTTATCATCTGGTCTATGTGTAATCCTGTTCCATTTGTCATCCTGAGGGTTAGCGAAGCATCTGGTTATTTGCTTGAATAACCGCCGGAACTTATGATAAAAATTTTTATCAAACCTCTGATTACAATAGCGATGATGACTGCCTCAATAATCACCATCGTAATCCATATCCAGGTAAGCGGGGTATGCGCAACATTGGCAGCAGCAGTTGAACTCAGCGAATTAAAAAATAGCGGTGTTAAGATAATCAACGGGAATGAGAGCAAGATTAAGCAGCAGACTATCACAAATGCAGGTAGTATGATTCGCCATAAACCGTTGTCGCGTAAGTTCTCGGTTTTTGCTGTGCCATATGCTTCCCTATGTTCGCTGGCAGGTTTTTCTAACGCTACATTCTGACCTGATGCCATGTTATCCATCATAGTTCTCCTGAAGTAGTTAGCCTTGAATGCTCACTACAAGCATCCTGCTGTTGTCTTAAGTATACCACAGGAAACAATATCAATTTCAAAAAGGTATGTATAAAAAACCAATGGTCGTCCGAAAAAATACTGCTCATTTTGAGCGCTATTTGAGCGCTATATTCATTCTATAATATAATTTAGTTTATATGTATATGGAAAAATAGAAACAAACTGGTAGCTGTTGCAATTTGTGGCTCTTTAGACTATGCTCAGTGAGATGTTGAACGTATGTGGATATGAGAATTGAGAACATAGCACACGGTGAGTAAGGATAAAAGAGCAGTTCCACTTAATGATAATGGCCAGGAACATGGTGCAACCAATCAAAAGTGGCATTGGCGACCAGGTATGCGGCCACGCATAGCGTTTACGGTGGGAGTCTTGTTTAGTGCCGTAGGCCTTTTATTCGTTGTTATTGGAGTTGTATCGTTCATTGCTGGTATACAAGATAGTCACTCGGCTCCCATACAAGTACCAGGTGTAGTAACAGGCTACACCACAAATTTATTTGACAATCTTCCACATGTCATTATACGCGTGAAAAAAGCAAACGCATCAACCACTATTGCTCCCGCGGTTAGCCATGCAACCGCTCAATCTCTCCACATCGGAGATACGGTCATTGTGGATTACTCTCATCGCCTGAATGTACCATATGCGTTGGAAATCGGAGGGCAACAGTATTTACTGCCAGGTACGAGTTCAGCCGGTAATCCTTTCGGATCCATAGCTCTCGTTATACTAGGCCTCATCATATTTCCATATCCTGCCTTCCTTGCTACCTGGGGATGGCGCGATCTGCAAACACAACATGTAGACATAATGACAGCCCGAATTGTGGAACTACGCTCTTCAAAACAAACTCGCACACCTCAACCAGGAATAACATCCCCTATTTCCCGCCCCACATACACCGTCGCACTTGAGCCAATAAATGCCTCCTTTTTGCAAGAAGTTGTAACATTTTCTATTAAGGAGGAGATGTATCGTACACTTCGCCCGAAAACGTTTGTACAGATCAGCTATTCTCCAAATCTACACTACGTCTATGCTGTGAAACAGGTCAATGAAGTCCGTAAAATAAGGTTACTCAACAAATCTTCATCATCCATCGCAAAATCATAACCAACTCTGCCTTTTTTGGAAAAAGTGTAACCAAATCTTAACCACATCACAACCTTCTTACCCTTATAAAGGCTCTCTCTATCTTCCATAATTCGGGTAGCTTATCGGGTCTCCACGATACATTCGTTGGAAAGCTGACATGTCAAAAAGGTTTCTTTACTTACTGTTTCAAAGTTATTTCAGAAAGTGAGACCAACCTATGCATTTTTCTTCTCGCTCAAAGATGAGCGTCGCGATCTCACTAGCCGCCCTTGTGGTCGTTGTTACAGGCCTGATGGCGACAGGAGCATTGCGTGGTGTTACAACTAAAGCTCACGCTGCTTCGGCTACTGCTGCTCACATGAACATAAACTGTGCTGCAGGCGCAATCACCTGTACAGAAGTATGGGATACCGCAGCAGTTTTCGGCCCTAAGAATCCCTATGTAGGACACGATGAGCCATCAACTCTTTTCTATTCAAATGCCCCTGGCTCAGGCAATCAGATGAGTTATCGACTGACTCTTCCTCAGGACCCCTCTCCCGCAAATCCAAACACACTAGGAAAATCCTACAACTTTGAACTTCATCCTGCTTTCTGGTTTGGTATGGCAATGTGCGATACGCAATCGTTTCCAGAACTGGTCAGTGGATGTAAGCCAGACAGCGATACTAACATCGTTGATCCGGCTATCAGCCCCAAACATCCTGGAACTGCCTTTATGGAGATGCAGTTCTATCCTCCAGGTTGGGTGCCGTGGCCTGCAGGAAATAGCTGCGACGCGACGAAGTGGTGTGCAGCTCTCAACATCGATAGTCTTTCAGAAAATCCTGTTACTGGACAAGTAAATAATGCCACATGTCTTAGTACTGTTGGAATTGAGCCTGTCAACTTCGCCTTCCTTACATTGAATGGCAAATCACAAGCTCCGGCAAATCCAGTAGATGCGACTGCTGCAACTTATACACCGGATCCTACAAAAGACCTCTTCATGAACTCAGGGGATAAATTGACGGTCACGATGCACGACACCGCTTATGGTTTACAGATCGTCGTGAATGATCTTACTACTGGTCAGAGTGGCTCAATGACCTCCAGTAAAGGCAATGGATTCGGGCAGGTCAAATTCGACCCGACCGGAACAACATGCACCAACATCCCTTATAACTTCCATCCAATGTACAGCACCTCGTCTGAAAAGACCCGTGTAACCTGGGCAGCTCATTCGTACAATATCGCATTCGCTGATGAGACGGGGCATTTTGACATGTGCAGTGATGTCCATCTTGGCGTTTGTATCGGTAATGAGGGGATTAAGAATGACAATGAACCAGCAGATGCCGATGATGTTGGTTGCTTCCAATCCTCTCAATCGACTCTAGTTAAAATAAAAGGGTGCATTGGTACAAACACAGGCTTTGATGGAGTTCCCTACCAACCGGTCTGGCCGGATGGAAATACCCAGCTTCATCCAACGCCAATTATGTTTAGCAGCCCGCTGACAGGAGCCGGTTACAATGTGAACTATAGCAGGATGGCATTTGAGGCTGATCTACCCCGCATCGAGGTAGCCCAACCAGGTGGGAGTTCTTACGTCTGCGACCGCTCAACTGGTGATGGCTGCACGCTGATTCCAAATACGGATGATGGCCTACCTGCTGCCTTCTACCCATTCTTTAGCATCAGAAGTGTTGGTGGACAATGTGTCTGGCAAATTGGAAACCATATACCTGGAAGCAAAAATGACTTTGGTCAGAATGCACAGTATGGAACTTTGCTGAATCTTACTTATACAACAGTAGGTGGTGGTCCAACTACTCGCTATAACGATTTCCGCTTCGTTCTGTCCAAGAATCCATGTAATGCTTGATCTTTAGATCAGCAGATTGCAAAGAGGGCTGCTTCGTATTGAAGTGGCTCTCTTTCTTTGATCTAAAGTTGGAAGATGCATCATGAATGTAAATGTGCTGCTTCGTCATTCGAGAGGTATGCTTCAGCAAATTCTGGACACAGTATTTCCCGTACATTGCGCTGGTTGCCAAAAAATCGGCCAGGTGCTTTGTCCAGCTTGTATAGCTCAAATCCAACCTTTACCTTCTCCAATTTGTGATTTTTGTGGTACTCCTTTGTCTACGTATGGCGTTTGTAAAAATTGCCAGTATCATCGTCCGAAATTGAGTGGGCAGCGTGCTGTGGGTCTTTATCAAGAGCCTTTGCGAGGCTGTATTCATCAATTGAAATATGACGGTAACGTTCGGCTTGCAGTTCCCTTAGGTCTGATGTTAGCTCAGGCTTATAAATATTATGACATGCAGGCGGATATGTTAATTCCCGTACCTTTGCACAAAGATCGATATCAGCAGCGTGGCTATAATCACGCTTTATTATTAGCTGAAGTCTGTTCCGCACATATCGGGGTACCGATGAAGGATAATATTCTGGTTCGTCATAGGGCGACAGTGGCGCAAGTAGATTTACATCCAAGGGAACGTTATCAAAATGTAGCAGGTGCATTTGCCTGCTCTCCATATGCAAATAATGTGCTGAACGGGCGAAAAATCCTTATCATTGATGATGTTTCCACAACCGGCGCCACTTTAGAGGCATGCGCAACTCCATTGTTTAAAGCGGGCGCTGAAGAGGTTTGGGGACTTGTGCTAGCACGACCATTGGTTTAGTGGAAAGCTAACATGCGAGTCGGCTAGGAGGGTATGTTATAATAAAGCCAAAAATGGGTCAAGCGGCAGATAGCAAATAAGATACGCTTAAATCGCTTGTGAGAAATAAGAGAGGAACTCCCATGTCAAGTGGTGGGAAATGGTTGAGGACCAGTTTCATCTGGCTCATATTGGCTTTGGCGCTCGTGTTACTCATTATTGTGTTTTTTCGACCATCTTCGGATACAAATCCGGCCGATGTGTCAACCATCTTAAATCATATTAAGACGGATATGGCTAAAGGTCAGAAGGATACTCTGTCAGTAGGTGCTACTACCATTACGCTTACTCGTGGCCAAAGCTCTATTAAAGATGTAGCGAATATCAATGATACATTTGATGTAACCCAGGTTCTCAAAGATAACGGTATTGATTATACGAATGGTCAGTTGTTAGTCCTTCAGTATGAACCTCCCAGCGCATTAGGTACATGGCTGAATATTCTAGGTGGGTTGATCCCCTTTATATTGATCGGTGGCCTACTTTTATTCATGATGCGACAGGCTCAAGGTAGCAATAATCAGGCAATGTCGTTTGGAAAGAGCCGGGCCCGCATGTTTATGGGTAATAAATCTACTGTTACGTTTGCAGATGTTGCGGGTGTTGAGGAAGCAAAACAGGAATTACAAGAAATCGTGGAGTTTCTGAAGTATCCAGATAAGTTTGTTGCTCTTGGAGCGCGTATTCCCAAAGGTTTATTGCTTGTTGGCCCTCCTGGGACTGGGAAAACATTGATTTCACGTGCTGTGGCTGGGGAAGCTGGAGTGCCATTTTTCAGTATCAGTGGTTCTGAGTTTGTAGAGATGTTTGTTGGCGTTGGTGCGAGCAGAGTGCGTGATCTCTTCGACCAGGCTAAGCGCAATAGTCCCTGTATCGTCTTCGTTGATGAGATTGATGCTGTTGGTCGTCAACGTGGAGCAGGATTAGGCGGTTCCCACGATGAACGCGAACAAACGCTCAATCAGATTCTTGTAGAGATGGACGGCTTTGATACAAATACAAACGTGATCGTAATTGCTGCAACAAACCGACCTGATGTGCTTGATCCAGCCTTACTCCGTCCAGGTCGCTTTGATAGACAGGTAGTGCTAGATCGTCCCGATATTCGAGGACGTACTTCTATTCTACAAGTACATGCCAAAGGAAAACCTCTTGAGACCAATGTCACATTGGAAACATTGGCAAAACAAACACCAGGGTTTTCAGGCGCTGACCTCGCAAATCTATTAAACGAGGCGGCTATTCTAGCAGCCAGGCGTAACAAGCGCAAAATCGGAATGAGCGAACTCGAAGAAGCAATTGATCGAGTAGTTGCAGGCCCGGCACGCAAAAGTCGTATTATAAGCGAGCGCGAAAAGGCTATTACGGCTTATCACGAGGTCGGTCATGCTCTTGTGGCTCGCATGCTACCCAATACTGATCCAGTTCACAAGGTTTCAATTGTAGCGCGAGGACAGGCAGGTGGCTTCACGATGTTATTGCCGACCGAGGACCGTTACTTATGGAGTAAGCCTCAATTTGAAGATATGCTGGCGTATGCACTAGGTGGGCATGTCGCTGAGCTCATTATCTTCGGTGATGTGACAACGGGGGCTTCGAATGATATTGAGCGCGTCACGAAGATAGCACGCTCAATGGTAACAGAATATGGGATGAGTGGCCGCATTGGTCCTATGGCCCTGGGCCACAAGGAAGAACTGGTGTTTCTGGGTCGCGATTTTGGCGAACAGCGTAACTATAGTGAGCAGACAGCGCGTGAAATAGATGAAGAAATTCATCGTATCATTCAAGAGGCTTTTGATAAGGCGTATCACGTGCTACTGCAAAACAAAACACGTCTGATTATGATTAGCGAACGCTTAATCAAAGAGGAAACGTTAGAAGGTCCGGTTTTTGAATCACTTTTTAATCAGCCTATTGATAATGGTCAGTATGAATCGCCGTCGATTCTGGCTGGTATGCCTCATTTGGATACTTCGGTGAATTCTGAACAAGGGCTTTTGCCTGAGCCAGAAATTACATATCCTTTGCCTCCACAATTACAACCACCCTATAGTAATGGCGAATGAAAAATAGAGAACTTTTGCGCTTCAATGAAAGGAGCGCAAAAGTCTAGCTCTCCAGAGCAGTTTTCATTCGCTGTAGCGCAGTCTGGATACGTTCCTCGGGAGCTGTTAACGATATGCGAACATAACCTTCGCCAGCATCACCAAAATTGGTCCCGGGTGTGATATAGACCCCAGTCTTGTCGAAGAGCCAGTTAGCAAAATCACGAGATGTAAAGCCCTTTGGTATCTCAGCCCAGACATAAAGCCCTGCTTTCGGACTCTGGGCACGCATCCCAATTGCGTTGCAACCGTTTACTAACAAATCTCTGCGACGACGATAAAGTGCGTTTCTCTCTTGTAACCAGGAATCAGGTAATTGCAGCGCCTCTATTGCTGCATATTGGATGGGACGAAACATACCACTATCAATGTTGCTCTTTAAGCGTCCAACTGCATTGACGATATCTGGATTTCCAACCAGCATACCCACACGGAAACCAGCCATATTGTATGTCTTGCTTAATGAGTGTAGTTCAACAGCAACTTCGCTTGCTCCAGGTACTTGCAATATGCTAATAGGTTGATACTCTTCAAAGTAAACTTCGGCATACGCCATATCATGAATGATGACAAGATTATGACTGCGAGCAAACTCGACTGCGTGCTCAAAAAAAGCCAGGTCAACGCATGCGGCTGTAGGATTATTGGGATAATTGAGCCAGAGCAAGCGGGATTTTGCAAGTACATCCGCAGGTATACTCTCCAGGTCTGGTTGATAGTTGTTTTCTTGTAGCAGCGGCAATTGAGTATGCTTCAGCCCCAACATTGGTGCTTGCCGTCGTATAGACTGGATAACATGGATCTGGGATCAAAGATACATCTCCTGCATTGAGGATAGCTGTACCTACATAAGCAAGACCTTCTTTTGAGCCGAGAAGTGGCAGCGTATCACGTTCCGGTGTGAGTTGTACATCAAAGCGCTGCTTAAACCAGTTTGCGAATGCTACGTGCAAATCACGCATACCAAAATATTCCGGATAGCGATGGTTTTCAGAATCATGTAAGGCTGCGGAAAGACGATCAAGGACTTGCTGTGGTGCTGGTAAGTCAGGATCACCCATTGAAAGGTTAATTACATCCACACCTGCTGCTTTACGATCGGCTATTTTCTTTTTCGCATCTGCGAAGTGGTATGGTGGCAGGCTATTTATTAAATCAGATAGTTGCATAACATTCTCCTCCAGGTGACTTTGAATTAGTCCATCGTCTCAGCTTCGTACCAATTCTTGCCAACCTTCATTTCAACCTTAATAGGTACATCAAGCTTAACAACATCTTCCATCATACTTTTAACCAGATTTTTTATGCGTTCAAGTTCTTCGACAGGTACTTCGAAAACGAGTTCATCATGTACCTGGAGAATCATACGTGTTTTCAGATGTTGTTCCTCTATCGCGTGTTGTATGCGGATCATCGCGATCTTAATCAGATCGGCATTGCCACCTTGAATAGGCATATTGATTGCTTCTCGTTCGAGCGCCTGTCTTTCATTGTGAGACAATCCATGCATATCTGGGAAGAAGCGCTTTCTGCCAAAGAGTGTGTTCACATATCCTTGTTTGCGTGCCTGATTGAGCGTGCTGTCAACATATTCTTTGATGTGTGGGAACGTTTCATGATAGCGTTTGATGAAATCTGATGCTTGCATATTAGACATGCCTGTGATTTGTGCAAGGCCAAAGGCGGATTGCCCGTAGAGAATTGCGTAAACCACTGTTTTTGCTAATCGCCTTTGATCTTTTGTGACTTCAGATACAGGCACTTCAAAGAGAGAAGCTGCTGTGATTGTATGTATATCTTCGTCCTTGTTAAATGCATCTATTAAACGTGGTTCATGTGTGATGTGCGCCAGGATGCGCAACTCGAACTGTGAATAATCGGCAGTGAGTAGCACATAACTAGGGTCAGCGATGAATGCCCGTCTGATTTGTCGCCCCACCTCTGTGCGCACAGGAATATTCTGGAGGTTGGGATTACTTGATGAGAGTCGACCACTGGATGCAGTTGTCTGACTAAACGATGTGTGTACTCTGCCAGTAGTCTGATCCATCTGTGCAAGTAAACCATCAACGTATGTTGATTTCAGCTTTGCCAGTTGGCGGTATTCCAGTAAATAATCGACTATGGGATGTTGACCTCGTAGACCTTCAATCACATCAGCACTCACTGAAAAGCCAGTCTTTGTTTTCTTACCGGAAGGAAGTTTAAGTTCTCCGAAGAGTATATCGCCCAATTGCTTGGTTGAATTGATATTGAAACGATGGCCAACAAAATCATAGATCTCAGTTTCGAGAACATTAATCTGTTCAGAAAGTTGTTCATTCAAATTGCGCAGAAATTCGCCATCTAACGCAACTCCGTATATTTCCATCTGCATTAACACTGGCAAGAGTGGTAACTCGATATTATGAAGAAGATCTAATAAACTATGACGCCGCAGTTCCTCCATAATTGGCTCAACCAGGCGCAAGGTCATGTCAGCATCTGCTCCTGCATAATCCGCAACTTTACGTATGGGTACCTGTGCCATACTGATTGCTTTACTTCCGGTGCCTATAAGTTGAGAAATGGGGGTCATTACATGTCCAAGCCGCTGGAATACCTGGTCTTTCAGTCCAAGTCCACGTCTGCCCGGGTCTGTCAGGTAGGCACCCAACATTGTATCAAAGGCAAGCCCACGAACGGCAATGCCGGAACTGGAGAGTAGCAGAAGCAACATATCATATTTTGCGTTGTGCATGTATTTGTGAATCGAAGCGTCTTCGAGCACAGAACGCAATTTGTCTAACACAAAAGTAAACGGCAATTGTGTGCCTGCTGCTTGACCATCAAGGGTCTGAATATGTCCAACAGGTATATAATAGGCCTCACCTGGTTCCATTGAGAGAGAAATACCTACTAATTGCGCCTGCCAGGGATCTTCCGATGTGGACTCGGTGTCAAGCGAGAAACTCCCTTTGTCGCGCAGGCTTTTTACAAGTACCTGCAGAGCATCTTCGGTGTCGACGACGAAAGTATTAGTTTTGAAGGCTTCCTTTTCTTCAAGAAAAAGCGGCTCTTGGGGTATCGTAGGCAAGCGTAATTTACGAACAACCTCTGGGGTAGGCTCTAAAGTTCCGAAAAGACTGGGTTGCATCAGTTCCTCTACTGATTCATTCGAGCCATGCTCATTTTTATTCTGTGCAGTATGATTATTGCCATGCTGGTTGTTAGCCGAATTTGGGGACATTTTCAGATCCACTGTGGCTGGCGGTACTGGAGGTGACATGATTGAAACGACACCAAGAGGTGGAGCAAGCAACAAGTCTTCATCTTGCTGTTCAATCGGCTCAGGTTTCCTCTTTTCTACTCTCGATGAGGAAGATGTTTCGTTTGTCCCTCCTGGAATCTTATCAACTAGAGTACGAAATTCTAGCTCTCGAAAGAGAGTTAGTACTTTATCCCTGTTAATTTGACCAGTGCGACAGGCTTCAAGGTCAAGTTTGACAGGCGCGTCCAGAACAATTGTTGCAAGAAATTTACTCTGACGAGCTTGATCAGCCATCTCGCGCAGCAAACGTTGCTCCTTTGGTATTAAATTGTCAATGTGGGCTAGAAGGCCTTCTAGATCACCATACTCAGTGAGTAGTTTGGTAGCTGTTTTTTCACCAATTCCAGGAACACCTGGAATGTTATCGGATTTATCACCAACGAGGCCTTTGAAGTCAGGCAATTTGTTGGGCGGCAGACCATAACGGTTGTAGACTGCTTCCTCATCGTATTCTGTTGCTTCACTGATACCGCGTTTTGCGACCAGGGCATGTACATGCTCATTGACGAGTTGTAGCGTGTCCATGTCACCAGTGAAGATTATGGTATCAACACCCTGTTGGGTAGCTTGAACAGAAAGTGTTCCCAATACATCATCAGCCTCGAAGCCATCTTTTTCATAAATGGGAATTTCGAAAGCCTCGACCACTTCACGAACTCGATGAAATTGAGGTCGCATGATATCAGGAAGTGTCGGTCTATGTGCTTTGTATTCGGCGTAATTTTCGTGTCGGAAAGTCGGAGAAGGGCGATCAAATGTGACTGCAATGTAATCGGGTTTGATGTCTGCAAGCGCTTTGATAAGAATGGAGGTGAAGCCAAATGTAGCGTTGACTACTTCTCCCTTGCTTGTGGCCAGATCTTCCGGTACTGCATGAAAGGCGCGGTGTATAATTGCATGTCCATCAATCAGTACAAGTTTCTTGCGTTTTGTTGGTTGTTCTGACATATCTTACCCGATCGTTTTCTTCAAAATAAAAGATTTATAGTAGTGTAAGTTCGAACTTTCGACCCAGTATATTCTATGAGCAGTCTAGCACGATGCTGTGCCTATGTCTATATATTTTAGCAGTGTACCCTGGGTTGTAAATTGCTTTCAGTTGCGATGTTGTCGAGGAAGGTTTCCGCAAACTTCATAAAAAGATACACATCGGCAAAATTTGTAGCGAGACCAAGAGAAACACGCACAGCGCCACCACTTTGCATACCCAGGTTGGCGAGGAATTGATCCCAGGTAATGCCTTCCTGACCCTTATAGAGATTAGGTAAGATATCTTTGCCTTCGTCTTTAAAGATGCCTTGAAGCTTTTCTTTAGAGAGATGAAATGCAACTTCACCAGCACCGGGATTACAAAAACAACCTGTTCTCAGGGAAAGAAGTTCTTTACTTGCTCTCTGCTCGACGATGCGTTCATCAACAATTGAGCCATCCGGGTTAAGGAAGTTAAGCGCTAAGGTTCCTCCACGCATTTGGCAGTCGTGGGGGCCATAGACTTGAACCAGGGGTGTCCCATTGCTGTGGTACAGAGCAAGCAGTTTGTCTAGCAACCAGCCTGTAAGGCACATGACATGTTTATGTATTATGTCGATGCCAATCCTATCAAGATAGTTGAGGCCAATTTCTATCGCGGGAAGGTTGAGGTAGTTGATGGTGCCATCTTCGAACGCTTCACCATCTTCAAGCATCACATGCCCATCGCCTTGAACTGAAATACCCCAAATAGTGCCACCAGCAAACCAGGGGCGTTGTAATTTAGCTAAAGCTGTCTTGCGTGCTATTAAGCAACCCGCGCCTGTTGGATACCCGAACATCTTATAAAACGAAATTGGCACAAAATCGGGTTGCCATCTGTGCAGATCTAGACGATTCGTTGGGACAAATGCGGCACAATCTACCAGTACATCCCATCCCCTAGTATGAGCCTCTTCTATCCATTCAAGTGGATGCTGAACACCTGTGAAATTTGATTGGGCGGGATAAGCAAACAGATTATGCTCAGTATCACTGCGAGACTCAAGGAAGGAGAGGAGATGGGAGTCTTCTACACGCAGTTCTGGAGGTATGACAGGTAGGTAAGTGATGGTGGCGCCTTTAGCGCGAGCGAACTCACGTATGCCATTGACTGAATTATGGTTATCGAAAATCAGCAAAAATTGCCCCTCTGGCTTGAAAGGATAAGATTCTCCGACCAACTTTAATGCGTTACTGGCATTAGATGTGAAAATAACTGTGTATTCATCTGGAGATGCGTTGAAGAATTTAAGCACAAAGGTACGAGCTTGATCGCACAACTCAGTCATTAGCCGTGAGGTTGGATTAAGTGAGTGGGGATTACCAAACACATTGTGGCGGAGCAACTCCATATGATCACGTATCTGGCAATCAGCATAGAGCCCACCTCCGGTATAATCAAGGTAGACGTGTTTCTGCTCGTCCAGGCGTGCATACTCTGTTGCCCTCAGTTTATCAAGAATAGATGTGTTGTTAAAGTCCGGATAGGCATCTCGAAATGCTTTTTCCTCTGTATCCATCTCGGCAGAGCCATTATGTATTTCGTTGCTTTTGCTGGAATTCAGCATATTCAAGAACTCCTTTTAAGTCAGAAAGTGGTAGTTGCCACTCTCTCCACCTTGCCAAACATATAAATTTACAGTTGAAGGTAATGCCTCCTCAGTTCGGATTAAGGCAAAGACGGGCTGTGTGATCTCTCGGAAAGGTATTGCATTCCAATCTGGTTTAGAAAGCCATGTTACTAGCTCAGGTGATATCTCATCAGGATCAGGAAGCTCATAACGTGTTGTCCATGTTCCTGTATTATGGTAGACCTGTGATCCATTATTGAATGAAATGATCCGATGCATATGCGTATGTCCAGCGATGGCGTAACGAACTGAATGATCAATTTGGACACGATTCTGCATACCTTGAGCTGTACTTTCTGCCATTCTATTGAAAGTCGGTGCAAAGATAGCCTTCACTGCATCGAGCAATGGCAAAGATAAAGCTTTACGAATGGCAGTGAACTCTAAAATTGTATCTATGCGAGAAGATTCACCCAGAGGTTCGATAAAATCTTGGTGTTGAGCCAAAAGATCTTCTTGAAAAGCGACAAATTCTCGCATCGCAAGATCAAGGAGTAAGACAGGATTGTTCATTTCTTCAGGAGACAAACTTGGAAAGGGGGTATGAGAGTAGGTCAGCATTCCCATCATTCTTTTAACAGTGGCTATAACAAGCTCCGGATTGAGCAAACAGAGTAACGCAATCTGGGGTATAAGATTTATTGCCGGTTCAAAACTATCAAAATATGGATATTGGAAATTGATGGGATAAGCCACGCGTTGAATATATTGAGTGCCGAGGGGTAGTGTGATATTGTCTGGATTGAATGTGAGTGGCTTTCCTTGCTCATCCCAAAGGCAGGTAATGCGATTCCAGAAATCGTACTGGTTACCGTGTTCAATATGGACATCAGGTGCCGGTTGATAAAAGTAAGAGTGGCAGAAGTATATACGCTCTTTTAATTCTGGTTTATTGCATATAACTTCAGAAATGCGTTCCTGGACGTCTTTAAAAGCAAGTTCGACATCATGGTTGCCAATGATAAAGGTAACCTGCCTTCCATTTTGGGAGATGAAACGTTGAAGTGTATCAAAGAAAGGGCGATGTCCATCAATCACTCTTTCCAGCTTAGCAAGGGCTTGGGCAGGATATGTAATGCCATGCTTCGCATACGGTTCCATAAACAGAAATTCGAAGCAATCACCGTTTATGATCAGCTCGACAGCATCAGCCTTTTCAGAAAATCTATTTGTAGATGCTGAAGACAATAAACCTTCTAATGCGGACTGTTGTAAATCGCCGAAGCCTTCGAATATTGAATGGCTGTCGGCGAGATGAAGGTCGCTAATAACAAGTTTGATTTTGGGCATGTATTCCTCATTGATTTACATTACAACTATTTCATTTTAGTACATAGATATAGGTATACACAATGAGAAAACAGAGAAATAACAACTGAGTTCGTTGAATTGCAACCAGATCATAACCAAACTACAACTGTATTCATCTTGTCCTTGTCTCGGCAAATCTTCATAATTGTATTGAAGTTCAAGTCAATTCCAAAGCATGCCAACTTCCAACTGCCACAACACAACTGTTCTTCGACTACTTACAATGCATAATTTTGAAAGTGAGACAGATCTATGCATTTCTCTTCTCGCTCAAAGGTGGGGGGACTACTCTCCCTCCTCGTTCTGATCATTGTCGTTAGTTCCTTCCTACTCAATGGGTTATTTTCCCATGCAACTGCCAGTCATGCAGCGAGTGCGGCAGCTTATAATGCTACGAAAGGTGTCTTAAAACCGTCAGCAACAGTGAATCTAAAACAGTTATCCCAGGCAAACTTGTCGCATGTGACTGGCACGAATTTGCCCAGGGGACTCCGCCATATTCATCGCGCAAATATTGCTAGTTTGAGTTCAAACGGACAAATAAGTTCATCTTCAATTACCGATATTTTACCATAAGTACAAATGGACTTGTGACTAAATTCAATGGAGTGAGCAGCCTTGACAGCGCCAATACCAATTTTGGTCTTGAGTTTGAGCCACCAGATCAGGGTTTGTGTGTTGGCAATGGATTTGTTGTTGAACCTGTGAACTCAGCTTTCACAATTTATCACACAAACGGCTCAGTTGTTGCAGGTCCATTCAATGTCAATGTGCTGTTTAATGAGGGGCTAACAGAGTTTACGAGCGATCCGCGCTGCTATTTTGACAAGTCAACCAATACCTGGTTTGCGACCATCCTCTTCATTAGCAGTGATAATACTATCGGTCGTACCGATCTGGCAGTAAATACTTCTGGAGATCCAACCACTACCTGGACGGTCTACCATATTGATGGAACTGATATAGGTGAACCTGGGTGTCCTTGTTTTGGCGACCAGCCGCTGTTAGGTATTGATCAGAACAATGTCTATATCAGCACCAACGAGTTTTCGATTCTTGGCCCAGAATTCAATGGTGCACAGATCTATGCAATCTCCAAAACAGACCTCGTTGCACCGGCTAAATCGGTGCATTTCGTACATTTCGGCAATCTCAGCATTGGCGGCACTGTTGCCGCTTCAGTTCAACCTGCCATCTCTTATGGTATCCCCAATGCGGAATATTTCATGAACTCGCTAGACCCAAATGGTACCTTTGATAACCGGATAGGTGTATGGGCGATAACCGACCGCCAGGCTGTGAGTCAGGGCGGTATTCCTACCTTGTCCAATGTGGTGATCACCTCTGAACCTTATGGAGTGCCTCCTGCTGCAGTACAGAAAGGCGCAAGTAGTTTTCTCGATTCAGGAGATGATCGTATGCAGCAGGTACAGTATATTAATGGTAATCTGTGGGGCGAACTGACCACTGGTGTGACTATACCAAACGACACTGATCAGCGTGCAGGAGCAGCATGGTTTAAAGTTCAACCACAACTAAATGCTTCGGGTAAGCTGATTAATAAAGCAAAAATAGCCAAGCAGGGTTATGTTGTATCATCGGGTAACTATTTACTATATCCCGCTATTCAGGCAAGTACGAACGGTACTGCGGCGATTGTTATGACTCTTACAGGCTCAAACTACTTCCCAAGCGTTGTTTATACAAAATTGCAACAAAACAGAAATGTATTTGGGGACATCCATATTGCTCTCAACGGAACAGGACCTTATTACAAAAATTCTACGCGTTGGGGTGACTACTCCTGGGCAATACTATCTCCAGATGGGAATAGCTTCTGGATGGCAACGGAGTACATTCCACCCAAGTCGAGCCAGACGATAGATGGCAAACAAAACTGGGGGACCGGTGTTATCCAGTTAAGCGCAAAATCTTAAATTAAGATATGAGATGACGGTGTTAAGCAGCGCATATGTGCTGCTTAACACCGTCATCTCATATCTTTTCATTATTGCTGCAAACCACTTACAACACGTGCGTACTTTTCCGCGAGGGCCTGAGCCTGCTCATTCGAAACGGATTCTGCTACTACATGGAAGAGGGGTCGGTCAGCATCCGGTAGTATAAGCACCCACTCTTTGCCAAGGTCGATTTTAATGCCATCGATGGGCTTGGAGCGACGTTCGCGGTATTGTTCGCTGAGAATACGCATGACCTTGCCTTTGCTTTCCCATGGGCAGTTAACCATGGTTCGACTTAAATAGTAAGCTGGCAGGTCGTCAACCACATTTGAAAGTCGCATATCGAATGTCGCGAGTAACTCCAACAATTTTACGATGGCGAGTAGACCATCGAAAGCAGGGTGAAGAGTCGGAAAAACGAAACCACCTGCTCCATCTCCGACCATTACCACACCTTCACGATTGGCAGCCGTCATCAAAGCATGTGCCAGCACTTTTGTTTGAATAATATGGCCGTCATAACGTTGCGCGATATGTTGCAACGCGCTTGGAGCCGAAACAGGAGCGGCAACAGTCCCATTTGGATGTTTACGCAGGAGTAAACTGGTCATTACTGCCAACATTTTCATACCATCCAGGATGCGGCCACGATCATCTACAACCCAGATGCGTTCTCCACCTGGGTCAATGCGAATTCCCATGTCATTATCAAGTGAAGCAGTAATTGTAGCGAGTCGTTGAATGTCTTTTTCCAACTCCTCTGGAGTTCTTGAGAACCGTGATTCTTCCATATTGGCGTTGAGTACTATCACTTCGCACCCCAAACGGTTGAATATATTGGGAAGAAGCTGCGTAGCACTACCGTTAGCATAATCAATTACAAGGCGAAATCTACGTTGTTGCACAAGTTGTTTATCAACAACCTTCATAAGTCCGTCAAGGTAAAGGTTAGTCACATGGGAATTCTCCAGAACCTCGATTGAACCAAGATCGTCCAGGTATACTCGACGGAAATCCTCGCGGAAATACAGATTTTCGACCTTGCGCTCGGTAGTTTTATTGATATCCAGGCCATACTGATCAAAGAATTTGATATCAACGACACGCTGATCGTGCGGTGAGAGACGCACATGCACTCCCCCAACAGCATCAGTATTGCGAACGAAATAACGTGCTACTGGTATTGGTACCTGATTGATATCATGTACATTAATGCCAGCCGAAGGGAGGCCTGCTATCACCGCGCGTTTAATCATACGTGATGTGCGGTGTGAGGAGTCACGATTGATACATACGGTAGAGCCTTTGGGAAGGATGGCTCCGTAAGCAGCACCTAATTTAGCCGCAAATTCTGGAGTGAGATCGACATTCACAAGCCCTGTGACTCCAAAACGACTAAAGAGGCTGCGTTTGCCTTGTGAACCCCAAATGATACTACTATTGACCACCGCTCCGGCTTCAATTTCTTTATCTGGCCAAATTTTTATGTTAGGTTGAATGATCGCAGCTTCTTGTATGATGGAATTGTCACCAATAACCGATCCTTCAAACATCACAGCCTTACTCTTGATGCTTGTAGAAGAGCCAACGATTGCTCCACGTAATTCAGCTCTTTCACCAATGAAGGAGTTATTCCAAACTATACTCCGGTCAACCTGTGCTCGTTCATCGATAATGGTATAGTGGCCGATAGTGCTAGGACCATGAATTATGCTACCAGCTTTTACCTGGCAATCATGTGCTAGATAGATGGGTCCATAGAGCTGAGCATCTTCGTCAATTTGTACCCCCTCTTCGCACCAGATGTTCTCGCCGATGTTCTTTGCTGGAATCTCAAGTTCGACAACACTTTCCAGCGCGTCTGCGTTTGCGCGCATATATTCGCTCAAGTTTCCAACATCGCACCAATAGCCATCAGCAATATAGCCAAAAATTGGATCACCTTTTTTCAGCATATATGGAAAAAGTTCCTGGCTGAAGTCGTACTGGATATTCTTCTCAAAGTACGAGAAAATTTTAGGATCCAAGACATAAATGCCAGTGTTTATGGTATCACTGAAGACCTCACCCCAGCTTGGCTTCTCCAAAAACTGAGTGATGTGTCCTTCTTCGTTTGTAATAATAACCCCATACTCTAGTGGATTAGGAACATGGGCGAGCGTTAAAGTTGCCAGAGCCTTCTTCTCTGTATGGTATCGAATGATATCGGTTAAGTTATAATCTGTTAGTGCATCGCCGCTTATGACCAGGAAAGGTTCGGAAAGTTGATCTTCGGCATTCTTGACACTGCCAGCAGTTCCAAGCGGAACATCTTCGCGTGAGTAAGTGATTCTCATTCCGAATTGCGAACCGTTCCCAAAATAATCTTCTATATTGCTGGCCAAATATTGGACAGTGACAATCACCTCTGTAATGCCGTGGCGCTTGAGCAAATTTAAGATATGTTCCATGACAGGTTTGCCTGCGATGGGAACCATTGGTTTGGGACGTCGAATCGTTAATGGTCTCAGCCTCGATCCTTCCCCTCCGGCCATGACTACCGCTTTCATAGAGGCCTCCTTAGTGATTAGATGGAAGCATAAATATAGGTCGGCGTAGCTAGCGCCACGCCGACCAAATTGTACAACAAAGACGAATAGTGCCGCAAGTTGGCAACTTACATTACTACTCTACCAATCACTTAGACGACCATGCTCGATTAGCCAGCGCACGAAACGATGATAATTCGTCTCCTGTCTGGCATTTCGTTCCTCAGTTTGTTCGCGAAGTCGGATGAGTTTGCTGGCCTCTTCCACAGTAAAGCCCTCGTCCAGGAGGGCATCGATGAGCAAGTCGATATACTGCTGCATATGGTGTTATCCTCCTTCCAGTGTCCAGTCAGTCGACTTCCAAAGTTAGAACTTTCTACGAGACTACTAAAGTTTTCACCTATGAAAGAACTATTTGAAACATCTTTGTACTGAGAGAGACGCCACATTGAGCGAATTTGGGTAAAGAAAGTTAAAGGAGTTAGTGGAAGCAATCATTTATCCATACATCAATGTACCACAATTCTTCACTTTTGCTACCTACTATACATAGTATAGCGTAAGTCTTAAGAAAAGTGTAGGGTAATAATTACATATTTCGGAAAAATTTGTGTCTGCTTTTTTATGGCTCGTTGTGGATAGCGTGTTCGATTTCGGCATCGTTGTCGTAGTAAAAGCTGAGGGCGTCATAAACCTGGGCTAAAGTGAGACGATGTATGCTGGCTATTTCCTCGGGATCTTTACCAGATTGAAAGAGTAAGATGACATGTCGAACACCTGTGCGAGTTCCTTCAATGATAGGTTCGCCATTATATATATTTGTATCGCGAATGATGTATGGATGTGTAGTGCGTTCGATTGACATAACATAAGCTCCTTCCTGCATCTAAGTATAGTGTAGCCCAGAGGCAGACCATCGTCAAATGTATCACAAC
>CAVPEB010000049.1:0-62008 GCA_963702765.1 uncultured Chloroflexia bacterium
TAGCATTATAGCTCTTTTATCACGAATTCAGGCAGAATAATCCTTTGTGTCAACGATCTCACTATATGACCTTCGGGTAATTTGATTGACCCTCCAGATATGCCTGTGTATGATACACGTTAATACATGTGGATATTCAGATGAATGTAAGGCAGTCCCAGGAGGTAATTATGAGTGAGCAGCAGATTCAAAAAGTTCGTGTGAAACGGTTAGCGCATGTAGGCTTATGGGCAACAGATGTCGCTGCCCAGACACGTTTTTACAGACAGGTGCTGGGCTTCAATCTGCGAGCCACTGAAATCAATTCTTCCACAGACCAGGATGTTGAATTTGAGGATGCGAATACCTACCTCTCCCTGGGCGACGAGCATCATAGCCTGGGATTATTCAATGATACACGATCTGCTACAAGTAATGGACGCCACCCCACGCGGCATACTCGTCTGCATCATATTTCCTTCGAAGTCGATACGGATGCCGAACTTGCCGCTCTGGCTGCTCGTCTTAACCAGTCTGGTATTGAACTGGCGTTGGAACCACGTGACGGCGATCCTGAAATAGGCGATACACTCTGGTTTAATGATCCCGATGGCAATCGCATTGAAATATCAGTCACTCCCGATAATTCGCTGACCCTACCGCCTGCGAGTAGCGAGGGTCGTCGCACACGCCTGCATCCACATTCTTTGCAACACCTGGCAATTTGTACTTCGCATCTAGAAGACGATGGTTGATTTCTATACAGAAGCTCTAGGGTTCGACATTTCAGACTGGTTGCTGCGTGAATGTGTCTGGCTCCGTTGTAATAGTGATCATCATACGGTGATTCTCATGAGAGGTAAACCGGATATAGATCATCTTGGCTATAGTATACCCGCGGGTCCAGAATTGCTGGCCTGGGCGGATTACTTGAGTCGACAGCAGACGCCGATTCTGTGGGGGCCGGGACGTCATGGCGCAGGGAACGACCTGTTCTTGCGTTTTGCTGACGTTGAAGGCGTGCAGATCGAACTCTCAGCAGAGCTACAACTATACTATGATCATGATGTGACGACTCCGCCACGCCTGTGGCATTCACGTCCCACCGCGCTCAACCTCTGGGGTGTCATGCCTGCCTGGATGCGCGACGAAGTGCGAGTTTAGGGTTAGGCATCAGTGAGAGGTGGTATTACGTTGCACGTCAACACTTTTGCCAGCAGGACAGCGCAAGCGCCCCCATACCGTCCACGCAGCCCCTGTCCCTACAGGTCACGATGGGCGCAATCGCCATGACATGAGATATCAGCGAGCGCCAGAGCATCTCACGTCGGCCAATGCTTTTTCATTGCTTAAACTTTGACGAGAGAAACACCGAGAAAGATGATCACAATGCCGAGCCACTGGCTCCATTGCAGCTTCTCGCGCAAGAAAATCCACGCTAGCAGAACTGTCACCGCGCTGAAGAGGGATGCCAGAACGCTCACTACCGAAACCTGATCGGTTGTATAACCAATAGCAACTGAGAGAAAAGCCATTGTATCTAGTATACCAATCGGTATTATCAACCACCATGCTCTTGGTGGTGGCCATTGTAAACTTTGACGCGCTGGCATGGCAAAAATTGCAAGTGTGGAAATAGTGGTTATGCGAATGATCCATATCGGCATAATGCCACCAAACACAGGTACAATATAAATGCCGAGCAACCAGAAATCGACGCCGTAGCTCACAGCGGCAACTAGCGCCCAACCTACGCCTCTTGTCAACTGACCTCTGCGCAATAGACCTGAATTCTTAAATCTCTTGTTGGAATACGGCGTATTTTTCGGGTCTATGTCTCGCTCTTTTGTAACCGATGAGGGGGTAAAACGCGTGGCTGCAAGTGCGACGCCAACTAATGCTGCTGTGATACCTATTCCACGCGCGCGACTGATCATTTCTCCGCTCAGGATAGCCAGCACTACAGTCAACGCGGTGGAGCTTGCGGCTATCGGGGAGACAATTGCCAGTACTCCTATTTCAAAAGAGCGGTAGAGTGCGAGAGCGCTTATCACATTTAGCAATGCGGTTATGAGGGCCAATATCCACCATTGCCAGCTTATGCGAGCTGCCAGGCGCGAAAATTCGCCTGAGGCTACCAGATAGATGCTTAAGCAAGCGAAGCCGATAAACTGCATATAAAAGAGTGTTCGGTACGTTCCGATAATACGCGTCGTGTAACGAACTAAAAAATCGGCAGTGCCCCAGAAGAGGGCAGCCGATAGGCCCAGGATAATACCCATAGCGCTCCCGATGAACATTAACAAATTATGCGAGATATCGTGAAAGCCACTAAGGCCGATACATCGGCGGTGTGCGCGATACATCGGCACCTGCAGATATCTCGTTTATTGTTTTAATTTAGAATATTCTGCGGGCGCAAAGATAACCAGCACTCTCAAATCCTCTGTGATGGTGTGAAAGCGATGTTCCACATTGGCTTTTACAAATACCAGTGAACCAGCTTCAACCGGGCGACTTTCCTGATCTACTACAATGAAAGCACGGCCGCTTATGATATAGTAGATTTCATCTTCCGTATGTGGTTCTTGCATGTCAACTGCGCCTGCTGGTAGTGTATATAGACCTGCACTTAGCGATGGCACACGCAGGAACTCAAGATAATCCTGTCCTGATTGGTCTTGTTGATCAATGAGATGGATGAGTTCGAAAGCCTCCATTGTCCTGATGCTCCTACTCTGCATTCACAACAACATTTCGCAGTATTCCTATGCCCTCAACCTCGGTTTCCATCACGTCTCCCGCTTTTAGAAATTCGGGGGGATTGCGTGCGAATCCAACGCCACTGGGCGTACCTGTCGCGATAATGTCGCCTGGTTCTAGCGTCATACCCTGGGAAAGGATTGCAATGATTGTGCGAATTGGAAAAACCATCATACTGGTGTTTCCTTCTTGCTTGGTGATCCCATTGACTCGCAATCGTACTTCAAGTTGTTGTGGATCATCTATCTCATCAGCAGTGACGATCCAGGGCCCCATCGGGCAATACCCATCAATGCTCTTGCCCTTAAAGAACTGCTTATGGCGGGATTGGAGGTCACGGGCGGTGACATCGTTGAGTACGGTGTAGCCAAAGACGTGTGACATGGCGTCTTCTTCGGATATATTTTTGCCTCCATTCCCAATAATGACCGCCAGTTCGGCCTCCCAGTCAATCTCTACAGAAACCTGCGAATCGATAATGATATTGCCATAGGGACTATTGACGGTTGTTGGCGCCTTGGTAAATATGACGGGATATTCTGGAGGTTTTGTGTCTTGCCCACGTATGAGCGCCGTTTCTTTTGCGTGATCGGCGTAATTCCAGCCAAGGCACATAAGATTTTTGCGTGGACGTGGAATAGGAGCGGCGAGTTGTATATCAGAAAGGTTGTGGACTGCACCGATCTCGGTAAATGTTTTTACTTCGCTAAAGCAGCGATCTCCAGCTTTGTCGAGTATTGCGTTGAGTTCGTGCATGCCTTGCCCATAATGTTCGAGCAGGTCAAGCATTTGTTCGTGTGGAATGATGTTTAGTGCTCGTGCAGCGAGGTCGACGTCGATAATCTCGTTGTCCTGTACGATGCCAATGCGGACTTTTGGTATGGCTGTAGTGGAAAAGCTGGCAAGTTTCATGCGGTTCTCCTTGTTGATAGAATGGTCAGGAATTTTCTACAGTTTCTCTCTTCCCCACCCCACTAAAGAGGGATGTTGTGGGGACCCGCTATTGCATCTCCCAGATGCGCGGCCCCACACCCCGCTTAGGGACGGCTGTCCCTAAGAACCCTGCTTTATGGTAGTATACAATAGTGAGCGATATTTTGGAGTAGGGTATTTATGGCCTGGAGCCAGAAAAGATAGGAACGGAGAAATGGGTTATGGCAGTTGAACCTCGTCTCGCATCGGCAGTAATGTTATTGCGGGATACTTCTTCCGGGCAGGGAATAGAAGTGTTTATGGTGCGACGTGTTATCCAGAGTGATTTTATGCCGGATGTGTATGTGTTTCCTGGTGGTTCTGTCTCACAGGATGACCATGCTGCGGAACTCGCGGATGGGGTTTGTAAGCCTGTAGCAGGATCTCCAGGAGATCCTGAAGGACGCACTCAATTGGGGAGCGGGGCGAGAGCTGCTGCGATTCGCGAGCTTTTTGAAGAAGCAGGCATTTTACTTGCCTATCAAGCTGAAAAGATGCTGGCTATACCCGAGCAGGAAGTTGAACGCTATGCTGAGTATCGCAACGCGTTCAATGAGCGAAAAGGGTCTCTGGTAGAGATGGCACGTGCAGAACAACTTACACTGGCTACTGATCTCCTGGATTACTTTGCGCACTGGATTACACCCGAAGGCATGCCGAAACGTTTCGATACGCACTTTTTCCTGACGACTGCTCCTGACGAACAGCAGGCAGCTCATGATCGTCTGGAGACAAGTGAGGGTATTTGGATTTCACCAACAGAAGCTCTTGCGCGTTTTGAGCGCAAGGAATTTCCACTGGTCTTCGCCACCATATACCAGTTGCGAGAATTAGCGGCATTTGGAAGCGTGCAAGAAGCACTTGCGTCTACAAAAGAACAGCGCGTGCCAACTCGCATACCTGTATTGAAACAGGAAGGTGGCAAAACTCGCGTCTTTCTTCAGGAAGATGTTGATAATGCCTGGGATGTGCCTGAGCATATGACGAGGTCATAATCTGCTATAGGGGGAATTTTTCATGCAACAAGCATATACAGTCATCCTGGCCCCAAATCCCTCTCTTATGACTGGACCGGGCACCAACACGATTGTTGTTGGTGATGGAGAAGAAGGCGCGACGGTTATTGATCCGGCGGTTGATGATACTGCCTATCTGGATACAATCATTGAAGCTGGCGCGGAGCGTGGAGGCATTCGAAGGATACTGATCACACATGGGCATCCCGACCACATCGGGGGCGCAGAAACGTTACGAAAACATCTACATGTTTATGTTTACGCTTTCAGCAGGCAGGGAGTGCCTTTCGCGGACGAAGAGGTCGCTGATGGGATGACGTTCCCCGCGGGAGATGATACCTTACAGGCTATATATACACCCGGCCATCGCTTCGATCATCTCAGCTTTTTATTGGAAAATCAGCGAGCGCTCTTTGCTGGCGATCTAATCTCAGGTATCACCACAAATGTAATCGCGCCGCCCGATGGCGATATGCTCGATTATTTAAATTCGCTGAAGCGGCTGCAGGAGTTGGACATATCTGAAATTGTGCCTGCACATGGTCCGACTATCACTGATGCGCAGGCCAAAATCTCAGAATATATACAACATAGAATGCAGCGGGAGCAACAAGTGATTCAGGCACTAGAAGCCCTTTCTCCGAGTGTCACGATCACTGAAATGGTGCCCCAAATCTACATAGATGTTGACCCGAAGCTGCATGCTATTGCAGCCTGGTCAGTAGAAGCACACCTCATTAAATTGGAACGAGAAGGATTGGTGGAAAAGTTGGAGTATGATCGGTGGGCATTAGTGAGACCCACTGCTTAATTCTCTGTTTTTCTCACCACCTAAAGAACAACCTCAGTCCTAAAAATGCTGCAAGGCCCAGGGTAAGAAGGGCTAGTAATTGACTGTGATCATTATGAAAGAAGAAGAGTGCAGCTCCTAGACATCCTACGAACATCAAGGCTAAAGCAATGGGGAATGCTGTGTTAGAATCATTACCTGCACGTTTGCGAAAGGCAGTTGCACCGACCCCGATATCTCCACCAAGATTAATCACGAACTGCCCTGCTTCGAGCTTGGTCAGGATGCGCTCGATCGTGCGTGGCATTTTCAAGAGTGTGTTGACTGTCTCTAGCAACTGAGCCAGGAGTTGCTGAATAGTCTTTCCAATTTCATCAGTATTCAGCCCCAGGAATTTGCGCGCGTAGGGTACAGCCACATCGATCACGTTAAAATCAGGCGCAAGACCGGTTGAGACACCAATGAGAGTGCTGATGGCTCTTCCGGTGAAGGCAAACTGCGAAGGTATCTGGAATGGCTGGCCATATAACAATTTCGCGATCTCGTCGGCAATTACAGGAATATCCATATCACGAGCTTCACCTAGCGTTAAGCCATAAAATTGTTCGAGTAAAAGCGATAGGCCTCGCTCGAGTGCCGACTTATTCGCTCCTTTACCAATAAATCCCAGATTTGATAATTCCTCCACTATCGCTTCTGAATCGCGAGTTAAAAACGCCAGGAACAACGCCCGCATAGATTTTTTCATGGAACTGGTGATAGAGCCTACCATGCCAAAATCAACAAATTCAATGATTGGTCCGTTTCCTGGCGTACCAGGTTTCACAAAGATATTGCCGGGATGGGGATCTGCATGAAAGAAGCCTTCATCAAAGAACTGATGAAAGTAGGCTTGCACTGTGCGATTTGCTACTTCAAGACGATCAATTCCTGCAGCCTCAAGTTCGGATCATAGTCGTTGATTTTAATACCATCGATCCATTCCAATACCAGGAGACGACGAGTCGTATATTCGTCATATACCTCTGGAATATAGATAGTTTCATCGTCCTTAAACATCTCTTTGAAGCGTTTGCAGTTGGCCGCTTCGGTTACGAAGTCAATCTCTTCATAGACAGTGCGTTCAAATTCACGATAAATGCCCTTCAAATCTATGAAGTTACCAGTTTTCACAAAACGTGTAATCACACGGATGACGAATTTGAGGGAATTGAGGTCCATACGTACGAGTTGATCAATGTTTGGCCGTTGAATTTTGACGGCTACCTCTTCACCTGTTGATGCAAGCACAGCCTTATGTACCTGTCCAAGAGATGCGGCTGCTGTCGCTTTAGTTTCTATGTGGCTGAAAATCTGATCAATAGGTTTTCCAAGCTCATCTTCGATAACGGTGACAACATGACTGAATGGTTCCGCAGGAACCTCATCCTGGAGCGAACTGAGTACTGCCAACGCCTGTTCTGGTAAAAGATCGGCACGAGAACTAAGGAATTGCCCAAGTTTGATCATCAGCACACCAAGCTTAATGGCTGTTTCACGAAAAGCAACCAGAACTTTAATTAATACTTCGATGTTTGGCTGTACTTCGTAATTACCTTTCTCATGGGCGCGTACGACGCGCCGGCGTTCGCGATAAATAACCCAGATGGTCCAGAGTAATAAACGTGTAACGCGAAATGAGCGCACTAACTGTGAAAACCTATTTATTTTTGATGTTTTTTTACTCATGCAAAGATTCAAGACCTTTCATTTCATTCGTTCCTAGCATATCATGAACATCAGCAGTTGTGTAGAGTTTAAGTGAAGAAAATATAAGAGCTAATCAAAAGACTTTCATAGAAGATGTAACAGGTAACTTTCGGATCCTGTGTAAACAATCGCAATCCCCACCGTATAATATACATATGGCTAATTTTGGAAAGATTGCAACAAATATCATGACTGGTACGTCATTGAATGGGAGAGGGTTAAAGAGTGACCTATTTCACTTGACTTTCGGATTAGTAGATAGGCTACAACAAGCAAGGGGAATGTTGTAACTGAATACCCGGCACTTGTAACTTATTACCTACACATTTGAAGATAATAGAAAAGCCCGATCTCGTAATTACAATCTCAGATAATTTGATAGCGGAGGTGTATCTTGTCCAATGTTCGAGTGGACATTTCTCCGGCAAAATCTACCAGAAAACGCGACATTTCCTCCTGGGTAGAGCCTGATATTTCAAGGCTGAGCGCAAGAGGAGCATAGACGTTACAATAAACGCAAAAATGCTGTTCAAGACTATTTTACGACTGATCTTCCTCTAGGAGAAATAACGCTACAACACCATCTTTCGTCGGAAATTCTGATGAGACTGGTTGAGCAAAGTTGCATGCAGCATGAGGATGGAACGCTCTGGGGCTATCGCGCATTAGTGCCTGGTGTAATTGTTATTGATCATGCTCCAGTTTCTGATTCTAAAGAAGATCTTCTCTCGCAAAAGCAAGATGATATGCCAACTAAAGGCTCTCCTGAGGAGGTTATAGGTGGGATGCCCTGCACATCCGAACAAGCTTCATTCGATGAGGGTATGGATGTACCTATTGAAAATGACGAAGATACTCAACAGCGCCCCGCAGTTAAAATCGCTTCTGCTACCGTTCCTCTTGCTCCTCTGGCTACAGTTGCTTCAAACGGACACGATATTCACCAAACAGACAGTGTGGAGGTAAGGGGAGAAGATACGGTTGTTGCAACGGAAGAGACGAATGATCCGGAGAATGCTGTCGAAATAGAAGATCCGCAGTCAATCGATAATGGTATCGTATTAGAGACAGCTCAGGTGGAAGAAGAGGTTGAGAAATCAACAACGGAACGTGTTGATTCGGAAATCGATAGCGGAGCAGAAGAAGAAGCAGTGGTAGTGAAGGACGATGTGGAGCAAGAAGAAAGAGTTATAGATGGGGATCATCCTGCAGGTGAAGAGGTTGTGGACTCAAGCCAAAGCGAACTAGTTGAGCCTGAAGATGCGGTCGGTGAAGAGGAGATTGAAGAAGAGGGCATAGAACTCCAGGAAGAGAAGTTAGATGCAAGCAGTGAAGAACATACAATCACTGATTTTTCTGATGCTCCCGAAGATGCTATTTCCAGTACAGAGATTGTGGTTCGTGAAAGCCTGATTCCGGCTGTATTGCCTCTGTATGGCAAAAGTCGGAAGCGTATAAATATTAAAAAGGTAGCTAAGACTCGACGTTCGATACGCAAGCGGTGGATTCATGAGGTGCAGAGCCGACGCAAACAGAGGCGATTGCGTAGTATTGTGGCTACAACGGTAGTGGCTTCTCTGATGTTCGTGATATTTCTGCCTCTTGGAACCGGTTTGGCAGCCTATAGTACGTACAATTCGATACGAAATGTTGCGTTGGACGGTGTTAACCATTTGCTCGCCGTCAAAACCCTACTTCCTATTTCCAAAAGTGATCCTACAGCAGCACTTGATGCGAACAAGTTACAACAGGCCCAATTAGAGTTTAGCAGCGCAGAAAGCGACTTTGTGCAATTGCAGCAGCTTGTGAATCGTTCAGATGTGCAATCGGCGATTCAGCAATTCGCACCGCAATATAGTAGCAAGCTTGATATGGCTCAGCGCCTCGTTCAAGTCGGAATAGATGTCTCGCGTATGGGGAATGAAGTGGTGGGCGTTGCGCTGCTTGGCGCGAATATCATGCATAGTTCGCCACTAGCGAATGGAAACACGAAACCACTCATTACATCAACTGATATCTCAAATGCTGAAGGCGTTTTAATCCATGCCCAGTACTTCATTAACGATATACAAATGCAGATGAGCCAGGTATCGATCAAGGATTTACCGATCAGCACTACACAGAAGAATGAGCTTAGCTCTGTAATGGCTCTGATGCCAAAGGTGCAAGATTACATATCACAGGGTCAGGGTCTCATAGGAATCGTCGCATGGTTACTTGGTGTTGATCATGCGCGCCACTTTCTGGTGCAGACAATGGATAATGGCGAACTTCGTCCCGGAGGAGGGTTTACAGGAATGTATGGCCTGCTTACCATCCAAAATGGACGTATGGCTCCTTTTTCTCTACAAGACGTGACTGAGCTTGATTACGCCGGGAATGGTATGGAATTAGGTCGACAAGCCCCACCACAATATAGTAGTTGGATGAAATTTGGATACTTCGGACTGCGGGATGCCAACCTGTCAGGAGACTTTCCTACAACTGCAAAGTTGGCTATGCAGGTTTTCCAGGAAGAGGGAGGCGGGCCTGTAGATGGCAATATTGCCTTGACACCTACAGTCATTGCTCATGTTCTGAATGTGATAGGCCCAATAAAAGTGCCGCAATATAACGAAACGATCACTGCCCAGAACCTGGAAGATAAACTGCACTACTATCAGCAAGACTTTGGCGCCATCAGGTTACAGAGGCAGATAACCGGCACAAACAATGCAGCCACACGTAAAGCTTTCACATCGCTTCTTGGTCATTTGCTGCTTGATAAAGTTCGTCACGAGCCAGTCAAAGTGCTTGTGAAGATTATGCAAAATGCTGTGAAGGACATACAGTCACGCGACCTGGAGATCTACTTTACCAATCCTTTAGCCGAGAGTTGGATGGTCCAACATGGCTATAGTGGGGACATGAATACCTTTTCGAAGCAAGATGGTTTTATGGTGGTGCAATCAAATATCAGCATTAGTAAAGCGAGTCAATATGTGCATACAACAGAACAGGATAATGTCTCATTCGATGCACAGGGTGGAGCATATCATAACCTGACCATTACGCTAAATTATAAGCAGACTGGACCTGTGTATGGGTATGATACCTATGCTGATTATATTCGTGTCTATGCGCCTGCAAATGCTCAATTGCAGGGAGGAGATGGATTCGATAGCGGACATTGCATGAGTGGAGCGCCAAGTTCAACAGGCACTGGAAGTAATAGTACCGGGAACTCATGTTGCAGTTCCAATCCCGTGCCTAAACCTACCGGCGGAAATGGAAAGCCTCCTTCACAAGGAACTGGCAGTCAACCTGATACTTGCGCTCAATTAGCGACGTCTTTCCCCAGTAGTGCCCGTTATTGTCCCAATGGTAATTACTCGTTGGGTCTTCGCGGATTAGGGAGTTACTGGCCCAATGATAGTTTAGGGCCTCCCACAGAGGTGACATCTGATTTACCTGGACGAGCCATGTGGGGTGGTTTGACGTTGACGCCAAAGAATTGTATATCAACAATCACGATTCAGTGGTATGTTCCGCATGCAATTCAGCAAATTGCCGGTCATCCATCTTATGCGATTCTGGTACAGAAGCAGGGTGGATATATTCCTACGGTTCAGATCACTGTTGATACCAGCGCAGTTCCGGGTTTGAAGCCTTTGAACTTCCAGAGTGATATCGTTGCTGATAGGTTGCTCACTCTGTCATTATCCAAGAAGACATAAGCAATATGCTTCAGGGCCTCTGCAAAGTTACTATGTGGAGCACCTGCGGCGCAAGCATGTGATGGTGTAGAAGAGTTTCTGAGCGCCCGCGGGCGCTCAGAAACTCTTCTACATACCAAAATTACTTGACATGTTGCTGCTTAGCCGCTAGACTGTAACTAAGAAATAGAACTGCATAAGGGACGGTGAGCAGGAGGAGTAAGTGTATACTCCGCGAGAGAGGGAAAACCAGATGAGCTGCAAGTTTTCCTCGGAGCAGATACGCTGAAGGTCGCCTGGGAGTCTGGACGTTACAATTTCCACGGGAGCGCCCGATACAGCGCTTTATGAGGATCAATTTTCTTGAGAAATTGATCGAAACAAGGTGGTACCACGAGTCATGTAATGCCCTCTCGTCCTTGACGGGAAGGGCTTTTTCTATGTGTCATTTCATGAGCAATAATCATTGATAGCTGGAGGGGATATGATCGAGCAGGAGAATAACATACTATCATCATTACCTAAAACATATGAACCGCAAGCCGTTGAAGGGAAATGGTATCGTTTCTGGGAGGAAGGCGGCTACTTCAAGCCGAACGGTAATATGGCTCGTCCAACGTTTGTAATCAGCATGCCTCCTCCTAATGTAACAGGCGCTTTGCACCTTGGACATGCCATAACTGCCACCGTTGAAGATATTCTTATTCGATATCATCGCATGAGAGGCGATGACACATTGTGGGTTCCAGGTGAAGATCACGCGGGTATTGCAACACAGACCGTGGTTGAACGACTGCTAGCCCAGGAGGGCACTGATCGTCATGCGATTGGGCGTGAAGCGTTTATCGAGCGCGTCTGGCAGTGGGTGAATCAATATAAAAGCCGCATTCAGGATCAGCATCGTCGCCTGGGAGCTTCCTGCGATTGGTCTCGCGAACGCTTCACGCTTGACGAGGGGTCTATCGAGAGCCGTGCGTGAGGTGTTTGTGCGTCTCTATGACGAGGGATTGATTTACCGTGGAGAACGTATCATCAACTGGTGCCCACGATGTATGAGCGCACTTTCTGATCTTGAGGTCAATCATATCGACACAGCGGGTACCCTCACATACGTGCGTTATCCTCTGCTGCCACAGGATGGTGAGGAGACCACTGAATATATCAGCGTTGCAACCACGCGTCCAGAAACAATCCTGGGAGATACTGCGGTGGCTGTAAATCCTAAAGATGCGCGATATAAAGACATGATTGGACGAATGGCTATCTTGCCGGTCATTGGTCGTGAAATACCAATAGTTGCAGATGAGGCTGTTGATCCCGCTTTTGGCACAGGAGCTGTAAAGGTAACACCAGCTCATGATCCAGTTGACTTTGAGATTGGTGAACGACATAGCCTGCCTTTTGTGCAAGTGATCGGTTTTGACGCGAAAATGACTGCGGATGCCGGACCCTATGTTGGGCAAGATCGTTATGAAGCTCGCAAAAACCTGGTGGAAGAATTGGATCGGCTTGGGCTGATTGTCAAGACTGAAGACTACACGGTGCCGCTGGGCCACTGCCAGCGCTGTGATACCGTCATTGAGCCACTTATATCGAAACAGTGGTTCGTCAAAATGAGGCCGCTTGCTACTCCAGCTATGGGTGCAGTCAAGTATGATCTCATGAAAATTGTGCCTGAACGGTTCAATAAGGTTTACATGGACTGGTTGGAAAATATCCATGATTGGTGTATATCACGCCAATTGTGGTGGGGGCATCGCATCCCGGTCTGGTATTGTGATACCTGTGGTCAAATGTCAGTGAGCCGAGAGGATATTGCTCTTTGTTCGCATTGCGATAGCACTGATATACACCAGGATGAGGATGTACTCGATACATGGTTCAGTTCATGGCTCTGGCCGTTCAGCACCCTTGGCTGGCCGGAGGTGACTCCTGATTTGTTGCGTTATTATCCAACCTCAGTGATGGAAACCGGGTATGACATCATCTTCTTCTGGGTAGCACGCATGGCAATGGCTGGCATGCATTTTCTTGGCACGATCCCGTTCCATACCATCTACCTGCATGGTCTTGTGCGAGACGCGAAAGGCGAGAAGATGAGCAAATCCAAGAACAATGTCGTTGATCCACTCGATGTGATGGATCAGTACGGCACAGATGCTTTGCGTTTTACGCTTGCTACCAGTAGCAGCCCAGGCAATGACATGAAACTTGTGCCTGAACGCATTATTGGTAATCGTAATTTTGCGAATAAGATCTGGAATGTGTCACGTTTCGTTCTGATGACAACCAGCGAAATTGGCGGGGGTATTCCTGCTATAGATGAGGCTGCAACCAACTACCCTGGCTGATCGCTGGATTCTCAATCGCCTGGCGAAACTAACTAAAGAAGTCACACGATTGATTGATGAGTTCCAGCTAGGTGAAGCAGGCCGGCAGATTAACGATTTCTTCTGGTCAGATTTCGCTGACTGGTATCTTGAGATTGCCAAGGTGCAAATGCAGGGCGATGAAGCATCCAGAAGCACTACAACAGGCATCCTGCGAGCAGTGCTGGATCAAAGCATGCGTTTACTGCACCCGTATATGCCCTTCGTGACCGAAGAGGTCTGGCAACATCTGTATCGCACCTGTGAGCCATCTGAAAATCATTGGCCCGCATCGGCATTAATTGTTGCGCCATGGCCACAAGCCAACATGCGGGCCAATTGACGAGGAAGCCGAACAGACATTTGAGTTTGCTGCAAGAGGTGATCATACGCATCCGCGATGCGCGTAACCAGATGAATGTTGAACCTGCTCGCCGCGTGCCCGTGATTATGGCTGCTGGTAACCAGGCCGCGATATTGGAAGCACAGGCCTCAATTATAGAGTTTCTTGCACGTACCGAGAAACCGGAATTGCATAGCTGAACTGCCTCAAAAGCCAGAGCAGTCGATGAGTCTTTTGGCAGGGCAGGTAGAGATATATCTGCCTCTGGCGGGGCTTCTTGATATAGGTAAGGAATTAGGGAGGCTCGATAAAGAGATTGGCCAGACGCAACAAGAGATTGAGCGTCTCAAAGGTAAATTGGCGAATGAGGCTTTTGTAGCAAGGGCAAAGCCGGAGGTTGTCGAGAAGGAACGCGAGAAGCTGGCGGCGCAAGAGGAACGCATTGGCTAAGCTCAAGGACCGTAGGGCTGAACTTTTAAAGTAGACAAAAGAATGGATGGGCCAGGATAGACGCGAGGGCAAGAGTAGGAGGGTGGGAGCAGAGATGGGCGGGGGCAAGAGTTCAGAGGCGAGGGTAAAGGTCCAGGGCGGGGGCAAGCCCCGCCCCTACATTACACGAGAATGGTAAGGGAGGTTTCCCAGTATAGTAAGGGAGGGGCTTTTCGACCTACCTGTAGGTAGGGCTACCCTTTAAACAGCCATCTCTTCCCATATACCCTTTGAGAATTGCTCGTTGTACAATCTGGCATACATGCCGTTTTGTTGCATGAGTTCCTCGTGGGTGCCACGCTCTACAATTTCTCCTTTGTCGACTACGAGAATCACATCCGCAGCCAGTATGGTAGAAAGTCTGTGAGCTATAGCTAATGTCGTACAATTCTTCATCAATGGCTCTAAGGCTGCCTGTATCAAGCGCTCTGAATGAGTATCAAGCGCGCTGGTAGCTTCGTCAAGGATCAAAATGCGCGGATTTTTCAAAATGACACGGGCAATGGCTATGCGCTGCTTCTCTCCACCTGAGAGTTTATAGCCTCGCTCGCCAACGATGGTGTCATAACCGTCATCAAGTTCCATGATGCGGTCATAAATCGCCGCTGATTTAGCTGCTGAAATCATTTCCTCTTCTGTTGCATCGGAACGTGCATACATCAGGTTTTCCCTGACAGACGCGTGGAAGAGGTACGTCTCCTGCGTCACCATACCGACTAGCTCACCAAGCGAAGCAAGCGCAATATCTTTCACATCATGTCCATCAATCTCAACTGCACCACTGTCAACATCATAGAGCCTGGGGGCAAGATAGGTAATGGTTGTCTTGCCCGCGCCGCTTGGTCCTACGAGCGCTGCTAGCTGTCCTGGTTGAATGTCAAACGTGACATGGCTGAGCGTAGAACGCCTTTCAGCTTTGTCTGTGACCAATACAGGCTCCGTTGAGATAGCATCTTTCTCACTCTCATTACCGTTTTGTACAGGACGTGGTGTTGCTTTCAACAGACCATAATCGTCACTTTTATAGGTAAATGAGACATCTTTAAAATTGATCTCACCATGCACATCATTCGCTTTCAACTGCAAGGCTTTGGGCTTATCCTTGATTTCAATGGGCAAATCCAGGTACTCAAAGATGCGGTCAAACAGTGCCAATGCTCCTTGAATGTCCACTTGAATGTTCAGCAATTGCCCAATGGGGAAGAAGAGCCTGCTCTGCAAGGTTGTGAATGCGACGATACCTCCTAGACTGATTGCAGCGCCCGCCGGGTTGTGTATAATCTGCGTGCCCGCGACGAGATACACAATCGCAGGTGTGATCGAAAAGAAGATGCCGATGAACATGAAGAACCAACGACCGATCATTTGCTGGCGTACTTCCAGGTTCGTCAAGGTCTGATTCTCTTGCTCAAATCGATCCTGGGCGTATTTTTGGCGTCCAAAAGTTTTTGTCAGAAGTATTCCACTGACGGAGAGTGTTTCTTGCATCATAGCCGTGAGTGACGCCATGCTCTCCTGCGTCTCCTTACTGGTGATACGCCGCACATTGCCTATCTTGTAGGTGATCCACAGAAAGATTGGTAGCAGCCCAAGTGATATGAGTGTTAGCAAAGGGCTAATGAATAGCATCGCGATGATTGTGCTTATCACAGTTGAGAAGTTTGAGACGATGCTGGTAGCAGTATTTGTGACAACGGCCTGGACACCACCTACGTCATTGGAAAGTCGCGATTGAATTTCACCAGTACGCGTCGAGGTGAAGAAGCGCAACGACATACTTTGTAAATGTGCGTGGAGGTTGTTGCGGAAGTCACGCATAACCTGTTGTCCAATGACATTATTTAAGTACGTTTGTCCTACGCCAATCAGCCCGGTGATGATAGGCATAATAATCATAATAGAGACTAAAATGATCAATAATTTTTCATTGTTTTTTCCAATAGCATCATCGAAGATGAACTGGATCATAAAGGGATTGACCAGACCTAAGACGGTTGTAAGAATGATGGCAAACAACACGATTACAATCTGGAATTTATAAGGACTGAAAGCGCGAGCTACACGTTTGAGTGTATTCGAGTCGGTCTTTCGTCCACGTTTTTTTTGTTCTTCAAGATAAGCGGACATTCCACCGCCCATTCCATGAAATGCCATATAGTATATACTCCTATTTTATTGAGTTCATTCCATTTAGATTTAATACTTTCATTTTTAAAGTATAAAGAATGTTGCAAATATTATCACTGTTCTTGCGAATGGTTTTAGCCTGTAGATTCTGACAGGCACAATCTGTGTATCAGCCCTGCAAGCAATGCTCCACGAAGCGGGATCGAATCTATGCGCAGATGCTCTCTGTTAAGATCATGCATGCCGCCACCGACAGGACCCAGACTATCGAGCGTAGGGACACCAGCTTCCATCAACAAATTTGCATCCGAGACGCCACCTTTCGTTTCGGATTTCAGTTCGATACCAAGCCCCTTTGCTTCTGACTGAGCTATTTCTACCAGGCGCATGACCTCGGGAGTTGCCTCATACGCTGCGCGCCCAGGAATGCGAGTCAATGTCGTATGTGTATCTGGGATACTACATCCTGCTGCTATCTGATCCAATGCTGCGGATGCCAGGTCAAGCCCTCGTTGATTGAATGCGCGTACTGAAATGTGGCAACGCGCAGAATCAGGCACGACGTTAAGAGGTTCGCTACTACTGATACGCGTGACATTGAAGGTGACACCAGGAAATACGGAGTTCAGATGATGGATAGCAATCATTTTATGTGCTAACTCGATCACTGCGGAGCGTCCGCGATTTGGTTCAGCTCCGGAATGAGCCGGCACGCCAACAACTTCCAATTCATATTTTTCAGCCCCTTTGCGCGCCCTGGTCACAATCTCCAGTGATCTCGATGATTCAAGTACCAACCCTACATCTACCTGATGAGCGATATCACGCAAAAGAGGAGCGCTGCCTGGGGAACCAACTTCTTCATCATTATTAAACACAAAAATGAGCTCTTTATATTCCTCAAAGCCAGCTTCTACTAGTGCCTGGAGTGCGTACAATCCCATTACATCGCCGGACTTCATATCGATTACGCCTGGACCATACGCTATGCCATCTTGTATATGAAATGGTTTTGCTGCAACGGCTCCTGGAGGATATACGGTATCCACATGTCCCACTAACAATAGACGCAAGTATCCTTTTCCAGTCTTCCTTGCTACCAGGTTGTTTCCATAGGGAATGGAGTTGTGTAAGGTAACGGTAAACCCAATGTCACAGAACCACTGTTCCAGGTATGAGATGATAGCATTGACGCCATCAATTTGCCCTGAGCCGCTATCAATATTGACCAGGATTTCAAGGCGCTGAAGGAGTTCATTCTGATAGGATTGCAACCTTGGGAGGTATATTTGGGAAAAACTGTGCATGAGAATCCTTCTGTGGCTATCGGTTGGGTGAGTATTGATAGTATTGTAACATATGCCGGGTTTAGGATATGGTACAAAATTGCTTGCTGAATGTTGGCAAGGCACTTGAAGTTTCATAATGTGATGATTGAGTAGGGGGAATATAGTCAAATTACATTCCCCTATAGATCTCTCTAAGAGACGTTTTAGCGGAAGAATCTTGGTCTGGCTACCATCACGCCTAGCATAAAGCCTACAATGAAGGCTACCAGAATGAGAATGATGAGCGTTTGCGAATCGATGAACATAGTTTATATCCTTTCAGTTCAGAGCCTGGTGTGGTGCTAAAGGAACAATCTATAATCTGAATCGATACTTTATAAAGAGGGGACGACAATGATTTTGGCAATACAACAGATTCACGGCTCCTCCTTCTTATGCTCCGATTGCTGCTGTTGCAAAATCGCAAGATTCACAATTGCGGAACAACATTCTTAAGTTGTCGATATCCTAGGGACACAAGTGAAGAGTGTCTTGTTCGCAAGATAGGTTCCTGTGGGAACAGTTCGGCATACTCCTCTAAATCTATTCCCACTTTCAAGAAAGCTACTTGAAGCGGGGAAGGTTCTGCTTCGAAGTCCATAAACCTGGCCAGGTCGATAAGCATAGCTCTGCGCAATTTTGTTGAGAAGCTAGCTATTTTCTTTGCGATTACTTGAAAGAGCCATTCTTCATATACCTTATCCAGGATAACTTCTGAGTCATTTTTTTCGTCGTGTAGCGTGTACTCTAATTGCGAAAAACCTTCGCGATTGAAAGGCTGAAGACGACTATCTTTTCGTATAAGGTCATGGAAGTAGTTTTTTGCTATTCTGATGCTCAATCGCCGGTATGATCTAATAGGAGTGTTATTGACTTTGCGCTTTGAGATCATACTCATAGGTACGTTGAATGGTGACCTGAACGATGTCCCAGGCTATATCATTTTCTTGTCCGTACCAGGAGTAGAGATGAGCTGCATATACCCAGCGTTTAGCAAGAGGAAGGAGTACAGGGTAGAGAGAATTCCAGCTTTGTTCGGAATACTGCTTGTCAGAGTTTGTGTCAATTTTCGGTGTGGATGTAGTCATGGCCGTTCTCTTTCTTAGAAAATCTAAGATTTATTAAGTTATTTTGGCTACGATGCTTATTTCACCTACTAAGCACAACCTAATATTTTCAAAATCCTCCGATTTACAATTTCTGCGATTAGAAATTATTCCCCACTCCTTCAAACAACTTCAATTTTATTAAATAATACCATCGAAAAACTAATAAGTCAATGAAAAATATTAGAATTTCTGATGATAAACATGTAATTATATGATATTGTATTCAAAATACACATAGATAAATCCAAGGTTATATATAGTATAATGATTTAGTTAAGCAAATCTGTGATTTCTCGTTATTGATATCATTTAAAATGCTTTCAATTATGCATTAACGTAAATAATCTAGAAGAAATAAAATTCGTAGCACGAACCAAAAGAACTTACTTAGTAAATCTTATCCATAAAATTGACCAATTTGTTTTTTCGTTTGAAAAGCATGCTCCTGTAAAGGTGCAGTAACGGCATTTCGGTTACCCAAAATATCTTGAATATAGCGGGATTGCGATGTATTCCTGAGGTATAGTTTCGTGATAATTTTTGGGTAACAAATAGATCACAAATTATTAAATAACTATCAAGTTCAAAAATCTCATTGACATTTTTATCTCGAAAGGATACACTTATCTCAGGTATACCTTAGTATCGTTTAATTTTTCTGTTCTCATAATTATGTAAAGTCTCTTGTAAGATCACATTTTATCTGATACCATCTTAGAAATGTTACGATGTATATGTTAGAATCGTTAGATATGTAATACAGTGTGAATACATGAGTATTACTCATCGAAGCCTCCAGGAAGTAGTAATGCACGAAATAAATATTGAGCAAATCAGGAAGCATTTGCAGGACAAGGAAGTTCAAAAGCGTATTGCCAGGAGCATGGTTGATGCGCGATCGAAAGCGACTGTGACGATTAGCAGAGCGGCAGGTTTATTTGGCTTTAGTGAAAGTCAGCTTCGAGAGTGGGAAAAACGAGGACTTCTAGAAACAAAAAGAACTGCACTTCCAGAGGATAGTAAAGCAACGAAAGGGCATCGTCAGTTTTCACCTGATGAATTGGACAAGCTCGCGCTTATAAGAGAGTTGATGAGTCAAGGTTATACGATAAGTGAAATTCCTCAAAATGTTGATGATATCTGGGAGCAAGTTAGAGAGAAGCAGGAAGGCCAGATATCTCTAATTCGTCACGATTTCAAGCACGTTCACGAAGTCAAACACATTCCCATTGACAAGCGTGTTGGACGCACTAATGAAGAAGTATTCTGGAGATATTTTGTCTCACAAGTGCTTCGTTTGTCGTTGATCCTACTGTGTGAAGATATACCCGATACCATCGCGGGAATAATTGTTCCATTACAAAGACAAGCAGCTTTTAAGATTGAATACAAAGCAGGTGATCAACCAGATGTTGGTCCCTCACTTGTTGGTTGGTTGGGTGAGAATCGCTCGTTTCAAAGCTTTCTGGATGAAAATCCTTCTTTTGCATTTCCCAGTGATTTTCGTATCATACCGTTATCGGTTGTTGGAAATGAAAAAAAGCAAGATAATGTCTTGATTGTGATCCAAAGGGAAGCAAAGGCTTTGTCTTCAAACACTGCTCTTGTAGAAACTATTCGATGCCTGATTGCTTTACTTTACGAGCATATTGATCAGTGGCAACCTTGCTTTGATTATGGTATACGGGATTGGGAATACCAAGTCACAGATTTTACCAACCCAAAGGCCACTGACGAAGTATTAAATAGCATAGCCGATATGGTAGTTGAGTTGGGTGGGAAAACATCTGACGGACGGGATCGCTGGCATTTTGCTTTGTTATTCTTGCCAAAAGATCCTGACTTGCCAATTCAGCAACGTAATCTGGTGGTACGAGCACAAAGTCAATGTTCCCCACATCAAGTTGGCACTACTTCAGTACATACGCAGGATCCGGGGCTTAGTTTTCGAGCCTATCAGAGTGGGCATATTATATACCGTCCGAAGATCGCTCCCCAAGATTTTATTCTAGCTTATCGAGAGTTAGAGGAATCGACTCGTTCAGCAATTGCTATTCCAATGGTTGACGACGAAGGATTGCCGATAGCTGTGCTTTATATCGCCTCTGATGAAGTAGATGCATTCTCACTAGCAGATTCACGAGTTTTGCGCTTGGTCACACGAATGATACAGGAACTAATGATAACCTATCAAGATCGTCAGGGAGTAATCGGGAAATTCAGTGATCTTATAACAAATCCTGGGGTTGTTGATACGTCTTTTAGGAATTTTTTGTCAGAAGACCAGTTTATCAATGACCTTGAAGCTTTGTTAACTGAAATATATCCTCAAAATTTAACTGACCAACAATTTGCAGAGCCTATCTCTTTTATCGCTATTGATATAGATAATCAAGGTAGCCTGGCTACGAGGTATGGAGATCAAGTAGCGAGGAATTTAAGTAGAGAGGTTGGCGTTCGTATTCGAGGTCAACTACGTCTACTCTCTAATCCTTCATTTCGACGGCTGTACCATGTGAATGCCGATAGATATTATCTCTTATTACAAGGAATGCAACTCGATGAGGCTCGAAGTAGAGCTGAAAATCTGCGTCAGACTCTCGCAGGCGAATATCATCTGGATGCACGACGAGTAGTCACAGGGAGGCCGATGTTGCCTGAGGGGTTGTTGGAAATTCCTAATGTGACTGTGAGATTTGGAGTATCTTCATATAGGTTCATAAAATTGGTAGAGATTTTGCAAAGATATTCTAAAGAAACTGCTGTCACTAATGTGAGATCATTAATCATGCAAAGCCTTGACGAACAGCTAAAAATTGGTCAACGTGATGGTGGAAACTGCATAATTAGCTGGGATCCAGAAAAACATGATCATAGGCGATGGAATGTACATGAGCAGCAAAGCTGAAGTCAATTCAACAGGTGCATTTTCAATGTTACAGAATGCACTAATATCCGTTATACCCGTATAATGTCGTATTGCATTATTGACTGCGTCCTCGTACATTGCTTGAGAAGTAACAATCAATAAGGTAGTGAAGTCTTCAAGCACTGCTAGGGGTGGTAGTTGGAGGACATGAAAATGGCAGTGAAACTCTTTATATTGGGATTGCCAGGTAGTGGGAAATCAACGATTGCTCGTGAAATTGAAAAGTATATAAGTGGAATTGGATTGAAAAGCACTCGGATTTGCGATTTTGTTATATTAGAACAAATGTTTCATGACGATGTTGAGCATAAACAATTCAGACCTGCTGCTAAAGGTGGTTTCGATGTACTAGATTTCACTGCATTTGATACAGCTCTAAAATTATTAGAACGAACAACTAAACAATATATCTTGACTTCGAAATCGGAAGAAATAATCTTGATTGAATTTGCTCGTAATAATTATCAGAGCGCTTTTCACCAATTCAGTCAAGAATTTTTGCAGGACGCTTATTTTCTATATCTTAAAGTGGATGTTGAGATTTGTAAAAGGCGCATTTGTGAACGCATCAACTATCCAATTACTCCAGATGATCATTACGTTTCAGAATATATCTTTGGTACATATTATTTCAGAGATGATGGACAAGATATATCGAATATTCTTGAGAAAGATTATAAAATAGAAAAAGATCGAGTCCTGGTTATTGATAATAATTCTTCAATGGAAGAAGCCTTAAGCCAAATAGGCGGCTTTATTGGTTCTGTCTCTCCTTCGGATGTTCAAAAGAGACTTCTGTCGATGCAAGCGTAGTAACAAAGTAGGTTCATAGTTGTTTGTTCCAAATGAAGTATACACGCCTGTTTAACTATTCAATATCTCCTCCTAAAATTGCACAACACCATTGAAACCCCAAATATGGGGGCAGTTTGCCTCATGAAAAGATAACCAGTATATGTTTTGATATGTTCTGAATGATCTTATTAACTTGTTATTATAATGTAAAATGCACGTTTTACTTATAAGTAGCATGTTTCAATGTGTTTTAGGATATGTTATCCCATCTCAATCTGTATAGCTTATTCTCAAGCAGCTGATAGGATAATATACAAAAGTTTTTGTTCTTTCCTTAAATCTGTGAACTCTTAACTGAGATTAAAAAAACATTATCTATGAGTGGGATTGAGATGATTTAGTAGGGGAGCATATTTTATGTCAATAAAACTTTTCGTCTTCGGACGCCCTGGAAGTGGGAAATCTGCCGCTGCTAGATATATTAGCAAGTTAACAGAGAATAAAGGTTTATCATCTGTTCGAGTGAACGACTATCATATTTTGCTGGATATGTATCATGCAGATAGCAAGCAGGAAAAATTCCTTCCTACAACATATGTTGAGGGGGGCTTTGATATAATTGATTTCTCGGTTCTTAATGAAGCATTGAAAGATGTTGAAAAGTTAGCTCAGGAGAATATAGACTCAAAGAAATATAGCTTGATTATTCTTGAACTAGCACGTGCCGACTATGTTGCAACTCTGGAGCAATTTAATCCCTCTTTCCTTCAGGGTGCCTATTTTCTGCTCATTTACTCCGATATCAAAACTTGTATAGATCGAGTTAATGAACGTACTGCTCATCCAGTCACGCCAGATGACCATTATGTCTCTGATAGGATCATGAATGATTATTACCAAAAAGATAACCTACGATATATTCCAACTAAACTTATTTCAGACTTCAAAGTTCCTAAGAGTAGAATCAAGATTATCAATAATACGGAGTCACTACAAACTTTCATTAGGAGAATTGATAAATTTATTGAAATTATAGCAGAGCTAAAAACCCATCCATTACCCGAGACTGATCCGGTTCAGGGCGTTGTTTCTGTCGTTATTGATAATAAATTTAAATGTGAGCAATAGCTACTAATGGCCTTTAATACACTTGTAATACATAGAGGGAACAATGTACATTTTAGAGTGTCCCGCGAATTCTAGCAAGTGATTATGAAATTGACGAGTAAAAAATAAAGATCATTGACAATAGTAGTTCCTTTTCAAAGTCAATTAATCAGGTCAATCGGTTTGTTGATACTATGTGTGGTTTAGAGCCTTTGCAATGTGCATAAGTATGCCCTCGGCACTAGTGTATTTGGGATGAACTCTAGGGGTAGCCTCCATGTGATACACTAATAAAAACATCTACCTCTATCATTAAACCAAACACTATGAAAGACCCTAAGAATTTGGCAACATCACGTATTCCTTTTGAAAAGCTTACCCCGATCCATCCTAATCGGCGCATTACGTTGGAAACTGGGTCCTACGCCGATTGCTCCTCGACTGATTGATTTATTTGTGCCGATTGGTTTTGGGCAGCGAGCACTGGTTGTATCACCTCCTAAGGCGGGCAAGACGACTATTTTGCGCCAGATTGCGGCGGCTGTTATGCAGAATTATCACGATGCCAGTCTCTTTCTTTGTCTCGTCGATGAACGGCCTGAGGAGGTGACGGAGTGGCGTATGGAGGTGCAGGGGCCGAATGTCAAGTTGTACGCATCTAGCTTTGATCAGCAGTCGGCGCGACATGGACGGGTTGTTGAACAGGCGTTGAATGACGCGAAACGTTTGGTTGAACAAGGCAAAGATGTGGTGATCTTGCTCGATTCGCTGACACGCTTAGTCACGCGCCCACAATTTGAACAGCGATATGTGGAGCGGTCCTCAGGGATCGACGGGGCAATATTGGCAGCCGCACACTTTCAGGTGGAATTGATGCTCATGCTCTGGAAGTTGGGAGGCGCGTTTTTGGTGCTGCTCGTACTATTGAGGAAGGCGGTAGCCTTACGATTATCGCAAGTTGCCTGGTTGAAACTGGCAGCCGCCTGGACGAGGTTGTCTATGAAGAATTTAAGGGCACTGGCAACCTTGAGATTCGCCTCTCACGCGAACTGGCAGATCGCAGGATCTTTCCCGCGGTTGATCTGCCAGCGTCCAGTACTCGCCAGGAAGAGCGTCTACTTTCACCTTCAGAGCTACGCGCTATGGCGATCCTGCGCCGCAAAATGGCAGAATTACCCCGTCGTGAGATTACTGAGCAAGTGATCGGGTTGCTGGAAAAAACCAAATCAAATGCTCAGCTGGTGGAAGCTGTAGTGAAGCAAGGGTAACGCACAGCTATGCTGTCTTCTCCTGGAAGCGAAAGAGCCGCATTGCGATAATAAAGCAGATTATCCCGTATGCAAACAGACCAATGATGTCGGGAGCTACCTGCGCGAAATCTTTCCCCAGGATCATCACTCCATTCAAACCCTCCATAGCCCACGCCGTGATACCGATTTTAGCTATTTGCTGCATCCATACTGGCTCTATGAAAAGCGGCCACCACGCGCCACCTATTGCCGAAGAGAGAATAACAACCAGAGGCACGATGGCGCTGAGCTGGCGGCGTGTCTTGACTGCCGAGACAAGCAGAATACCAAGGCCAGTGGCAGCAAAGCTCACACCAATTATCAAGGCAATGACTGCTGGCAGCGATCCGAAGTGCAGGTGGAAGGCGAAGTAACCAATGACAAAGAAGAATGTGAGTTGCCCCAGAGTAAGGATAAACTGTGCCAGAAGTTTGCCGCCGAGCAGAGCGTATTTGTGTACTGGAGCAATCAGCAGACGGCGGAATGTGCCGTCCTCTTTCTCCTGTAAGATCGTACCAGCAGCGGCATTGACGCCGAAGAGCGCAAAAAAGATGGCATATCCAGGAACTATTTGATCAAAAGTACTGACCTTGACGGCTTTTCCCGCGGTGAGGGCTTGAACGGTGGAAGGTCCACCAGAAGCGCTGGCCTGGCCTACTGTTGTTGCAATTGTTTGAGCGTTAATGCTGTTCTGAGCGCAGTGGTTGCCAGGTTGATTGCAGACGCTATACACCTGTCCCACGGCCTCGATACCTGCCAGTTGAGCACTGAGTACCTGTGATACGATATTTTGCACGACTGTTATGCGTGCATCATTGGTGCCCGGTAATGAATAGAATTGCACGAGATTTTTTGGGGCTGTACCATTTTGAGTCGCAGATAGTATTTTATCAGTTGTCCCTGCTGGTATGACCACACCCGCGTTTACATTGCTGTTATTAGCAACTTGATCAGTAACCTGGCCGGGTGTGCTGTATTGATTGACGGTGATTTTTAGTTGATCGGTATTAATGTGCAATGCATTTACGATGGCCTTTCCAACTGAACCGCTGTCCTGGTTGTTGACGGCTACTGTAATTGCTATCTGGCTGGAGCCGCTGCCAAAGAATAAGTTGCCAAAGGCAAAACCGATGACGATAATCAGAACGAGTGGGACGAGGAGCAAGAAGATGAGTGATGCTCTGTCTCTAAAAATTTGTTTGAGGTCTTTTTTTGCTATATACCAGAGATTTTTCATAAAGGTTATTCTCCATTTTCAGTCTCTCAATGTTTTACCGGTCAGTTGGATGAAGAGGTCTTGCAATCCGTGAGGTCGTTGCACCTCTTGCGCCTGATCTCGCATGGTCAGCAGTTGCTCCAGGGTTCCCATTGCAATGATGCGTCCTTCGTCCATAATGGCAATGTGATTGCAGAGACGTTCAGCCTCTTCCATGTAATGTGTCGTGTAGAGGATGGTTGTTCCCTGGTCGCGTAACTTTTCGATGGTATCAAAAATGTTCTCTCGTGATTGAGGATCGACGCCTACTGTCGGTTCATCCATCAACAGGAAGTTGGGATTGTGCATCATTGCGATGGCCATATTGATGCGGCGCTGCATTCCTCCAGAGAAGTTCTTGACTGGTTCATTACGACGTTCATATAGTCCGACAAAGTGCAGTATTTCTCCTGCACGCTCCTTGCGATCTTTTGGGGAAATCCCATAGAGTTCACCAAAGAACTCTAAATTCTCCAGTGAGTTGAAATCCTTATAGAGTGCGATCTCCTGTGGCACCACTCCAATGAGGCTTTTTACGTGCATTGGCTCTCGGCTCACAGATATTCCGTCAATAATGGTGTCACCCGATGTTGGTTCGAGATATCCGCACATGATATTAATGGTAGTGCTTTTGCCTGCGCCATTTGGACCGAGCAATCCGAATATTTCACCCTTGCCTATGGTGAAAGAAACACCCTTTACAGCTTCGTTCTTGCCAAATGTTTTGATGAGGTCAATTACTTGAACAAGCTCTGAACGACCGTCTTTCGGCATATGGATTGGGCCGGTTTTAGATACGTTTAGCGTTAAATCCTCCATGGTTGTTTTTCCTTCGTAGTGTATATGGAATAGACATATCTATAGGTATTTGATTAGAGCAATCAGGTTAACCTTCGTAGTATACACGGACACGAAAGCGTTATGGAATAGAGAACGCTCTATGATATACTACAGCAAACAATACTAAAATCAAAATAGACGGGAGGGTGAGCAATGCGCTGCCCATACTGTGGAGGTTCGAATGCTGACCAGGCGAACTTCTGCGCTAGATGTGGTCGAGATTTGAAAGTGTTTCCTCCTCCGAATCAACAACGCCAGGGCTTTCCATCTCCACCGCAAGGTCGACCAACTACTATACCTTCTTCTCCGCAACAACAACAAGCACAGCAGGCACAAGCTACACAAAGACGCCGCACACCAACCATGCCGTCTCAACCTGTGCAAACTGCCAGACAGCAAGAGATTCCTGTCGTGCCACCAGAACCTGTAGCACCAGAGCCGCCTTCGCAGTTTCCACCACATACAGTCGAGCAGCTACACGCGTTGGAAGAGGGCGCACTGGCCTATACCGTAGTTGATAGCACTGTGGGTGATGGACATAAGAAAATTGTGAGAATTGTCTATCCAAAGTGTGCTGGCTGGCAACAAGTTGCAACGCTACTCAAGGCATTAAAAGAGCAGTTGGAAGAGGGCTTTGATACCATCATCATTCAGGGGGTGTTTGCTCAAGATACGGATGTGTATTCTTTTACCAATGGTCAGCTCTTTTTTGACCGTGGAGTACGCCTGGGTGATTTAATCCTAAATCGTTATCAAATCGAGACAGGGAATGGATTTGAAACAGACTCTGTGCGTATTGTTTTAACCGAATAATCGGTCAGTCAGGTAGGGCAATGTATGCAAGCAGTTGAATTGATTCGCAAAAAACGAGATGGTGAAATTCTTAGCACGGCAGAGATTGACTGGTTGATTGATCAATATACTCGAGAGTTGATCCCTGATTATCAGATGTCAGCTTTGTTGATGTCTATCTACTGGCACGGAATGGATGCGCGGGAGACGAGTGATCTGACATTAGCAATGGCTCATTCGGGCGAAGAACTGCATGTGCGAGATATCATTTCACCTGTGGTGGATAAACATAGCACGGGTGGGGTTGGCGATAAGGTTACCCTGGCGGTAGCGCCTCTGGTAGCTGCGTGTGGAGTGGCAGTGGGTAAGATGACTGGACGAGGATTGGGTCATACAGGCGGCACAGTCGATAAGCTGGAATCAGTCACAGGTTTTCGTCCAACTCTTTCACGCGAAGAATTCATACGTATCCTGACACAACATCGAATTGTACTGGCTGGCCAATCTGATGATCTGGCCCCGGCAGATGGCAAGATGTATGCATTGCGAGATGTAACCGGCACGATTGAGAGTATCCCGTTGATTGCCGCAAGTATCATGAGCAAAAAACTGGCAATTGGCGCTTCTCACCTGCTTTTGGACGTAAAAGTCGGTTCTGGCGCATTTATGAAAAATCTTGACCAGGCGCGAGAACTTGCCCGAACGATGGTCGATATTGGGCGCCTGGCAGGCCTTCACACGGTTGCTTCTATTACCTCAATGAATCAGCCACTGGGTTGTGCGATCGGCAATGCGTTGGAAATGGTCGAAGCTATATCTATTCTGCGCGGAGAAGGGCCAGAAGATGTTTCTGAGCTGTGTTTCCATGAAGCCTCCGAATTATTGGTGATGACAGGGACGATGGCTACGATGAGTGAGGCCGAGGAACGAGTTCAACATGTGATCCATTCAGGTGCAGCGGTGGCTAAATTGGCTGAGGTTATTGCTGCACAGGGGGGTGATCCCAAGCAGATCGAACAGCCAGAGCTACTGCCAAAGGCTCCTGTACGCACGATGCTGTTCGCTCCATGCAGTGGCTATATTGCTGGCATAGAAGCTGAGCAGGTTGGCCTGGCAAGTATGCGTCTTGGCGCAGGCCGGTTTAAGAAGGGGGAACACATAGATCACCGCACAGGATTTATTTTACAGGCAAAAATGGGACAGTATCGACAGGCTGGCGAGCCATTGGTGGAAATACACGCTCGGAGCGAGTCCGAAGTCCGGGATATTCAAGAAGCATTATTAGCCTGTTTTACATGGAGTAATACACCGGTGACCGTAAGCCCGCTTATCTACGATACCGTGCGTCCCTAGTGAGATCTCGAAATTACAATGCTTTTCTTAATCTCCAAAAGCTGAGGACTAGCATTGGAAATGCCAACAAGTACGTGACTAAAAGAAAGTTGAGCAGGTCGATACTAAAGAAGAAATCTAAGGCTATGGCAGCATAGAGCAGCATGCGACTGGGACGCACAATCCAGTGCGAAGAGACCTGTAACATTTGATGCAACATCAAGAAGATTACTAGAGAAGTGTAGACATAGACAAACAGAATTGCCAGTACAGGATTAATGCCACCTCGCCAGACCATACCAGCGACAGTGAAAGCCACCACTGCCTGATCGCAAAACATATCTGTAAATGATCCACGAGGGGTATTTGTTCTAGTCAACCTGGCTTCCACTCCATCAAGCCCATCACAGAGAATCGATACAACGAGTAACCAGAATGCCAGCGTAAAGTTGAATGAAGCCAGGAAGAAAAAGCCGATTGCGAAGGCAACCGATGCATAAGAGAGCTCATTGGGACTAATGCCCAAACGAGAAAGAAGCGCTGCAATAGGTGCAAGTGTATATTGGCGTATCTTTTGCCAGGGGCCAAGGACACGCTCTTCATCTTCGCTGTAGATACTGCCGAATCTTTGCTTTAGTTGCTTCATGGCGTACAAAGATACCTTCGTGCTTTGTTCTATCTACTCATCATTATGTCATGTATATGGCAGAATGGATAGGTTAGGAACAGCCGCCTGGCATCTTCAAGATCGCCTAAGGATGTGGTTGGAGCAACCCTGTGTTATAACAGAAATTTGGAGCGGGAGGTTGTGACGGTGGCACATCATTGTATCCTTTTACCTCTGTAAAGATTCTGTCGTAGATGGTCCTGAGCATTGGTCCATTTGCGAAGGCGCCTTCACCTGCATTCTCTTTCATAGCGACGATCGTTAAGCGTGGCACCTGGTTCGATTGAAACACGTATGGAGCCTGTGTAATAAACCAGGACTCAGCCGGGGTTTTAAGCGTATTATCAACCTGGCCTGTCCCTGTTTTGCCGATGATGGACCATTTAGAACCGGTTAATTGAACCTGTGTAAGTGATCCTGAACCGCATTGGGTAACTCCATACATGGAATCACGCACCTCTGCTGCCGTTGTTTCAGATATCGGCGCACTAAGCTCAACCGGATTGAAAGATTGCAATATGGTCTGATTTTGATCAGCAATCTTGTAGATTAATGTTGGTCTCATCAACTGGCCATTGTTGGCGACCGTGTTATTAATCAGGGCCATTTGCATCGGTGTGATAAAGTCAACACCCTGACCAAAGGAATTTTCTGCCACCTGTTTCAGACTTGTAGTTGTCGGCGCTGGGGGAGTAAGAGGGCAGAGATTCTTTTGAGGTGTAACTGTGCTGACATGCACAGGTAGATCAAAAGGGATTTGCTTCTCGACATACAGGGCACGATTATAATTGAGCCAGGTATTAACACCTGCTTTCGCGCCCGCTTGAGCAAAGATGATGTTGTCAGAATGGGTATATCCATACATTAAATTTACGGGATATGTATATGTATAGCCACTGATATTATTGCCAACAGGGCCGAAGGTTTCTTTATCAAATCCATCACCAATCTTTACAGGGCCAAGCGCTTGCGGGTATTGAGGAGGATTGAAGCCATTAAAGTTGTAGTATTTATCATCGAGATGAGAGGTTCCGGAATCAAGCCCTGCCATGAGAGTCATTGTTTTGTAGGTAGAACCCGGTATGTAGCAGGAATCAATCGGACGTTCTAATAAAGGCTGGGCAGGATCTCTTTCGAGCTGATTAAAGTAAATCAGGTTGCACGAGAATGTGTTTTGACAATTTGGATCGATGACATTTGTGTTATATCCTTTAGCAGCGAAGTCAGTTTTGAGTTGTGCCAGAGTGCAACTTACAACACAATTGGCATCGTAGCCTGGACGACTCAGCATAGCGAGTATTTCACCCGTGCTGGGGTTGGAGACAATGATTGAGCCAGCCTTTCGGTTGAAAAACCGTTATGCCATCAACCGGTACGGTAATATCAAAAGACTGATTGACAATCTTCTGTATATTCGAGTCAATTGTCAGGTAAATATCATCTCCGACAGGTGGATTGTGGAGTATTTTTTTGATGGTATTGTTCAAGCCTGTAGAGCCTACCTGGCCATTCAAGTAATCGTTAAATTGATTTTCGATGCCTGTGGATCCGAAAAGCGGGCTAATGTAGTATCCAATGACACCTTCCAGTGACTGTGCTGCAGGAGTGTAAACACGTTGCCAGCCACACAGAGTTGGATTTGTCGTATTTGGTATCGAGTACGCGAGTAGAACGCCGTTGCGATCGTAGATACGTCCTCGGATGGGAGCGTTGTCAGTCCGGCATTGCCGACTAAAGGTACTGAAGGTGTTTGAAGCAACTTGCTGTGCTACAACAACCTGCCAGTAAACCAGGCCGGCACTCAGTCCGACGAATAATATGATAAACAGATATGTAAGCCTGCGTATACTGCTACTAATGTTCATATATCTATATCCCTGGCATTAAATTGCAATCGTTATCTCATGTTATTTTCAATTGGAAGAAGTTTATCATTGTTACCATCGATTGACAAGCAAGATAAGTCACAGCACATAGCTGTTTACCTTCTCATGCAGAAGCGTTAACTCATAACACGAACAAAGAGCAAGATTTTACCAGGAGAATCAACAAGTAACGCATTCCAGGATAAAAGTCCATACCACAAACCGTAGAAGCAATTAGGAGCATAAATTTACCTGTATTGTGATCTAAACTAGTTCTACTTTTACACAAGGTGACAATCCTAAAGTTGACAAAATGTTTTTGATTTTTAAATATTGACTCACATCATGGATATATTATATAATGATTTTGAAGTATATTTTGCTATTTATTGACTCTCTTTGGGTTAAACTACTGATGGTAGGAGGGTACATTGGCATCTCAATCTGATCATCAAAAGCTTGGACAAACAGTGGGCGCTAAACTTCGAGCAGCAAGGTTAGCCAGAAAGTTAACACAAAGCCAGCTTGCTCAGCCAGACTTCTCTGTCAGCTATGTTTCAGCCATCGAACGTGGACAAATCCAACCTTCTCTCCGAGCACTTGAAATTTTCGCTCAGCGCCTGGGCGTCTCTTCTACTGAACTCTTATCAAAACATACGGGACAAGCGCTGCACCTGTTTTCAGAGTCAGATACTGCCAATAAGCAGGACACCGAATTTCAATTGTTAGAAGCGCACCTGTGCATTCTTCAAGGAGACTATCACCAATCAGTCACACTCTTACGTGCTCTTCCAACTGATACATTGAAATCTCAACAAGAAATACGGCGGAGCTATCTACTTGGCATGGCTCTTTACTATGCGGGCCTTTTACAGGAGAGCGAAGTTGTTCTCACAGAGGCTATGAACAAGGCAACACATCAAAACGATTATTTTGTGAAGTACATTCAGAATGTATTGGGGTCGGTGCATGTTTCGATGCACAATCATACACAGGGGTTTGAGTATCAACTGGGTAATGTGGATCAACTTGAAAAAGACTCGCAGCCCCACGATACATTCTTTGATGCTCAAGTGTATGCCAACATTGGCTGGCATTATCTCTCTGTGGACAAAATTGATACTGCGGTCGAGATGTTCCAACACGCGCTTGATCAGACGCGGGATTTTCTAAAGCCTGAGTCACGTACTTCGATGTATTGGAATATGTCTAAATACCTTGCTGACTCGCAACAATATTTTCTAGCAACGCTTTATGGGCATAAAACTTTACAACTCCTTCTGCAAAGATATCATGCTTCGCTGAGGAGCGAAATGTACCACTATCTCGGGCAGGCGATGCTGCACCAGGATCTGCAAAAAACATTGAACGACTTAGAGAGATTATTACAAGATGCTTCATTGGAAGAGGATGCACTCACGTTTGCAATTCTTTCTGCGGCGACTGCAGAAGCGCTGCTCAGGTTGGGTAAAGTGAAAAAGGCATATGAATATGCGCAAAAGGCTTGTAAACTTGTCTCAGGCTATGAAGATTGTGTTGCGATTGCCTCTATTAGCCTCACATATGGCAACATTGCGTATGCTCAAAAAGAATATCAGGAGGGTGATACATATTTCATAGCAGGATTACAGATGCTTGAGCGTCTCAGTAATCGAGAGGAACTTGCTGATACATATGCAATCTACGCTCAATTGCTCGAGGAAAGAGGCTTACAAAAAGAAGCGCTCACATTTTACAAACAGGCCTATGAAAGTAGTGTGGAGAAAAAGTAACTGAGAATGGAATGCAGTTTTTCAGCGTTACTCAGCCAGCCGAATATCCAGCATTATACACATAGCTTCCAATAAATTATGGTCTTCTGGATCGTTGAGTTGTAGTGTAGTGGTGCCCAGAGGTGTTGTAAGAGAACCATCTTCACCTACAGGAACCTTACTTCTTATTGCGCGAGGGTTACCACCAATCCAACGTACTGGTTCGAGTAGCGAACCAAATGGTATTGTGATAAGCAGAAAGTGGCCTCGCAGCTCCTGATCCAAATCCTCCAAATGTAGCTCGAGCACATCCTGGTTTTGAGTAATTGTCCCCTCTTTTTTTGATGCCCCAGTTTGCAAGTATATTGCAGCCTGGCCATGAGGACGCCCAAGTGTTTCTGCCCGCCGTGTAACCATACTCTGCCGGGGACCACTACCGGCACTTAAGGCAGGGAGATATGAATCAGCAGCAGGTGAGGTGGAATCAATGAAGAAAGTAGCTACCTCAACGAGATTGCGTCTCGCTCGCTGTCGTTGCGTGCTTTCCATAATATGAGAACTCAGGTAGATTGCCTGCTGAAGGAGTGAGCGAGCCCAGGCATCATGATCGATGTGCTTACGACGAGCTTCTCGTAACACATCTGCAGCCTGGTTGATAAGTAGCTGGCATGTATTGACCAGTACGCGTGTAGAAGTGGTTGCAAAGGTTTGTGGCAATTGACCAGTTGAAATATGTGATTCGTCAATTTCTATTGTTGCATGCATCGCATCATACATTTCTAAATATGCTGTATGGCACGTGGGGCATTCTATCAAATGAAACACTAAAGGGCCAAAGCGTATGATATCTTCTTGTGTCGGGTTGTTGAGTAGCGCTTGTACAAAATCAGGCAATTGGCGGTAAAATTCAAGATGATATGCATCTCCAAATTGGCTGCTGTCATCTGTAACGGAAGCCAATTCTGGCTTTGTTGCCAAAAGTTGTTGTAGCCACTGTGCAAGAGGCAAATACTCATCGCGAATATCGGATAATCCATGCTTGTTTTTGTTCATTATTGCTCCTCCAGGGTCTGCTGCCTACTCCTCTTCGTAGAAGCGTGTAAGGTATTTTAGTTGATCAGACGTAATACAAACACTCTTCTCACCATGCCAGTCAAGTAAGCCAGCTCTAGCTAGATGATTCAGACCCTTCAACACCTCTTCATCGGAAATACGCTCATCCACAAGGGTCTGGATATCAACCGATATCTCATCAATGCCAGTAGAAATGTGTCCATACTGTGTTAAACGTAAAGCAACGAGAACTGCCAAATTTGTGCTACTCTGTTGCAGGCAGTGCCGTAACTTTTTATGGGCATGATCTTTGTGCTGGCTGAGATGTGTCAGATCCAAATCTGCCAACTGCGTCTGAAATTCATTTTTCAATTCTCGCACAAGATCTTCCATTCCCATCTCATGAAGTTCCTGGAGGACGGCTAAGAGTTGACGAGGAGCGGAGCCTAGCTCTTCTATACAATGCTTTATTAAAATGCGTATCAATTCCTGAGATGCAGCTTGTAAAGCTGCGGCTTCTGGTGTAGGAAATGGAGGAGAACCCCAGATAGAGTCAGCCACGGTATTAAGCGGATCATTTTCTTCTTCGATTGTGCCAGGATCTTCAAACGCTGAAAGTGAGCTTGTAGGCAGATGATGTCGACGAAGTCTATCAATGGCTTTATGTTTTACACTCTGATTTAAGAATGAGTAGAATTGCGCAGTATTCAATCGATCTAAAGCAGTTTCGGGTGCATGATCGCCTCCGCCCAACAATCCAACTTTTGTTAATTGCTCTATAACGTGTTCGACTACGACATCGACTTCATCTGAAACATAAGCGAATGTCCCTAGATAACGTTTAGCTCGCTGCCGTAAATAAGCATCCAATTTGGGATAAGAATCTTCTAACGTATATCTGAGATCGTGTGCCGTAAATGGCATTCGCGAACCCTCCATGACAACAGCATTCGAGAAGAAAAATATACTACATATTATACATGTTTAAGAGTTTCACCTGTTGCTATTTTAACATAGAAACCGATCAATCAATGATTTTCATTCCTACATGAGAAAGGGCGCGGGAACATGGATTACATCGTTCCCGCGCCCTTTCTCATGTAGAGTATTCTATGCCTATTCTACATGACTTCGATTTCCCTGGCGTTGATGCTCAAATGCCTTTTTGAATGCAGTTAAGCTGCGCTGCACCTCACCTCGCTCCTCTAAAAGGTTCGCATAGCGAGAATAAGCGCTGGCTGCAATTTCATAGGCATCGGATTCATCCAATAATTCAAGGGCCTGGGTGAACAGTTCATCTGCACCAGCATAGTCTTTGGCATTATGACGAATCTGGCCAAGAGCCATAAGCGCCTGACCACGAGTCTGGACATTTTGGCTTGCATTTGCAAATGCAAGAGCCTTTTGAGCCTCCTGCTCTGCTTCGTCAGCATTCCCTCGTTTCAATAAAAGTTCTGCAAGGCTGGTATGGCACATAGAAGCCGAGACATCATCCTCAATTTCTTGTTCAATGGCAATTGCCTGACGATACTCGTTTTCTGCTCCATCGAAGTCATTCTTTTTCTCGAGCGTTTTCCCAAGATGGTGATGAGTAAGCCCAACAAGTTTCTGTTCATCGCGCATCTCATAGAGGGCAAGACTTCTCATGAGATAGTCTCGTGCCATGGTAAGTTTGGCGACTGACTTATAGTTCAGACCAATCTGCATATACTTTTCAGCAAAGCTTCGACTATCGCGCTTCATTCCCTCAAGGGTCTCTAAAGCCTTATGATAAAATGCAACTGCGTTCTCGATTTCGCCATGCCTGAAGTAGTCATTTGCAAGATTATTATAGACCTCTAGAGAAAAAATCGGATCATTGATCTGCCCATTCTCGATCACTGCATTACAGCGAAGATGATTCTCAAGTGCTAATGTATAGTTATACAGGAGGAAGTATGCTTTTCCTAAGAGGTTTCGTGCCCGCTCGATATATTCAAGATCATTGAGACTTTCACCCTGGGTTACGGCGGCTCGAAGATCAACTACAGCTTCTTGATTCTGGTGGAGTCCTAGATGTATTTGACCACGTAGCAAAAAGAGTCGATAGACCTGGTCAGTCGTGATGCGGTCAGGTTGGATAGGTGTGAGAAGTTCCTCAGCCTCCTTATAGGATTGCTGCTGTATTAAGACATTTGCCTGCAAGAGATCTACATCGATTCGCTGATCTGGACCTGAAATCAGCAGGGGAATATCCGACAGCTCTCGCTTCCGCTGCACCCGATGGCGAACCTTCAAGCAGGAACGTCAACGGAACATCAAGTCGTTTAGCCAGGATGGACAAGGCTTTGAGTGAAGGTCGAATTTTTCCTCTTTCAATTGCAGAAATATAGGAAATTGAGAACTCAGGAGAGGCAAGTTGTGCCTGGGTGAGTCCCAGTTTTGTTCTGACCTCCCGAATATTAGTGCCTACCCTTGCGGCAACAGCCCTACCTACATTCGCCGTTTCGGTTGTAGCCATTCGAATGTTTCCTTTCATTGTGGATATGGGGGAGCATATCCTGTATGTTATATTCGTACTTAAATCAAGTAGAGAGAAAGACGTATTACGCGAAAATTAAAATGAACTCTATGCAGTAATCTTTCACGTAAACGCTTCTACAAAGGTCACATGTGTTCTTGATTGTTTCTGCATAGAGATTTTGGTACACAAGACTTCTTGAAAGAGAATAGCATAAAATAGTACATGTTGTCAATTGGTTAATTAATAATACCTAGAAAAAAGATACGGTGTATAACTTGAGTCATAAAGTTTAATTACTGAGCTTTTGTCTTTAAGAATGGATACGTTATAACAGAGAAGATTGGAAATATATTAGCAAATAATTTGATTCTAACTAAACATGAGTTACAATCAAAACACGTATTTCAATTCATATAAGGTAATAACTGAATGAATTGTAATTACTTTGGCGCCCCTAATTATACAATTACATTTCCGCATAGGTAATGATAATGTGATCATATTGATCTCATATTATATACACCGGAACAAACAAAAAGTTCACATAGTCGAAAAAAGTACTATTCGTTTCCATTGGTTTTAAGTAAGAAGTAGACACCCACCTACTGGAAAAGAATCCAAATGCAATCTATAATGCATTGCAAATGATGAAACTCGGCTCTACTGACAATAATCAGTCCTTTTTGATAAGTAGAATTGCTTATTCGGAAATACAGATCAAGTGGCTACATTCATGAATGACTGGTTCTAGATTCTAAAGTAGAAGAAGGGATGTCGCTAATGAAAACCATACATGAACTCTTACGCTCGGCAGTTACACAATATGGTACACGCGTTGCTTGTATCGAGCCTGTAGGTGAAGCAGGCCTGGCCTCGTTAACGTATGATGAGTTAATGGAACGAGTGCAAGGATTCGCTGGGGCTTTACAGAAAATGGATCTCCAGAAAGGTGACCGTCTTCTCATTTGGTCAGCCAGTCGTGTAGATTGGATGGTTGCATTCTTAGGAGCTTTGGTTGTAGGTGCTGTTGTCGTACCTTTAGATATTCAATCAAAAGAAGATTTCCTCACCAAAATTGAACACTCGACTGAAGCAAAATATCTGATCACAAGCCAGAATCAGTATGGTGGACTACAACAATCTCATGCACCTCTGATAGACATTGATATATTACCCCAGGGTACACTGGATATGGCCGCATTACCAGAAATCACGGGTGACGATCTGGCAGAGATTGTCTTTACTTCGGGAACGACAGGACAGCCAAAGGGAGTGATGCTCAGCCATTACAATATTACGAGCGATGCCGTAGCGTCGGTGTCTTTTGTGAATATTCTGAAGGACGATCGCGCTCTTTCAATCCTACCACTGAGCCACATGTTTGAACTGACGATTGAGATTGCCATATTCCACGTTGGCGCAAGTGTTGTCTATGCACGCACCCTCTCCCCTGACACATTACTGAAACTCTTTGCATCTCAGGGTGTCACATGTATGGTTCTGGTACCACAAGCTCTGCAATTATTTCTCAATGGGATTGAGCGGGAAGTCAGACGGCAAAAGAAAGAAAAGCAGTGGGAGATGCTTCATAGTATTGCTGAACGCCTTCCATTTCGTTTCCGTCATGTGCTCTTTGGACAGGTGCATAAGCGCTTTGGTGGGCACTTTCATTTCTTTGTGAGCGGTGGAGCATATTTGCCTCCCAAGCTACATAAACGCTGGGAGAATATGGGGTTTCGAGTCTTGCAGGGGTATGGAGCCACGGAGTGTTCTCCTGTTGTTTCAGCTACTCCTTTTAACGAGCACATCTACGATTCAATCGGTAAACCTATCCCAGGTGTAGAGGTTCGCATTGCAGAAGATGGTGAATTGATGGTTCATGGACCAAATGTATCTCCTGGATACTGGAAGAATCCTGAAGCCACAGCAGCAGCCTTCGAAAATGGCTGGTACCATACCGGTGATTTGGGATTCAAGGATGAAAAGGGAGATTTGTATCTGAAGGGACGCAAAAAGAACTTGATTGTGCTGGCAAATGGGCTGAATGTCTATCCAGAAGATATTGAGAATGTACTCCTGACCAATCCAAGCATAAAAGATGCCGTTGTTTTTGGATTGACGGAGAAAAATGGCGGACCGACTGTGCATAGTGTGCTTTTGATGAATGAACCAGATCAGGCAAAATCGGCAGTACAACAAGCGAATAAGCAGCTTGCATCTCAACAACAGATACGAGGCTTCACAATCTGGCCAGATCAAGACTTTCCACGTACCCATACACTCAAGGTAAAGCGTCCAGAGGTGCTTGAGAGGTTACATTCTATCAGAAGCGGTGTGGAATAAAATGCTCTACCTTGTTGCTACCCCTATTGGGAATTTGAATGATATTACGCTGCGCGCGCTCTCCACGTTACGTGAAGTAGATATTATCGCGAGCGAAGATACACGCAAGACTGGTTTGTTACTCAAACATTTCTCTATTTCGAAGCCCCAGATAGCATTTCATGAACATAACGAACAGCGAGCAGGTCAACAGATCGAAGATTTGCTCAAGCAAGGCAAATCGGTTGCCCTGGTGACAGATGCCGGAACTCCGGGTATTTCTGACCCGGGTTACACACTAATGCGTCGCGCTATCACTTCTCATTTAGAGGTCACCATGATTCCTGGGCCAACTGCCTTAATCATGGCGCTTGTCCTTTCGGGGCTTCCCGTGCATAGCTTCACCTTTCGAGGATTTCCGCCTCGTAAATCTGGTCCCAGACGTAGATTCATCGAATCGATAAAGAAGCACCTCATACGCTCATCTTTTATGAAAGTCCTTACCGCTTAGAAGCTTTTTTGCAGGATGCCTATGAAGTTCTGGGAGACCGGGAAGCGGTCATCGCCAATGATTTGACCAAAATGTTCGAGTCCTTTCAACGAGGAACACTTTCGTCACTTGTACAATGGGTGGCGGAGCAGCCAAAGCTCAAAGGAGAGTTTATTGTTGTGATAGCCGGGGTAGCGAAAGAGGAGCGAAAGGGAAAAAATGAGACATGGAACCTCCAGATTTCTGGAGGTTCCATGTCTCCAGATGAGACTAAATTCCCATGACGTCTACCAATTCTTTGACAGCATGTGCCGACTTCTGCAGGAGAGATTGCTCATCCTGGGTCAGCTCGATCTCGATGACTTGCTCTAAACCCTGTGCGCCAAGCTTAACCGGCACTCCTACAAAAAGCCCATGAATGCCGTATTCACCTTGCAAATAGACAGCACATGGCATAATCATGTTCTTGTCGAGCAAGATTGAGTCGACCATTTGTAGTACAGAGGCAGATGGCGCAAAATAGGCGCTGCCTGTGCCAAGAAGTTTGACAATTTCTGCGCCGCCATCGCGTGTTCTCTGCACAATTTGCTCGATGCGCTCCGCGGAAATAAGCTCAGAAATGGGTACACCGGCGACAGTACACATACGCGACAATGGTATCATGGTATCGCCATGTCCACCCAGCACATATGCCTGTACGTCTCGCACAGATGCATTGAGTTCCTGGGCAATAAAGGTGCGGAAACGTGCTGTGTCCAATACTCCGGCCATACCAATGACACGATTGCGCGGGAAACCACTTATATGATAAGCAAGTTGGGCCATAGCATCCAGCGGATTGGTGACCATAATGATGATACAATCAGGCGAGTACTTGACAACTTCCTGGGTAACTTGTGAAATGATCTCCTGATTCTTCTTCACAAGATCATCACGGGTCATACCAGGTTTACGCGGAAAACCCGATGTAATGACGACAATATCCGAGTTTGCGGTATCAGCATAGTCATTCGTGCCAGTCACCAGTAAATCATAGCCAAGCACAGGACCTGCTTGTAGCATATCGAGCGCCTTACCTTGAGGCATATTTGGGATGATGTCAAACATGACAACATCTGCATAATCGCGTTCGGCGAGACGCTGCACAAGCGTGCTTCCCACGAAGCCTGCACCGACAACAGTTATTTTACTACGCATTGCACTTTCCTTTCGGTTTTCAAATAATGAGGCTTACATCTCTTGCCTCGAAATCTCGTTCTTGCTCTGAAGAACCTCGGCTCATACATTGAGCGGGGATTGAAGGTATCCAGATAGCTTAACAATATTGTATGCCCTGTGCGGATAGAATGGCAACGCATGCACTAAACTCTGCTGATTGAAGGGCTAGCAACTTCATTTGTCGTGCCTGGAAGCTTACAAAACATCTATATTCTGTTTCGGTAATATAGGCACATTGCTTATTGGCAATAACATATGATAAATTCTACTATACACAATTAACAGTTGCAGGTTTCGGAGTATCCTGTGTGGAGTACAACACGTGTGTCATGACCCACAAAAATATGCAAGCTCACGCGCAAACCTGAGACCGTTATGTATTCATCATCCCTCGTACGCTTACCTGGTCAATAATGTATAATACTTGACAATGAGGTGAGTGGGGTCGTTCTCTCGTTTCTTATCGTTGGTATTATCTACCGCAAGGAGGCGTTATTACATGGCCCAAAGTGATTTATCCCAACAGCAGCAGGATGAAGCATTACTCCAAAAGTTTGGATACAAGCAAGAATTGCGTCGTTCGCTTGGGTTTATTTCCAACTTTGCAGTAGCTTTCTCCTACATCTCAGTCTCCACCGGCACGTTCTCACTCTTTTATCTTGGTATTCTGGCTGGTGGCCCCGCGTTCTTCTGGACATGGTTCATCGTCGCAATTGGTCAGTTCATTGTAGCGCTCAACTTTGCTGAACTGGCATCGCACTTCCCAATTGCAGGTTCGATCTACCAGTGGAGCAAGCGCCTGTCTGGCTTTACCCTGGGCTGGTTCACAGGATGGATTTACTTCTTTGCAGGGGTTCTAACCATCACGGCTGTGGCATTTACCATTCCTATTCCTTTACTTGCTATTTTCCCAGGCATTCCGGCAACAATCATGGGATTGAACAGCGCAGTCTTCATCGCCTTGCTCTCAATCTTGATTGGAACGATCATTAATGTAGCGGGCGTACGGTTGATGTCCATTATCAACAACATCGGTGTTGCTGCTGAGATCATTGGCATGTTCGTTTTCGCGCTTATACTGTTGATCTTCTTCAATCACCAGTCTCTTGGTTTCCTCTTCACAGGCCCAACTGCAAATGTCGCTCCCGCGGTCCTTGCCAATAATCTTGGTATTCCAGGAGCACAATGGACACCACCTTTGGGTGACGTGTACATCGGAGCTTTCGCGGCTGCAATGTTCATGTCATTGTTTGTGATTTATGGCTTTGATACAGCAGGGACACTTGGTGAAGAGACCAGGGATCCACAACGAAACGCGCCTCGCGGCGTTCTCTGGGCGATCGGGCTTTCGTCTATTGCTGGTATTCTCTTCCTGGGCGGCACGATCCTATCAATCAAGGATCTCCCAGCTATTGAGAATATTGCGGCTGGCGCGAATTTTACCCAGACGCTTCCAACAATTATCCAGGATGCGCTTGGTACTACCTGGGGTAATGTCTACTTAACAATTGTGCTCATTGCTGTGTGCGTCTGCACGTTAGCCATTCAGTCAGCTACCATTCGCCTGATGTTCTCGATGGGTCGTGATGGTCGCCTGCCATTTGGACGAGTATGGGGGAGCGTCAATCCAGTCTTTCGCACACCTCTCTGGGCTGGGGTTGCTGTCATGGTGCTTTCCGCCATCCCTTTCATTTATAGCACAGCTATTGGTGTAATCGTCACTGGTGCAACGGGCCTGATCTACGTTTCGTACTTCATGAACAATATTGCTTCTCTGGGAGCGCGTATGAGAGGCTGGCCTAGAGTAAAAGCTCCCTTTAGTCTGGGAAGCTGGGGTATGCTGGTGAATATTGTGGCGCTCATTTATGGTGGCGTGATGATTATTAACTTCCTCTGGTTCGGTGGGTTGCGCAATGTGTATACCAATCCAATTATGGGAACAGCATTTCCCGCCTGGGCCAATATTCCTCTCCTGGGTGGCACACCTATCTTTGAGTTCTCACTCGTTGTGCTCTTTGGGGTGGGTGCCATTTACTGGTTCGGATTCAAACGTCGAGCGGTTATTGCTGGCGGTGAAAAGCGTGCCGAGGCACTTTCGGACTAGTAATCCAAACGCAGTAACAATCCTGCCGGGTCGCCTTAATGACGGCCCGGCTTTTTGTTATGTTTTGATCAGATGATTTGCCGCGTAAAATCTACACACATTCGCGGTCGGATGGGCTTTTGTTAAATCGTTAAGAGCGAAAATATGGCTTGACAAGGCTTTAGAGTTAAGGTATCATATTTCTCACTTACGACATTGGGGTGTCGTTCAACGGTAGGACTGCCGACTCTGGATCGGCCGATTGGGGTTCGAATCCCTGCACCCCAGTTTAGATTGAAAATGAGAAACGGGGCCAAACATAGTACTGTGTTTGGCCCCGTTTCTCATTGGTTCTTGCAGAGTAACTTTTTAAAAGATATCTATTCGTCAAAGTAGGTTGAGAGAAATGGATCTGTGCTACGAAAGTAGCTTCGTTTCTGATTCTGAGTCGAGCGGCAAATCAGCGATGTTTTTCTCTACCTCTTCATTGATCTTCTCTCTCGTGGACTGAAATTCTTGTTTATGTGTCTCATGCCATTCATACCAGATGGCGATGAGAAATGCCTGAATAACCCCAGCTACAGGTGCGGCAAACAATACACCCCATATGCCAAATAGTTCACTACCGGCAAGAAGCGCAACTAGAGAAACGACAGGATGAAGCCCAATGACTCTCCCAACGACACGCGGCCCCACTATGTCACCTTCGATGATGTGGACGATCACAAAATAAGCCAGCACTATGATTGCAAGCAACCATCCCCGAGTCAATGCGAAAAGGACACAGATCGCTCCAGAAACTAATGTACCCAGGACTGGAATAAACTCAAGAATAAATGCGAGTACCCCAAGTAAGAGCGCGTAAGGCACACTCAGAATTTGCATACCTACACCAACAAGGAATCCGATGAGGGTGCAAAGAAACAGTTGACCGCGAATATATCCTCCTACAACGCGTTGTAGGGTGTCAAGCAAAAAATGCATCCGGCCGCGCTGACGCCGTGGCATGTTCTGGCGCAGCCAATGAGTTACGCGTTTTCCATCAATCATGAGGTATATACTCATGACTACCACCAATATAATATCCAGTGCGGCGCCAGCAACTCCTGTAAGGATCAGCACGATATTACCCGCCAGACCTCCGATCTGGTTGATGATCTGAGATTGGGCTGATGCTATCTGGCTTTGTGAAATTCCAAGCGAACGTAGACTTTGTTCCAGGGCAGATGGATGTCCGTTTTTCCCAGGTGTGAGAATCGCGTTTAGATAATGGGAAAGCGAGCCAATTTGGTCAACTGCTGAGCGCACGATGAAGTAAAGCAACGTCCCGATTGCCCCAAACACAAGCAGATAGACGAGGAGGATGGCTAGAAAACGCGGCATTGCGCGAGTGAAAAATGTGACTAGCGGCGAAAGCGCATATGCCAGGAGTATAGCTATGCCCAGTAATAAAAGGGTGCTCGTTAGATACCCCGCAGCCATCAGAATGAGGATAGCCACACCAGCCCATGCGAGAATAGCCAGGGGAATGAGTACCCGTCGTCCCCACCTGGTTACATCGAGGGTAAGAGCATCGGCCTGAGACACTACGTCACTCATGTCATCATCTCTATCGGAATGAGATTCGCTTCCCATAAGAACGTTTCTAGCGGGATTTCTCAATGCGTTTCTAGCAGCTTGAAGTCGTGCTACCACTGTGCCAGGCTGTACCAGTCTCTTGCCTGTTCGGCCTGGCACAGTGGCCCCATTGTTTTGGTGTTCTTGCTCTGTTGTCTCGCTGATCTGCACTTGATCAGAATTGCTGAGAATATTCGCCCTACCTTCTTGATTGTCTATTGGTTCCATGTATGTTCTCTTAACATCTATCGTTTATTTAGAAAACTGATATTCTATGTCCTGAAAGAGGATTTTTCTGTGAAATCAATGCTTTCACTGCATCAGATGAAAGCAAATCAGGGAAGAAATGCTGACGAAAATTTTACTACCTATATAGAGAAATCCTCTAACAGTAGCACGTATCGCAGGATAACGAAGCCTCAGTCATTTAGGAGAATAGCAACCTGTTCGCAACCGCTCAGGCTATACTTTTCGTCCAAACAAAACACTTGCGAACTTGCTTCGTATAGTTAAAGTAGGTGTGAAGGTTGCCCTCGTAGTGCCTTATCGTTATAATGTGCAAAACAATGCAAGGGTACATGATCGGAACGTAATGTGTTAGAAAAACACACACACTTCAACGTGAATTGTTTGAAACGATAGCATTCACGCTCATAGTATTGTTTCTGATCCGATTTGCGGCACAAAGCATTCCTGTTTGCTGCAATTCATCCAAGTCAATAGAGGTTTAAGTTGAAACATTCATCGCATCTGGTACGAGAAATTATTGAAACTCTCGCACTAACACTCGTCATATTCGTGGTCATCCACTTTACCGTACAAAATTTTATGATAGATGGCCCGAGCATGCAGCCAAGTCTCATGAACAATCAATACGTACTGGTGAATAAAGTAGCATATCTATTTCATGCCCCGGAAAGAGGGGATGTGATTGTTTTTCATTGGCCAGTTGATACCAACAAAGACTTGATAAAACGTGTGATTGGTGTGCCCGGAGATGTAATTGTCATAGATAGTAAAACAGTACGTGTCAATGGAGTCCTGTTGAATGAGCCGTATATTATGGCGCCAGCGAATCCAACAGGAAGCACGTGGGTAGTTCCTCCTAATGAGTATTTTGTTATGGGTGATAACCGGCTGGTGAGTGATGATTCTCGGGATTGGGGGTTTGTGCCCAAGAGTTATATAGTTGGCAAAGCGGTTTTTGTGTATTGGCCACTCAACAACTGGCATTTCTTGAATACATATGAATCAGTCTATAGCGCGATACCAACAAAGCATTAAAGGAAATAGATATATGCAAGATGCAGATCAACAATACTCACCTCTCCCTCACAATCGTTTCATCAAGGCGTTGATCATTGGCATAGTGGCGGGTCTTCTCTGCGCTTCCCAGAGCGTAGTAATCACGCTGGTAAACTCTTCTACCTATCAGACGTATGTTGCTTCTGGCACACAACAAACAGTACAAAATGCAATTGCGCTGACATTGTTCGGTTTGGCATGTTTGACATTTGGTATTAGCATGCTCATTTGCTTTGTTGCAGGTTTTGTAACTGGCAAAGTTGCGGTCTTGCGCAGGATGGGTTTTCTCACAGGCTTTGTCGCTGGAGCAATTATCTATATGCTCAGTTTTCTCCTCAACTACATTCCTGGTTATCCAACACATCTGGCCAGCAGTGGCGTGCGTGGATTGGTTGGAGTGGGAGGCGGTATTCTCGCATCACTTATCTTTCTACTCGTGTGGGGTGTAATTGGAGGCCTTGTCAGCCTTGCCGGGGCCTGGCTTGCGACTCGCAAACATCCATATTATTACGCAAGCCAGGTTTCATGAATCAGTCCGTGTAGATGAGTTTTTCCTGATCCTGTACAATGTTAGCTAACGAAGCTGCCCACACGAGAAGAAATTCATCTGTCATATATGTACCTATACATTGCAAGCCCAGTGGCAGACCGTTAGTAGTATAGCCCAGCGGGTAGAGAAATAGCGGGCATACCTGCGTGGGTCCAGGGCAAGTTCATCAGCGGGCTGCCAGTGCTGCTAATACCTTTGGGGGCAGGGCCTGGAGCGGAAGGGCAAACCCAAAGATCAATCCCAGCTTGCGCCATGAGAGTCTGCAATTCGGTGCGTAGCTTTGGCGGGCTTGCACGTAAGGCGGACAACTCTTCTGTACTCACTTCTCGCCCTTCGCGAATTGCTAATGCCGTGCGCGGCCTGTACAATGACTCAAAATGAGTGAACCATTCTGAATGTACCTGTGCCATTTCTGCAAAAACCAGACGTGAATGTTGCTGGTTAATGGTTTCGATTTCTTCCAATGCCTTTACTCTTCGAACGGTGTATCCGGCATGTTCGAGGCGTTCAAGCTGATGCTCGAAAGCTGCAAGCCCTTCCGCCGATGCCTGTTCGAGATAAGGCCCTTCTGGCACTCCAAGCACAGGCAGGTCTGATATGTGTTGCTCGATCTTACGCCAGTTTTGACATAGCTGAGAAGCTGCCAGTTGCATATCTGCAACATCTGATGTAAAAATCCCAACGTGATCAAATGTTTCAGAGCAGAGAATTCCACCTCTCATAGGTATTCTTTCATAGCTGGATTTGAAACCCACTACACCACAGAAGGCTGCGGGGCGTATTGTAGAACCAATGGTTTGCGTGCCGATAGCCAGTGGGCAGAACCCCGCAGCAACGGCTGCTGCTGAGCCACTGCTCGATCCACCAGGAGAATAATCGAGGTTACGGGGATTACGCGTTGGCCCTGGCTCGAAGTATGCGAACTCGGTTGTGATCGCTTTACCCAAAATAAGTGCGCCTGCTAAACGCAGGATATGCACACAATCACTTTCAGGTCCGATGAATAACTCAATCGGAAGTTGTGATCCAGCATGAGTCGGGAAGCCATCAACACGAAAGATATCTTTTATTGCTACTGGTATGCCAAATAATGGAGGACGGCTCGCGGGATCGGGAAAGTGCATGTGCAGCTCTTGTGCTTCATGTAACAAACGTGCGCGTCGTCCTTCCTCAGGCAGCAGCGCCTGGATGTGTGGTTCTGAAGCATCAATGAGGTCGCAGAGTTGATTGATGTAGGTGAGTAGATCTAGCGCACCTGTCTGCAGTTCGGCGGAAGTTTCTACGAGGGATGCAGGAAACATGAATTCGGCTCCTTTCTTTCTGTTGAGAAAGCAAGTTTGCAACTGAATACCGTATTCTAACACCGATGATTGAAGAAACGCGAAAAAAGCCTGATACCAACGGGTATCAGGCTCAAAAATTCTATTGAAGAATCTATTCGACAGTCACTGACTGCATAATATCGCCAACACGAATATTGCGTACCACGTCCATTCCCGCAACTGTATCACCGAAGATGGTGTAGTTCGGCGGCAATCCAGGCTGATCTTCCAGGCAAATGAAGAACTGACTACCGTTGGTATTTGGGCCTGCATTGGCCATTGCAACAGTTCCAGCCTTATATGGACGTTTTACTGCTTCATCTTGAAATTTATAACCAGGGCCACCAGAGCCTGTGCCAGTGGGATCACCACCTTAAATCACAAAACGCGGGACGACGCGATGGAATGTTATTCCATCATAATAGCCATCGCGTGCTAGAGTCACGAAGTTATTGACGGTCATAGGCGCTTCGGCAGGATTCAAATCCAGGTGGATATCACCTTTGTTGGTCTTAATGACAACATGGTATGTCCTGTTCGTTTCGATCTGCATCTGTGGAGGCGCATTATATTGCTTTGCTGGCATAAAACTAACCTTTCTTTACTTCGTAATTTACTTGGATGCTGGGAGTACAATCACGTGGTAAATTTGGTCCGGTTTAATTTTCTTACTGGCAGCATCATCGCCAGGACCTTGAATTTTTTGGGCAACATCCATACCCACGACTACACGTCCAAACAAATTATACGACTTTTGTAGCTTTGCTGTATCGTTTGCTGTGCAAATGAAGAATTGACTGCCATTCGTATTCGGACCAGAGTTCGCCATTGCCACACAGCCCTGAGTGTAATTGCCCTTTACAGGCTCGTCATTGAATTTGTAACCAGGACCGCCAGTGCCAGTGCCTGTGGGGTCGCCAGTTTGGATGATAAAACCCGGGACAACCCGGTGGAATATCATGCCATCATAGAATTGAGCATCAGCCAGATATACAAAATTGTTCACTGTATTCGGTGCGTATTGAGGATCAAGTTCCAACACAATAAGGCCACGGTTGGTGTTAATCCCTGCGCAATAATATTTTGAAGTATCTATAACATTGGTCGGAGCTACCTTATATGTATGCTGAGTTTTATTGAATTCAGCCGCAGTTGGAGCAGGCGATGTATCCGTAAGCTGTTTGGTCATCGCAATGCAAGGCGATGGGTTAGGTAACGCCAGGTTCGCCGTTGTCGTGGGCTTTGCTGCTGCTTTGGGTTTTGCCTGCGCAAAAGGCCCAACATGAAAATAGGAGAGCGCAAAAATGCTTGAAGCGATCACCAGTATTGATAATGCAATGGCCCATGGGTAACGTGCTAATCCACGTTTTGGCGCCTGATAGCCAGCTCCCTTTTGTTGCTGCTTCTGTGGTTTGTCCTGTATAGGTGGTGGTGGCGTGGCATGCGCCCTGGCAATTCTTTCTTCTCGTTTTGTAATTTCACGTTTTGATGTTTTTGGCATAGAGTTTTGTAATAACTCCTTTTGTTATAGTGATTGTTAAACTGAAAGTCATCATTTCGTGCTATAATAATCCCCCCACGTGATTGGGTCAAGTCCTGCAAGTCATTTCTTCTCTTCAGAATCCCCGGTATACAGATTTTTTTACACAATTTTTACGTGGAAAATCCTGTGGATAAATTCGGGGATAACTGGGATAAGTCACCTATTATAGTGGATAAGTAGAGGATAAGTAGCATTATGTCATGCTGGTCATCTTCATTATGCATGGGTTACAGAAAGATATATCCACATATCCACAGAGAACATTGTTTGCTTGCTGATTGATTTCAGGGGAAAAATTCGCTACACTACTGAGACGCACAATATTCACGAACATAAGAGATTTTTTACCCATAAAATCAGTAATTTTAACGCTAAGAATCGAACTTATGTGCTATAATCCGCCTGAGCAGGGATAAGATGCGTTTAACCTCAAAGGCAAGAAGTGAGCGAATTTTACTGTGGAGAAGCTTTTACCGCAAAACATAGAGGCAGAATGTGGCGTACTTGGTAGTATCATCATCGATCCCGAAGCCATCGTCCAGGTGTCAGATTTTCTTCATGCTGACGACTTCTATCGTGATGCTCACCATGCTATTTATGAGGTGATTCTCCAGTTATATGAAGAGCATGAGCCAGCGGACTTTATTACAATCTGTGACGAGCTGGAGCGTCGGAACAAACTGGAGGAGGTAGGTGGCGCAAGCTATATTACCTCGCTTATCAACCAGGTTCCCACCAGTGGCAATGTAGAGTTTTATGCACGTATTGTTGAGCGCACAGCGATATTACGACGCTTGATCCATGCTGCCGGGCAGATTGCCGCAATTGCATATGAGGAGGGTGATGCTGAGATTGCTCTGGATAAAGCAGAACAATTGATTTTCAATATTAGCCAGCGACATGCCCGCTCCGACTTTTCACACATGCGTGACGTTCTTGCCGAATACATGAACAAATTGGATAAATTACATGAGCGCCGTGGCTCAATTGTCGGTGTGCCAACAGGGTTTACTGATCTTGATCGCCTGACTGGCGGTCTGCAAAAATCTGATTTGATCGTGCTGGCTGCTCGACCTGGTATTGGTAAATGCCTCACAGCGAATACCTTGATAGATGACCCTGAAACCGGTGAAAGATTGACTATCGAGGAGTACGTACGTCGTCGTTTGCCCTTCGTTTGTGGGATCTCAGACGAAGGCAAAATGCGTAGAACTAGTATTACCGATTGGATAGATAGCGGAATGCAGGCTTGCTATCGAGTCCGTACCGGCACAGGAAGAATGGTAGAAGTAACAGGGCATCATCCATTCCTTACTATTAACGGTTGGACTCCATTGCACGATATCAGCGTTGGACAAAGTATTGCCGTGCCTAGATCGGTTGAGACCTTTGGAACCGATGAAAGTTGGTCTTTGGATAAGGTCAGGCTCTTGGCTTACTTCATCGCTGAGGGGGGACTCACACATACTTCGCCATATTTCACGAATACGGACCCTGTTCTTATCGAGGATTTCAAACAGATCATTGCTTCACATTTCCCCGAGTGTGTAGTCAGGCAATATAAAATCTCCTATGCTGTTGTTCAGCCGAGAAACACAGAAACGATGCGAGGAGGAGCGATTTTGCCCAAGAATCCTGTTACTTTGTGGCTGCACGAATTAGGTTTGAAAGGTAAACTCGCGAAAGATAAATTCTTTCCGCCGTGTGTATGGATGTGGAGTCGAGGTTACCTGGTAGAATTTTTACGAGCGTTGATGAGCTGCGATGGGAGTATTTATTCCTCGCATGGGCATCCTCGCATTGAGTATACCGTTGCTTCCAAACAATTAGCGACCGACCTGCATCACGCATTCACTCGATTTGGTATTGTCAGTAAGTTCTATCGCACTTCACAAGGGGCCTGGCGTGTCGAGATCACATCTCCCGAAAGTGTTGAGATATATCAGAAGCAGATAGGATGGCTTGGAGAAAAAACAGCTCGTTTTGCAGATTATACTCATAACATCTCTTTACGGGTAGGCAATCTAGGGCACGCACCTCAAGCTGTATGGGAATTGGTGTGTGAAGCAGCAAAACTTCAAGGGTTATCAATGGTGGAGCTGGCGCGTAGAAGCGGGGAAACTAGCAAATCCGGTAAATACGGAGGATACAACGCTCATAAGAAACGAAGCCTTCCTCGTTATCGACTGGCGGCTTACGCTGAAGTATTAAACGACGCTTCTTTAGCTCGCTTTGCCAGTCCAGACATCTATTGGGATGAAGTCGTCTCTATAGATCCAATAGGGGAACACCAAGTATACGATCTGACTGTACCCGATGGGCAAAATTTCGTAGCCCAAGATATTTTTGTTCATAACACCAGTCTGGCATTGAGTTTAGCGCATAATGCCGCCTTAAAATATCACAATTCTATCGCGGTATTCAGTTTAGAGATGAGTAAGGATCAGTTGGCGCAGCGCCTGCTCTCAATGGATGCAAGGATAGATCAGCAGCGGCTGCGGACAGGCATCATCGAGGAAGACGAGTGGGATCGCATCGTGTATGCGATGGATACGCTCTCAGAATCCAATATTTGGATTGATGATACAGCGGGTATCTCTACCATGGAGATGAGAAGTAAAGCTCGACGCTTACAGGCGGAACATGGCATCGATCTGATTATTGTAGATTATTTACAGTTGATGCAGGCTACCATTGGCGGCAGGCGCAACGAAAATCGCGTGCAAGAGATCTCTGAAATCAGTCGCAGCCTGAAAGGGCTAGCAAGAGAGTTGAATGTTCCAGTGTTGGCGCTTGCGCAGCTTTCGCGTGCCGTTGAGAGCCGGCAGTCAAAGGTGCCTCAGTTGTCTGATTTGAGAGAAAGTGGCAGTATAGAGCAGGATTCGGATATCGTTATGTTTATTTATAGAGATGACCTTTATAACCAGGAATCCGAACGAAAAAATATCGCAGATATTATTATTGCAAAACATCGTAATGGGCCTGTTGGCGAAATCAGCCTTTATTTTCAAGCCAGCCAGACCCGCTTTCGCGATCTTGAGCTTAACACATCAGCGGAATAATTGGATGAAAAGGAATGACACTATTTGCAGGATTTCCATCCGGAAAAAATCCATATGTGCCGGTTCCAGAAGTATTTTTTACGGAGCTATTACCAGAGATTGAGGATACCGCTGAACTGAAAGTGACATTGCACCTCTTCTGGCTACTGGCACAAAAACAGGGTGACCCACGTTGCGTCAATGAGCACGAATTGATAGCTGATAGCGTCTTGTTGCAAAGCCTCAAGCGTAGAGGCGATCCTCGACCTGTCGAAGAACGCCTGCACCAGGGATTAGAAAAAGCAGTTGCGCGTGGCACTATTTTGCGTATACACTTGAAGGTGTTGAATGATGCTGGCGATCAGGAAGAGCTTGTTGACTGGTTTTTCTTTAATACATTTCGCAGTCGAAAAGTCGTAAAAGAGTTACAAGGAGGTGAGTTGGTTCCTGCGAGCATGCTTAATATCGAGCAGGAACAGTTAGAGCAAGGAAATGACGGAAGGAATATAGCAGGTAAACATACCACAATACATACATATGATACACAGCAACATATACAGGTACAAATCGATCGTCCTAATATTTTTGTGTTATATGAGCAGAATATTGGCTTACTCTCACCGCTTCTTGCTGATGAATTAAAAGACGCTGCTGATCAGTATCCCGAAGAGTGGATAGAAGCAGCGTTTCGCGAAGCAGTGCAACATAATAAACGAAAATGGAGCTATATCCGCGCCATTTTAAGGCGTTGGGAAACGGAAGGCAGACAAGTATGGAACGCCTGAATGATATTTTGGGGAGAATACCACAGCATCGTCAACAGAATATGGAACGTCATCAAGATCCATCTTCGCATGGTCAAGAGATCGCGCCCTCGCGCTACCCTTCACGCGAACCGGGATCAGGTTCACGTTCCTCCCAACCACATTACCAGCACAAAATACCACAACGCGCTCATTACGAGCAGGGTAAATATTCACAGCAAGGCTCGCATTCTGCCTATTCCAGGCAGCAATCGCCTGCAAGGGGAGTTCCATATCAATCGGGTTCACAGCATCAAATCGATAATGGTAGCCGTGGGCAATATGAAGATGATTATATGCCACGTAGTAGGGGAAAGATGGGGATTTCTTCAGCGGATTCTGTTGATGAATTCTCAGTTTTAGCAGGAAGCGATGTGCGCGAAGAATGGGGTGATGATACTGGTGATATGCTGTATGGTGATTGGGAAGATGATGGAAACGACCCAAACACGCGCTTCAACTCGCAGGTGACGGGATCAGTTTTACACGAAAGAAATTCAATCTACCCCGGGCCTGCACGAGATACTCAAGCGTATCACGAAAGCAATCGTTCTTTTGTCACGCGAGATTTACACATGGCTTCCAGTGGAGACTCGAGATCTCAAATGCCGCGCCATCCAGGAGATTATTATGTCCAATCAGTGCCACATGTGCCGAATCGGTCTGTATCGCAGGAAGCCCAGCGCTCAATTCGCATGACCCAACCCCTCAAGCCACAATCGATTATTCGCTCGAACCAGGAAGGTGAGCAAGAGGGGCCAAATGCCCAAATCCTTAAGCCACAGCTGGTCAGGCATGAACTGGCACAACAAAATGCCACGGTGCAATCCTGCTCTATTTGCAAAGGGGCAGGCTATTTACGAGCAGATGTCCCCTTTGGTCACCCCAATTTTGGAAAACCAATCGCCTGTGAATGTAAAGAGGCGGAACGCAAGGCGAAGAGACGCCAACAGTTGCAAGAAATGTCTGATCTTGGCGCATTTTATGACAAAAGTTTTAGAAACTTTAACATGCGCGTGCCAGGTATACAAGAAGCTTATAGTTGTGCTTGCGATTTTGCCCAGGATCCTAATGGTTGGCTCCTCCTGATCGGGCCTAACGGAAGCGGAAAGACCCATCTTGCAGCAGCAATTGCTAATAAGAGTCTGGAAGATGGCGCACTTGTGCTCTTCGCGACAGTGCCTGACCTGCTCGACCATCTGCGAGCCGCCTTCGCACCAACCTCGAATGAAGTGTATGATCAACTCTTTTCACGCATGCGCGAGGCAGAAGTGCTCGTACTGGATGATCTTGGAGCGCAACAAAGTTCTCCCTGGGCAAACGAGAAGCTCTTCCAGCTACTGAATTATCGCTATAATTCTCGTTTCCCAACCGTCATCACAGCTAATTCACGGGGGTTGCAGGGAATCGATGAGCGTATACGCTCTCGTCTGACTGATGCGAGCCTGGTGACCACGGTTATTATGGATCGTGCAAAGGATTTCCGCCCAAATAATCCAAGAAGAATTTCGTGAAATTAGCAGACTTTCATCGAGAGTGCTAAATTAGTGCCTGTAATTCTTGCGTTTGCAAGTTACAGGTGCTATCATTATGTTACGTGGCCTTGCGAAAGCAAAAATCCTCTGCACATTTTGTCTCTACCGATAGTCAAACTCATCCAGGTATGTAAGGAAGAGGGACAGATCGTTTCGGATATGAAGAAGGAGTAAAGATGGGTAGCATTTTTAACCCAAACGATCCAAAGTGGATCAAAGACACACGCGAAGTAATGGAGCCAAGAGGGATAATAGTTCCGAATGTTATCGAGTCGACGCCTCGTGGTGAGCGTGGAATGGACATCTATTCGCGCTTGCTCAAGGAACGCATCATCTTTATTGGTACGCCAATCGATGATAATGTTGCCAACCTCACTGTAGCGCAACTGCTTTTCCTCCAAAGTGAGGATGCAACCAAGGATATCAACCTGTATATCAACTCTCCTGGTGGAGTGATCTATGCTGGTTTGGCTATCTACGATACGATGCAGTGGGTTAAGCCAGATGTTTCAACCGTATGCGTAGGCATGGCGATGAGTATGGGTGCGGTTCTGCTGGCCGCTGGTGAGAAGGGAAAGCGTTTCTGCCTTCCTAACTCTACAGTGCTAATTCACCAGCCACTCGGCGGAGCCGAAGGTCAGGCTGCTGATATTGAAATTACTGCACGCGAAATCTTACGTTTGCGCAGTAGCATCTATGATATTCTTGCGTATCATACCGGCCAGACACGTGAACGTATCATGCAGGATGCGGACCGAAATTACTTCCTCACAGCACCGCAATCTGTTGAGTATGGCCTTGTAGATGAGGTTCTTTCTCAAGAAGAGATCAGTTCGCGGTAAGAGTAAGTTATGGAGTTCAGGATGGTTTTCATAAACATCCTGAACTTCATTCTCTATTTGTTATAACAATTCTCCTGATTGATTCATTGAGCATCTGTTTGTATGGTTGAATGTACTCACTAAGGCAGGTGTACAGTGGCGCCACGCTTGCGTAAATTGCTTTTTGAGACGCTCTATAAGAACAAGTATCTCTATCGCTTTGCCAGTAGCGTCCCGTTTGCCGGTCAATGGCGTGTATGGCAACGTCTGGTACTCTCACGCATACGTGGTCATGATGTCCTGGAACTTGGTTGCGGGTTAGGCGATCTATTGGCGGATATGAGCGAAGCAGGCTATCTTTGCCACGCAGTCGAACAATCTCCTCAGATGGTCAAGGCGACTCGCGAGACACTTCAGCGCCGCAAGCTCGATAAAAAAGTCACCGTCATTCAAGGTTCAGCTCAACATTTACCTTTTTCAAATGCTTCATTTGATACAGTAGTAAGTACCTTTCCCTCCGAATATATTTATGATCCCGATACTATTGCCGAAGTTGAGCGAGTCTTACGTCCAGGAGGGCGCCTCATTGTTATTGAGGGCGCAAATCTCTTGCCAATTGGCTTCCTTCAGCCTTTTTTAGTTCTGATACAAACCCTGGTATATGGACGTGCCTCCGTTTATGGTCCCCGCACGCATCGCAATCTAAATGAAGAGACTGCTCGCAATCGCAGTAATCAGAATGCAAAAATGAACCTAACGAGGAATGGTAATGAGTCAGCAGTGAAGACGGAAGTGATATCGGACGCATGGTTTGGGCAGTACATCCCGCTAGAATATCATGGACTAAACCGTCGTTCAGAACGCGTACGCAGCCGCCGATGGGAGGTCTATATTACGATTGGGGAAAAGAAATAACCTGTTTTAAGCAGGCTTTCCAGACGAATCGAGTTGGAGAGCCTTCCAGCAACTCTCACAATATCCTGCTGCAACAAGGTCAAGCGTGACATTATGAAAATGGTATTGTTCTTGTAATGATTCGTTTAAATTGCCCAAAAGTGTATTATCGAGGTGAATGATAGCTCGACAGTTTCTGCAAACAAGGTGATGGTGATCTTTTCCTTCTGCTGTTTCGTAGTGAGGTTGTTCCCCAGGTAGATGATTCTCTCGAACTAATCCCAGTTCCCTCAGTAGTTCCAGTGTGCGATAGATTGTCGAGAGGCTTACGTAAGGATTCTGTTTTTGGACTCGTTCTGCAATCTGGTCGATACTCAGATGTTCTTCTGCTTCCTGAATAACACTCAAAATCATGAAGCGTTGCGGCGTCAGGCGGTAACCCCTCTTACGAAGCATCTCATTGCTTGAATTCACATATTGGTGCATCCTCAACCCCTATTCATTGCTATCAACTGTTAACCATATCCTAACATCGCTTTAGTAGGGCGTCAACTTATACCACAACGCGATATTTCAACGTTGATTTCTCATAATAAGTAACTTCTGTAGGGCTTGCGCTTGTTTACAGTTCGATTACAATAGTTACATAGGGTAATTATGACCCTGGAAAGCAGAAAACTATGGTCCGTTGGGAACATCGATACCTGTTGGGTACGATGGTGTTTACAATTGCCGGTGACGTTGTGCGTGATTTTGATGAAGAATATGAAGCGTGGAGTTGGCTGGAGCAGGAAGGTTGGGGGCTTGTCGCGATTGAGCCGCCTGATCCAGTGCGCCCAGGAGCATGTAAGTACTACTTCAAACGCCAGCACTTACAATCTCCAACGAGAGTAACAGGATCTCAACCTGTCTCAACTGCTGTATATAAAGGAAATAGATAAATGACTGTTCAAGGCTTCTGGCGTTCTGCACTCGACCCAGAGCGAGTCATGAATGTGCGCATGACTCACTGGAAAGAGCATTTACAAGAGCAACGTGAAGATTACGTGACTGTTGAAGAGCCATTTGAAGTGCGTGTGAACCAACGAAGCCTGGCTGTTATTATGCGTACCCCCGGTCATGACCATGAATTAGCGATGGGATTTCTCTTTACCGAGAGAGTGATTCGCCAGCCAGAAGACGTAGGTGCAATCGAAGATGCTATAGATGATGATGGGTTGCCGCTCGCAAATGTTGTCAATGTACACTTACGCCCAGGTGAGCAGCAGGACCCAGTAACACAAATTGATCATTTCGAGCGTCATTTTGCAGTCTCTGCAAGTTGTGGGTTGTGTGGTAAAAACAGCATCGATGACTTGATGCTCACTGTTCCTGCGTTGAAGGTAGAGGACCTGCACATTACTTCTTCCTGCATCTACGAACTAACGAGACAACTACGTATCGGGCAGGATGTTTTTACTCATACAGGCGGTCTGCATGCTGCCGGGCTTTTCACGTCCACCGGCGAACTTTGCCTTCTTCGGGAAGATGTCGGTCGTCATAATGCTGTCGATAAAATCATCGGATATGGTCTTTTACACAATACTTTCCCATACTCCAAACAAATTTTGGTAGTCAGTGGGCGTACCTCCTATGAGATCATTCAGAAAGCGGCGCTTGCCCGCATTCCATGTATTGCAGCTATCTCCGCTCCTTCTAGTCTGGCTATTGATCTGGCGCACCAGGCTGGAATTACGCTGATAGGTTTTTTGCGCGATCATACAATGAATGTGTATACACATCCAGAGCGGATTATTTAGGCTACTCTAGCACTTGCTACTCCCTAATTCCTCCTGTATAATCCGCCTATGCAGAACGATACAATAGCAGCAATAGGCACACCATCAGGTTATGGCGGCATCGGCGTGATTCGTGTAAGCGGACCCGAAGCGTTTTTACTGGTGTTGCCCCTATTACAGCGACCAGATGGCCAGACGGATTTGCCGCCATCACATCTGCTCACCTACGGGCATATTGTCGATCCTACTTCGCACGAGATGTTGGATGAAGTGTTGGTCGCATTTATGCGTGCTCCTCATACCTATACCCGTGAAGATGTCGTTGAGATCCAGGGGCATGGAGGCCCGCTCGTCCTTCATAGCATTTTGAATCTCGTGCTGGCTCAAGGCGCTCGTATGGCTAATCCAGGTGAGTTTACACTGCGAGCATTCTTGAATGGACGCCTGGACCTTGCGCAGGCTGAAGCGGTTATGGATCTGATCAGTGCGCAAACAGAAGCAGGGCATCGCTTGGCAATGCAGCAGCTCCGCGGCCGTGTATCTGAGCAGGTTCAGGATGCTCGACATGCTGTGCTAGGTATTATTGCGCGTATCGAAGCAAGCATCGATTTTCCCGAAGAAGATGTTCCCACGCCACAACCTGAAGAACTGCAATCGCTGATTCAGTTAGCTCAGCAAAAAGTGGCTGTGTTGCTTACAGGTTCGGAGCAGGGACGTCTCTACCGGCAAGGATTACGCACCGTGATTATCGGTCGGCCCAATGTCGGTAAATCTAGTTTACTCAACGCATTGTTACGCACTGATCGCGCGATAGTCACACCCGTTGCTGGAACAACTCGCGATACTGTAGAGGAAGTTGCCAATCTGCAAGGCATTCCTCTTCATCTCATAGATACTGCTGGGATTACACCAAGTAACGATCCTGTAGAGCAGATTGGTATTCAACGCAGTCGATCCGCTGCCGAAAGCGCGGATGTGGTATTGCTTGTATTTGATGGTTCCGAGCAAGTATACGACCAGGATCTACGCGTTTCTGACGAGCTACGAACCATGGGGTTTGGTGGAAAAGATAGAACTTGGCATGAGCGAGATGAAGTTGATATACCATCCAGACAGAACAGGGCGATGATTATAGTCGTAAATAAAGCAGACTGCCCACAACAATTAGAGATCAGTACGTTGCGAACGCTGTGGCCAGATGTCCCCATCGTATCAACATCCATGCTTACCGGTGAAGGGCTTTCAGATTTAGAGCAGGCAATCGCCGATCTTGTTCTGGCTGGCAAAACATTGCATGGCGAGAGCGCCTTGATAACCAGTGCCAGGCATCAGGAAGCCCTTCGTCGGGCCGCCGAGAATCTACGAGCTTCGTCAGTCTCAATGAACCAGAGATTGCCATTAGATTTTGTCTCTATTGACCTGCGAGCTACGTTTGATGCACTTGGAGAGGTAACTGGAGAAACAGCAAGTGACGATTTACTGGATAGAATTTTCAGCGAGTTTTGTATAGGGAAATGAAACAGCGTGTACAAGAATGTCAGGGGAGCAGACAAGTTAAAAAAGTTCAAATTTCGATTTTTGTAAATTTACAAAAATCCTGTTAAAAACCCTTGACATGGGATAGGTAGTGTGCCATAATAGCTGTGTCGCCAACACCGATGGGTAAGTAACTTCTATCCAGCAAACCTCCTAAAGGGTTTCTCCTTAGAAAAATCGATCCCAGAATTATTCTCTACTTTTTGAAGTGGATATGTTCATGGGTCGTTTATCTGTCTCTAAAAGCGGCAAAGAAGCGAGCAAGACTTGCTTCTCAGTAGTACTTTGACAACTGAAGAGTGGAAAGCAGAACAGCAACTGGAGAGAGACGCGCAGGCGTCCACAACAGTTCCTGTCAAGAATGAGGCTTGTGCGCTCTCCCAGAGGGCGTGCGAGCAAGAATCTGCGAACAGCCAAGTGCGAATGTAATAGTAACAAGTACAGCAACAGCTTGGCCTGGATCGCGACTCAAGTACCGAGGATATGCCCATCTGCGCGAGCAGGTGGACTCATAAAAACGGATGGCGAGTTTGATCCTGGCTCAGGATAAACGCTGGCGGCGTGCCTAACACATGCAAGTCGAACGTCTTCTTGTTTTTCGGAACGAGAGGGAGTGGCGGACGGGTGAGTAAGACATGGGTGACCTGGCCCGAAGTGAGGGATACCGGCGAGAAATCGCCGACAAGCCCGCATAGGTTCTTTTCTGTAGAGGGGAGAGAGCAAAGGCCCTTTTCGGAGGGTCGCTTTGGGATGGGCCTGTGGCCGATTAGCTGGTTGGTGGGGTAAGAGCCTACCAAGGCGACGATCGGTAGCTGGTCTGAGAGGACGATCAGCCACACTGGGATTGAGAACGGCCCAGACTCCTACGGGGGGCAGCAGTGAGGAATTTTCCGCAATGGACGCAAGTCTGACGGAGCAACGCCGCGTGCAGGAGGACGCTTTTCGGAGTGTAAACTGCTTTTCCCAGGGAAGAGAACGGACGGTACCTGGGGAAGAAGCCCCGGCTAACTACGTGCCAGCAGCCGCGGTAATACGTAGGGGGCGAGCGTTGTCCGGAGTTACTGGGCGTAAAGGGCATGCAGGCGGTCGTACGCGTTTTGTGTGACAGCGGGTGGCTTAACTACCCGAGTATGCGAAAGACGGTATGACTTGAGGGCTCGAGAGGGACACGGAATTCCGGGTGGAGTGGTGAAATGCGTAGAGATCCGGAGGAACACCGAAGGCGAAGGCAGTGTCCTGGCGAGTGACTGACGCTGAGGTGCGAAAGCTAGGGGAGCGAACGGGATTAGATACCCCGGTAGTCCTAGCCGTAAACGATGACCACCAGGTGTGGGAGGTATCGACCCCTTCCGTGCCGGAGTAAACACACTAAGTGGTCCGCCTGGGGAGTACGGTCGCAAGATTAAAACTCAAAGGAATTGACGGGGACCCGCACAAGCAGCGGAGCGTGTGGTTTAATTCGATGCGACGCGAAGAACCTTACCAGGGTTTGACATGCATTTGCACCAGCCAGAGATGGCTGTCCCTTCGGGGCGGATGCACAGGTGCTGCATGGCTGTCGTCAGCTCGTGCCGTGAGGTGTTGGGTTAAGTCCCGCAACGAGCGCAACCCCTGTCGTCGGTTAGGATGTCCGGCGAGACTGCCACGCTAAACGTGGAGGAAGGTGGGGATGACGTCAAGTCAGCACGGCCCTTACGTCCTGGGCGACACACACGCTACAATGGTCGAGACAGCGGGACGCGAACCCGTGAGGGGGAGCCAATCCTAACAAACTCGATCTCAGTTCGGATTGCAGGCTGCAACTCGCCTGCATGAAGCCGGAGTTGCTAGTAACCGTGGGTCAGCACACCACGGTGAATACGTTCCCGGGTCTTGTACACACCGCCCGTCACACCACGAAAGTCGGCAACACCTGAAGCCGCTGGGCTAACCCTTCTTCGGAAGGGAGGCAGGCGTCGAGGGTGGGGTTGGTGATTGGGGTGAAGTCGTAACAAGGTAGCCGTACCGGAAGGTGCGGCTGGATCACCTCCTTTCTAGGGACACGTGCTTCTTCTCAGCAGCGTCTTCGGACAAGCAGGGAAGAGCCATTCCCAGGTCGAACTTCTGCTCTTCGTGAGAAGAGCAGAGGAACACGAGACAGGACCGAGGTGGAGCAGACTGGGTGTTTCTGCCAGCAGCTGGCTGGTTTCCACTTTTCAGGTGTCAGGGACTCCTGACTTGTACATTTAAAAACCGAATAACAT
>CAVPEB010000050.1:0-23083 GCA_963702765.1 uncultured Chloroflexia bacterium
GTAATAATGTTTTTCAGTTAGGGGCGCATATTATGCGCCCTTTGTGTTTTTGGGCTAGGCATACTTGCTTAAATCAGCTAAAATAAGCCAATATTACTCAAGTACGTGTATTTATCTCATTCATGGCAGCACAGACAGAGCGGGAGTGTCCAGATATGCTCGTTGATTTCCATACACATCTCTTTCCTCCAGATATTCTCAAATATCGCGAGCATTATTGCAAGCGTGATCCCTGGTTTAACGCGCTGTATGCTAATCCTCAAGTGGGTTTAGCAAGCGCTGAAGATCTTATTGCGGAAATGGATACATCAGGAGTAGACGTTTCGGTCACATTTTCGTTTGGCTGGACCGATCCCGGACTGATTGAGGAAACGAATAACTATGTGATTGATACAATGCGTCGCTTTCCCGGACGTATCTATGGTATGGCAGTGCTTCAGCCGACAACTGGTGTGAAAGCAGTTCACGAACTGGAACGTTGCGCAGAAGCTGGTATGATCGGCCTTGGCGAGTTAATGCCTCATGGGCAGGGTTATAAACTGAGCGATATTTCGCTCTTGACGCCAATTATGGAAGTTGTGCGACACTATCAATTACTCGTACTCTCTCATTGTAGCGAACCAGTTGGACATTTGTATCCGGGCAAGGGTGATGTATCACTGCAAGACATTGTTACATTTCTGACAGCGTTCCCTGACATACGTTTCGTAGCTGCTCATTGGGGCGGAGGATTGCCTTTTTATGCACTTATGCCAGAGATAGAACGTATCACAGCCAATGTATGGTATGATACTGCTGCAACAGTCTACCTCTACCGGCAGAACATATTTCCGATAGTGGCGAATATTGTTGGCGCTGATCGAATTCTGTTTGCCAGTGATTATGGGCTTCTGCGCCAGCGACGTATTATTGATCATATTGCGCAATCTGGATTGAATGAAGACGAGTTGAAGAAGGTCTTAGGTGAAAATGCTCAGAAGCTGTTGGGGTTGTAGCTATGCGAGTTGTTTCATTAGGTAGCGGAAGTAGTGGGAATGCTCTCCTGGTTGAAGCAGGGCCAAAGGGACGCACAAAATTATTGGTGGATGCAGGTTTTAGTGAACGAATATTGCGCGAGCGCCTGCGATCTATAGGGGTGTCGTTTTCACAAATTCAAGGTATTTTAATCACTCATGAGCATGCCGATCATATTCTTGGCCTTGCAACTATCATGAAACGCTATGCTACCCCGGTCATTGCTGATCCTCGCACACTCGCTGCGATAGAGCAGATCCTCACTGCTGGTATGCTGCGATCTGAATCTGGCACTCTGGTTTCATTAGAAACCGAGACGGGCGCTGATTCAATTGAGAGCCTTTTTGTTGAGGATATGTCGAACGGCCATGCTGTGAGTGACAACTCTACTAATCTCACTTTAGGTACACGCTGCATGCTTGGCGATATTGAAGTGATATCATTTCCAGTCACACATGATGCTGTTGCACCTTGTGGTTACCTGTTAAGCGCTGGAGGATGTCGCGTGTGTCTGGTTACAGACAGTGGAGAAGTTACCCCAACTATGCTTGAGGCGATGAACCAGGCCGACCTGCTCATTTTAGAATCAAATCATGATCGCGAGCGCCTGCTGCGTGGTCCCTATCCCTATGCTTTGAAACAGCGCATTTTAAGTTCGACAGGGCATCTTTCTAACGACCAGGCAGCGGAGGCAGTGTTACGCACCTGGCGTACAGATGCTGTGCGCTGGCTCTGGCTTTCACATCTGAGTCGGACAAACAATACACCCAAATTAGCGCTACAGAGCATGCGTACTCGTATTCAAGATGCCAAAGTGAACCTGGGGCAAATTCATATCTCGGTGTTACCTCATACGATGGGCACAATCTGGGATTCTACTCAATTATGGCATGTGCCGTCTCTCTGGGAAATGCAATTGTAAATAGCTGCTTTAGACCGGCGCTTTGCTATCGACTCCAAGAGCCAAACGAGCGCGTTCAGCATCATGAACGGCATTGAGAGACTCGAAGAAACCAAGCGATTGTTCAAAATTGAAGTGGGCACGAGTGAGATCGGCAGCGTATTCAACTAAATCGTCGAATTGTAGCGCGTCGGCTCTGCGCCTGTATAACAATCCAAGACAATATAGTGTTTGCCCTCGCTCCCAGGGCAAATCTAGCTGCTCAAATTGCTCAAGAGACTGCTGTAAATCGCGTTCAGCACTGGTCCAGTCAAGCTGTTCAAGATACATGCGCCCGCGCGCGCGTAGAGCAATCGCAAAAAACTTACGTGAACCCGATTGTTCCGCAAGCGTGATTGCCCGCTCGCACATAGCTTTTTGTGACTCCAGGTCTTCACCAGTAATCACGTACAACTCGGCAAGAATTGCAACCACTGCTGGCGATGGAAAAGGATCGGTGCGTTCAAGAGCTTCTTTGAAATCTGCACAGGCGCGTACCCAATCCTCGCGAGCGAGATGAATAGTGCGCGATGGTTCTGGCTGTACGCCTCGTTGCTCCGCCAATCGCCTGTATTGTCGTAGAAGAGAGTCACTCTCTTCTGTATTACCTGTTCGATATGCAATATCAGCAAGTGTCTCAAGGGCATCCAAAAGCCAGTAGGGGTCTTGTTGGTACTGCTCTGCTATTTGTAGTATATGATACGCTACCTCGCGCACTTCACTCCAGCGATTCCAATCGTACCAGGTATACATACGCCCGATGAGACTTCGCATGAGTATTGAGGGGCTTTCCATAGTTTGCGCTAATCGCCAGGAACGACCAAACCACATTGCCGCTGAGTGGAAATTACCGATGCGTTGATGAATCCAACCTAAGGAAGAATACAGGTCGTAGAGTTCATCACGGCCTTTAATCAACGGTGCAAGTTCCTGGCGGCGATGGTGTAGTTTGTGAGCATCTTTGTACTTATGTTGTTCATAATAAATGAAGCCCAGCGCGTCCAGGGTAACCCATAAAGAACTTGTATCGTTCACCTCTTCAGCGATGCGGAGCGCTTCATGCCCGCTCTGAATGGCTTTCTCTGCAAGTTCGACACGCTGGATAGGGTTGGTCTCTTGCAATTCTCGTATATACAACATTGCCTGGTAGGTAAGGAATAATGCATGGTCTCCATCTGGCGGGCGTCCCTCTAACAACTTCAAACCCGCATCGATATAGACGCGCACTTCTTGCATATCTGGGCAAGTGGTAAACCAACCTGACCAGCGAGTTGATAGCTCTGCCATTCGCATATAGAGACATAACAGCGTGTTGTCTTCTAATTCTGGCGCATCCTTCAGCAATTGAAGCGCGTGAGAATATTCATGTAACGCTTCGTCAGCGTTGGCACGTTGGGTATACGCATCTCCCAACTTCATATGCATCCGAGCAATCGTGAACGATGGGGCATTGCTGTCACGTAGCAGATCGAGCGCCTCTGTGTAAGCCTGTATGGCACGTATAGTGTAATAGCTATGATATGCCTGATCTCCTGCAATTGTTTGGAAGAGAATTGCACGTTCGCATAGTTCCTGCCGTGTTAATCGAATGGGTTCTGTTGGAGAACCTGTACCCGGGCTACTTAATTCACTTGCGTTTGCTGAATTTATTAATATGGTTGCTGACCATGTTGCCAGCGCCTGCTGATAATGGTATGCAAGCAATTCAGCAAATGCTTCGGTATTGTTGGCAACCGTATTTTCTAACCAGAGAGCGAGTTGTGCGTGCTTTTGTGAGCGGCGAGTGCGCGGGATATTGTTGTAGACCGCATCACGAATCAAAACGTGTTTAAAGCTGAATACACGATCATGCTCAATGGGTATACGGGCATGCTTCTGCGTTTCAATAATGAAATCACGTTGAATTAACACATCGAGCGTGTTAAGTACGGTACCTATATCAAGATCTGTGGCAAGTTCGACAATTGCCTGCAGCCAGAATGTTCGACCAATAATGGAGGCGATTTGAAGCACCTGCTTTTCGACCTGGCTCAAAAGATCTATACGCGCGGCAAGCACACCTTGAACAGTGTCAGGAAGTGGAAGTTGAAGAACATAGTGCTGATCTATCAATGTATCATCAGGTGGAGTTGCCGGGCTGGCAAGGTCACTGATAATGGTCTCATTCTGCTCACTAATAACCCAGCAGCCACGCTCATTGATCAGCATACCCTGATCGATCAACATGCGCACAATTTCTTCGATAAAGAAAGGGTTTCCCTCAGCCCTATTTTGAATAGTATGGTATAGCACTTCAGGGAGATCTTGTGTTTGGAGGAGTCCAGAAATGAGATCACGGCTTTCCTCGTTGGTAAGCACTTCCAGCACGATCGTTGTAAAATTGCGCCGTCCACCACCCCAGTCGCGTCGTCGTTCATAGAAATCCGGACGTGCAGGGCATAAAAACAGAATAGGTACATCATCAATACGATCTGTCAGGTATTCAAGGAGATCGAGTAACGCCTCGTCTGCCCACTGAAGGTCATCGATAACAAGAATAAGTGGTTCTTGTTGCGCAATTGCCTCAAGAAATACACGCCAGGCACGCAGTAATATTGCATGCGTGCCTCCTTGCTCAGAGCTTTTGCTATATGTACTGCGTTGAATTTCGCGTCTCTCGCTATAGCCTGGTTCGCTGCTATCTCCACCTGATCCGCTACCAATGCTGCGAATGAGAGCGTTGGCTATTTCTGTTGCATCCTCGTTGCTCTTAGCCTTAGTTAGCATATCCTGTACAAACTCGTTCAGACGCTGCCTGAGTCCCTCCCTACTCTCACTATCATCCACATTTAGCAATGAGCGAAGTATTTCGACGAGAGGCCAGTAGGTAATCCCTTCGCCATAAGGCGGGCAACGACCCTGTAATACTCTGGCCGCGCTTAAACCTTCATTACAGGAAGTACATTTGGCAGCTTCTTGTTCACGAGCGATAAAGTCACGCACTAGCCGCGATTTGCCAATTCCAGATGTGCCAATCAGAGTGATCAGGTGGGATTGCCTCTCGGCTTGAACTCGCGCGAAGGTTGCATGCATCAACGTAAGTTCTAGATCACGTCCCACCAGTGGAGATTCTAATCCTTCAATACCACGTGGATGCTGGGCAATAGCATAGGGGTGTCTTGCTTCGCGCCCATGACGGAAATCCTGTACCACCCAGGCTCGAATTGGTTCCGGCTTACCTTTCAATGTTAATGGTGCCAATGGGCGGAACTCAAAGACATTACGGGTTGCAAGGTACGTTCGCTCTCCCACCAGGATCATATCGGGCATTGCAACCTGTTGCAAGCGCGCAGCAACGTTCACTGCGTCACCAGTAATCAGAAAGTCATGCCTCCTGAATTGAGCGCCTGGAGCAGCAACCTCACCCGTATTTATTCCAATGCGCATTTGCAGACGATTCGCGGAAGGATCCTGCGCCAGCCGTCTTTGATTGAACCTGGCCAGCGCTACTTGCATATCCAATGCAGCTCTAATGGCACGATCGGGATCGTCCTCATGAGCGATAGGCTCTCCGAAGACTGCCATCACAGCGTCGCCAATATACTTCTCGACGGTGCCGCCGTGGCGTCGAATCTGCTCGGTCATCAGGTTGAAATAGCCTGCCAGAATGGCTCGCAGCTCTTCAGGATCAAGTTTATCTGCGAGAGGCGTTGAACCGGTGATGTCAGCGAACATGATGGTTACAACACGCCTTTCATCAGGAGCGGCAAGCCCGATTTTGCTGCTACCATACATGTCTGCTAAGTCGAGAGCTTTTCCACTTCTGGCAGATTGGAGAGATATGCTATCGCCATTTGTTGGTGATGTAGAAGGTAAAGGTGAGCCACATTCAATACAAAATTTTGCCATGGGCAAGTTGATTGTACCGCAATGCGGACAAATAACCAGGCGATTCCCACATTCAAGGCAGAATTTCGCATTGGGTGGATTTTGAGACAAACAATTCGGGCAGCGCATGTAGATCCAGCTTTTAGGGTACTCGTTTAGAAAGCTACAAACTCCAGATATTAAACCGATATACTCTTTTTGAAGGTTAAAGGACTCATAGTATTGTACAACACTTGATGATGAAAAGTGGAATGCTTGTATGATATGACCATTTGTTTTTGAGCTTGACGGCGTAGTCAAATTTGCGTACTATGGGGTCATGGAAGGGAGAGCAAATTATGCAACCAGTATATCAGGTGGAGAGTCGCAGCTATGACCAATTGTTGCGAGGTTCGTGGCGTGGGTATCGATTAGATGAATCAATAAAACTCAGTAATGAAGACATCGTAGAAACAACAAGTGATTGTGTGCGTCTCTGGCTGCCTGCGGGAACACAAATGCGTTGGACGAATGGCACACGTCCTCTACGCTACAATTGTTTACAATATTACTGGCCGCAGCGCTGGTACACACTCAGCTCATTTTATAACGATCGTTCATTAATACATACGTATGCCTCAATCATTAAGCCAGCAACGTTTGAGCTTGAGCAACTTTACTATATAGATCTTGATTTGAGCGTTTTAGTGAAACCAGATTTGACGTATGAAGTATTGACACAGGCAGAGTTTGACGAACTGGCAGATACCTTGCACTATGATGAGGAGACACGTATCGGTGCATTGATGGCCATGGGCACGCTGACAAACGCCATTCAATTAGGGGTTGGTCTCTTTGCGACCATTCCACATACGCTGCGCCAGGTAGATTTTCACCTGGCGACATGTCGCGACTAAGCAAGTTGGGGGCAACATATGCTCAAACGCGTAGATCACATTGCGATCATCGTGCGCAATATTGAACAAGCGCTCGTCTTTTATCGAGACACTTTGGGCATAATGCCAGGCGAGATAAAAGAAGTTCCTACAGAGCAGGTGCGTATTGCATTTCTTCCCATGGGTGGGCCTGGTGGCAGTGAAATTGAGTTGATTGAGCCAACCTCGGCCAATTCCAGCCTGTCGAAATTTCTTGAAAAGCGTGGTGAGGGTCTCCATCACATTTGCCTGGAAGTGGACGATATCGACGCTGCTCTGGCTGAGATGCAGGAAAAAGGTACCCCTGTCCTGGATAAAGAGCCGCGCATGGCCGCAGAGGGTCGTGCGATTTTTATCCATCCTAAGGCTGCAAATGGGGTACTTTTGGAATTGGTAGAGAGAGATTAATTCACCATTTCTTGTAGCCATTCTGCTAGCTGTTGTTTGCTCATCTGTCCACTGGCGACCGACATCATCACAGCATAGTAATCTGGTTCTGATGCATTGGGTTTAATACCGTTCAATTGAAGAAATGTGAACATTACCATACCCGCAGTACGCTTGTTGCCATCGAGGAATGGGTGATTTTGGCAAAGATGGAAGCCGTAAGCTGCTGCCATCTCAAAAATTGTAGTATGTAAAAACTCTCCTCCAAATCCTGCCTGGGGCATATGAAGAGCGGCATCGAGTGCAGCAATGTCATGCACTCCATACGCTCCACCGTATAGGCGAATTTGATCGTCGTGGATAGCTATAACGACTGATTCAGGAATAAAACGAATCATTGGGCCTACTCAGCCAATTTGCGATTCGCATTGCGGTAGCGTGGTTCAATATTCTGATATGCCTCCCAGGCATCTTGAAAATCCGAGCTGGCACGTGTAAGCACTATACGGTCACCTGCAACCTCAACAGCAATCTCATCATTTTCATGTAAATGTAGTGCTTCGACTACAGATGCTGGTAGCGTTACTGTTGTCGAATTACCTACCTTGCGAAGTTTGACTATCTGCATACAGTTCTCCTTTTCGTATGATCACGTATATACAAAAGTATATACGTCTGATCGCATAATGTCAAGGAAGATAGACATTGTCTCATCACAAAGGGATGTTCCCATGCTTCTTAGGTGGATTCGTATCCCTTTTATTCTTGAGCATCTCCAGAGCGGTAATCAGCTTTGAGCGCGTATAACGTGGCTCGATCACTTCATCGATATATCCGCGGCTGGCAGCGATGTAGGGATTAGCAAACTTCTCTGTGTATTCTGCAATCAACTCCTTGCGCCTTTGTTCAGGGTTTTTGGCTTTATCAATCTCATCCTTGAAGAGGATATTCACTGCGCCTTCCGCGCCCATTACTGCAATTTCAGCAGTCGGCCAGGCATAATTGATATCGCCGCGCACATGTTTGCTATTCATCACATCGTATGCTCCACCGTACGCTTTGCGTGTGATGACCGTAATTTTGGGCACGGTTGCTTCACAGTATGCATACAGTAGTTTTGCCCCGTGGCGAATAATGCCGTTATGTTCCTGGCTCACTCCTGGTAGGAAACCTGGCACATCCTCAAACGTAATGATCGGGATATTGAAGCAATCGCAGAAGCGCACAAAGCGCGCAGCCTTATCCGCCGAATTTATGTCGAGCACTCCTGCTAAGGTGTGTGGCTGCTGCGCTACAATGCCGACGGAGCGACCGTTCAGGCGAGCAAAGCCCACGATGATATTCATAGCGAAGTACTCCTGCACCTGGAAGAAGTCGCCATCATCGACGATATATTTTATGACCTCTAGCATGTCATAAGGTTTGTTCGGGTTATCCGGAATAATCGTATTGAGGGCTTCCTCAGCTCGTGTAGGTACATCGACAGGCACAAATCTCGGGGGATCCTCAAGGTTATTGGATGGGATAAAGCTCATAAGCTGCCGGATCATGCGTATACAATCAGGCTCGCTTGGACAGGAGAAGTGTGCCACTCCACTTGTGCTGTTGTGTATCATCGATCCGCCCAGTTCCTCAAAGGTCACGTCTTCATGTGTAACTGTCTTCAGCACATTTGGCCCTGTTACAAACATGTGGCTAGTCTGCTCTACCATAAAAATAAAATCTGTAATGGCTGGAGAGTAGACTGCGCCTCCCGCGCATGGTCCCATGATAGCTGAAATTTGCGGTACGACCCCGGAAGCCAACGTATTGCGCAGAAAAATATCGGCATATGCACCCAGGCTCACAACTCCTTCTTGAATACGCGCACCTCCTGAGTCATTCAAACCTATGACAGGCGCGCCATTCTTCATGGCAAGATCCATAATTTTGCAGATCTTTTCCGCGTGTGCTTCTGAAAGAGAACCACCAAATACAGTGAAATCCTGTGAGAATGCATAAACCAGACGACCATCGATCTGCCCATAACCGGTGACGACACCATCGCCCGGTATTTTCTGTTCTTCCAAACCAAAATCCGTAGAACGATGGGTTACAAACATATCCAGTTCATTGAATGTGTCGGGATCTAGTAGAAGATCAAGTCGCTCTCGTGCTGTGAGTTTGCCTTTTTTATGTTGAGCTTCAATGCGTCCGATACCTCCGCCCAGCATGGCGGCTTCTTTTAAATGATGGAGTTCTTCTAGCTTCTGACTTGTTCCTTTTATTTTAGGGGTCTCTTGTGGGGTCTGTTCACTTATTGCCATATGCCTATCTCCCCAATCCATGAAATGACAAATATTCTCTGTATTGGCAGTATAGCATGTGGGTTATAAGCCTGTCTAACCTTGTTTAGAGCGGATCAGGGCCGAGCTTACCCTGGCAGTTGGAGGAGGTTTTTCCAGTCAAATTGAGCAAAGTGATGGATGATCATATCAGCCCGTGACAAATCTTGTTCGTCATTAAATCCATTGCGAAAGCCAACGCAAAACATCTTGGCGTTCTTTGCGGAAAGAACACCATTCTTCGAATCTTCAATTGCGACACAGCTTTCTGGACGAACGCCTAGGAGTGTTGCTGTTAGAAGATAGATTGCAGGAGATGGTTTGCCTACTCCTTCTAATGCGTCCGCACTTACCACCACTTGAAAAGAATCACGTAAATTGAACCTTTCCAACATAATGTTTATCCAGCTAGTTGGAGAAGAGGAAGCTAAAGCAACAGGAATGTTATTGGCATTCAACGCAGAAAGAAGTTCTGTGAAACCCTCTATGAGGGATACTTTCTTCCCATAGATTTCATTTGCCATTTCCTGGTAGATTTCTAGAAATTCATCTTTTGTTTTTTGCAGGTGGTATGTGTCGACAAGGAGTGTATACAAATCAAGAACGCCAAGACCGATGATCCTATCTTGATCGTTCAAGCTCCAGCCAGGGATCAGTGATTGTAGAAAAAATCCCTCGGTCGTTTTCCAGTGAATCTCACTATCTACAATGACGCCATCCATATCAAAAATAACTGCATCCATACAAAGAAATCCATATAAAACACATAAAAAACGGTATTATTACCGTTTTTTATGTGAACTAGGTAGTTCACAACAAGAACCTTTAAGAGTATACTACGTATTGTTAACAAGAGATAGTTATGAGACCTCTCTATGGAGACAAGGGTTTCTAAGCTTATTTCTTGGAAGAGGTAGAAGGATATAGCTTTTACCATATTGAACTCATATCATGCAGAAACGAGGTATTACTACATGAGTTGGAATCCAAATCAGGGTCAAGACCCAAATCAACCAGGTCAGTATGGTGGGTATGCTCCCCCAGCACAACCTCAGCCAACAGATCCCTATAGTCAGCCGCAACCAGGATATGGCCAGCAACCTGGTGGATATCAGCAGCCAGGGTCTGGCCAGCAGCCAGGATATGGCCAACAACCCGGTGGGTATCAGCAGCCAGGATATGGCCAGCAACCTGGTGGATATCAGCAACCCGGTGGGTACCAGCAGCCAGGTGGATATCAGCAGGGACCATATGGAACTCCTCCAGGCGGAGCCCAGAGTCCTTTAGGCCCTACCTCGATGGGTATGCAACCCAATATTGAAGCAGGACTGAGCTATGTATTAGGCTGGGTGACGGGCCTCATCTTTTTCTTGATGGAGAAACAGAATCGGTTTGTGCGTTTCCACGCTATGCAATCGATCCTGTTCTTTGGTGGCCTGACAGTAATTCGAATCATTCTCAGTTTTATCAGCTTTTTTGATATTCCGTTCCTGGGCTTGCTAGTAGGCCTTGTCAGCATTGCTGTAGGAATTATTGGCTTAGTTGGATACATCATCCTGTTGATCAACGGCTTCCAGGGAAAATATTACAAGTTGCCCATCGTTGGCGATTATGCTGAGAAATACGCAAACCAGGGCATGTAAGCTACATTGTAAACTCTTTAGAGGAATTTAAAAGAGACCTCTGCACTTATAACTTAGAGAAAGCGCAGAAGTCTCTTTTGGGTGTCAATTTCAAACTACATTTCACAATGTAGTTTGTATATACATACTTAAGATGGTGTTGAGAAATTTTGTAATGTTAGCTCAATTGGCGATCCAAAAAAAGTGGATTGGGCAACATTACGAGTTGGATCAAGCACGATACTGAACGTTGTCTCCTCTCCCGCCTGAATCTGCGATTGATTGTTCACTACCCCCGTTATATGCCACTTATTGCCCTGGCGCTGTACTCCTGTCACTCGCACATTTCGAGTTAACAAAGCGATACTGGTTATCACCTCAGGTGGGCCAGCAAACACATTTTTGGTAATCGCGCCTGTATTATTATTGAGGTTTACCTGTCCATCAATAACGTAGGAGGCGTAGCCTGGCATTGGTTTTGCCGGTAAAGCAGTGATAGCCTTGAACTTGAGTGTATTCCCTTGCGCATTTGCTGTTAATTGGCGTACGGTAAGGGCGGCACCACTTCCAAGCATGACAACGCCAGCGCCCATGAAAAAGAGGAATTGACGACGACTGAGTGAGTTCATTTTTTACCTCCCGTGTGGTTGTCCAAGATAGGGAAATGCAGTAAGGTAGTCGTTATGTGGACCTACCATATCGGTCGTGACTTTGCCTCCAGTCACCAGATTGAGTACGATATCAACTACATCATCAGTAAGCTTGCGTCCATTGAAGAAGCCTTGCTCATTTGAGACATCATATGGCAATATGTCTGGCAAGAAGAGCAGTGCTATTTCCTGCGCTTTACTGGCAGAGTGACCCAACGATTCAAGTAAAGCCACGAATGAGTCCAGGAATAGCGCTTTCTGTTTATCTGGCTCGGTGCGGTTGAAGAGGTCTTTCTCCTGGCTCTTGTTAAACAGAATGTTCACCAGAGGCAAGCCCAGGCGAGCTACCTGTAGCCATTCTTCGTGGTGGGACCAGAGAACGCGAGACCAGATGCCAACTTTCGACTGCTCTCCAAAGGTAGTGTTAGGGACCTCCAGGACAATTCCGAATACCTCCTTGTCGGTAAAGTAGTCATTGCCAGTAAACTTGGAGTTATTACAGAAGCCCATCAGATCAAAAAAGAACGGATCACTACGAACGCCAGCAAAGAACGTATAGGCGCCAGCCTCTGTTATCTTTGCGCGTTCATCAAAAGAAACAGAAGCGTTTGCGATGATGATTTCACCACTGTCACCATCACTCGCTGCCTGCGTGCCTGTTGCCCGACGAACGGTAGCTGTTTGTTTCCCATTCTCGAAATCGGAAAACGTAACGCGAAAAGCGATATCTGCTACTGCATCTCCATTGGTGTCGATCCTGAATTCATAGAGGGCCGTAGGATCGAATGCATCAGCAAGTTTAGGAGGCATGGGATTGACATTCATGATCAAGATCGATTTGTGTTCATTCCCAGGTTTTCGGAAGACATATAGATCAGTTATATTCAGATTAGTATGCCAATTATTGGTAGCCGAAGTATCGAGGTGCGTAAGTTCATCGAAGGCTAACAGACCTCCCATCTGCAGGTCTGTGAGAGTTGGTACGCCGGAAAAGGCTGTAAGACTGCTGATAGCAGGGGCTTCACGATGGCTCGACATTAAATTCCTCCTCATCATAGAGCAATTTGAAACAGTATTTTCTCTTCAATACGTACATCTGGTTTTATCAGATCATTTTCCTAATCCTCGCTTATTGTGCGAAGCTGATGTGTTATACTTGAGTCGTTGCTATTCCACACAGAATGTCTACACACTCCTCAAAAGGAGGCATCATGGCTGCCACATCAACCACACAAACAGCAAAGAATGAGAATCTTGTAGCAGGCTGGCTCACGCAGGATGAATTCAGTGTTTTAGAAGCAGTATGTGAAACACTGCTCCCTTCGCTTGAACCTCCTGAAGGAAGTTCTGGCGAAGTTGCGGCGTACTATCGTCGATCCGCCCGCGATGTGAACGTTGCGCAACGTGTCGCTGAGACGCTCTCATTCGAGAATGAGCAGGCAAAGGCCGACTTTCGCAAGCTGGTAGGCCTCTTGTCCAGCTCTGCCGCAGGACTGATGCTAGCAGGCGTTCCTCGTCCGTTCAAAGCGCTCTCTCAGGAAAAACGAGAAAAATATCTGATCGCGATGGCAAACAGCTCAATAGGACAATTGCGGCAAGGCTACCAGTCAATCAAACGCCTGTCGGGTTTTGTCTTCTTTGCCGCTTCAGACGCAACGGGAGTGAACCCAAACTGGGGAGCGCTTGACTACCAGGCACCTGCTCCCCCTCCAGTTGATGTACCCCAGCCAATCAAACCGCTCAGGATTTCAGAAGATACCGTCCTGGAAGCGGATGCCGTCATTCTTGGTTCTGGTGCTGGTGGCGGAGTTGTCGCGGGTGAACTTGCACTGGCAGGCAAAAATGTGATTGTGTTGGAGAAGGGCGGCTACAATAACGAGGCCAACTTCACGTTGCAGGAAGCGCAAGCGACGCCTGAACTCTACTTAAAGCGTGGCACACTCACCACCAAAGATCTTGGCGTGATTGTCCTGGCAGGTAGTACGCTTGGTGGTGGCACAGTTATTAACTGGATGACCTCATTCCGTACCCCCAGGGAAATACTCGAAGAATGGGCGCATACTTCTGGTTTGAGTGATCTAACCGAGATGACACTTCTGGCAAGTTTCGAGGAGGTCGAACAGCGCCTCAGCGTGGGCACCGTCAGCTCGCATAATAAGCAGAATCAATTGCTGGTTGATGGATGCAACGCGCTTGGCTTTCAATCCAACGTGTTGCGCAACAACGCGCTTGGCTGCGAGCAGCGCTGCGGTTTCTGTGGCTTTGGTTGCCGTTATGGATGCAAACAATCCACTATGAAAACCTACTTACAGGATGCATATGAGCATGGCGTGCGCATTATTGTGCGTTGTTCCGCTGAAAAAGTGATTATTGAAAATGGGAAAGCGGTAGGAGTTACATCCACGGCAATCGATACCGAAACTGGCCAGTCGCATAGCGTGACTGTCCGTGCCAAAGCCGTTATTGTGGCTGCGGGAGCAGTTCATTCTCCGGCTGTTTTGTTGCGTTCAGGCATAGAAAATTCACACATTGGACGACATCTGCACCTGCATCCTACCACGACTGTCGCGGGCGTTTATCCTGAAAAAGTTTATAGCTGGCAGGGTGTTATGCAATCAGCCTATTCGAACGAGTTCGCCAATCTTAGATGGCAATTACGGCTATAAGCTGGAAGTGCCTCCAGCTCACCCTGGCCTGATTGGAACTGCTACTCCCTGGTATTCTCCCCGTGAATTCCGGGAGCAGATGCTTCAAACTGCTAACGTGGCGACATTTATCGTACTGACACGCGACAAAGGTGAAGGAACTGTTACAATCGATCGGGATGGCGAACCCGTTCTGGATTATGTAGTCTCCGTTTATGATCGCAAACACCTTATGCATGGACTCGGCCAGGCTGCTCGGGCGCATTTCGCTGCTGGCGCTCAGTCGATTATTACCCTGCATAACAAACGTACGCGCATCGATCGACCAGAGGGAGGAACTGTTAGTGAGCAGCAGTTCCGAGAGTATGCTCGCCAGGTTGAGCGTCATGGTATGGGTCCCAATCGCATTATGATGTTTACTGCCCATCAAATGGGAACCTGTCGTATGGGAGCGGATCCTAAAAACGCCGTCATCGATGGTAATCAAGAAGTGTATGGTGTCAAAGGACTATTTGTTTGTGATGGAAGTGTCTTTCCAGGAGCGTCGGGCGTAAATCCCATGTTGTCCATTATGGGGCTGGCGCATAGAAGTAGCCAATATATTAAGACGACAATATAAATGCAATGGCTCTGATACCCTATTGCCAATCGGGAAATCAAGCAAAAACTTTTGAGAAGTGTGATACATCAATGGTAATGCATTGCGTTCGCGCGCAAAAGCGTTACATAATAGAGTGTCAATAAAAATAGAGTCTTTTGCGAGGGCGGTAGCCAGTGAAGCAAGAAGACGAGCGGAGATTGTTTTGACAGAAGTAAATGGGACAAAAGAACAGCCCTGGGTTCTAAAAACTCCACCGGGGACATCAGAATACACAATGTATAAGGATGAAACACACAATCCACCAGTTCTGGTATGCACTGTCGGGAAGACAGTCTTGTACTATGATCTTCGGTGCATCAATGACTTGCATGAAATGCTCAAAAAGCATGGTGATTGGATGGAACTTGGCAGTGCAGATGAACAGAAGCCAGCAAAGGAAGGAACTATTGAAGCATGGGGACGCTCACTCGATAATCCCATCGGTGGATGGTATGGTTTAAAGAAAGGGCTGAGAGGACGTTTTGGAATGTATATTCCTCCTCTTATGGAAGAATTAGGGCTTGCAGACCTGGAACATAACCCAAAAAACAACAGGATGCGTGCTAAGTAACCCACCGTTTGTGAAGCTCAATAGCTCACAATTGATATCCACTCATATATCAAAAAGAAGCGGGATTGTGAAGGGCAGCAGCCCTTCACCTGGGGTTTGGGGCTGTGCCCCAACTTCCTCCTCAAAGCAGGCCGTAGGCCTGCAAGAAAAAGTATGAGTGGATGTCAGCTCACAACAGCAATTTCGCTCTTATCGAACAGAAGGTATTTGAAATGTGCTCTACTCTCTTACATTGAGTGGTAGAATCCATAGCAGAATGCGAGGGATAGCATGAAAAAATTTGAAGATCAAATCAATGCTGGAATAAGTATTACCGACAACGAGGTACAGATACACCTGAACTCCCATGAAGCTTATGCATTATGGCAATGGCTGTCAGCTCGTAAAGACGCCTTTCAGACACATGCTAATGAAAATCAGATAGAGCTAAAAATTCATCTTTACCAGCAAGATCTGAGCCATTTAGATGAATTGAAAGCCGTTATTCCTGACCTGCACGAAATAGGGCCTGCAGCCAAAATACTTGACGCACGACTAGAGACAGTTTCTGAGCAAGCATTGCAACTGCTCAATGAATACCAGATTGAATATCACATTCATCCTTTGCTCGAAGATGACGATGTGTATGCTCAGGGGTAGAAAAATGTACGAATGAAATACAAGGAGCGAGGACATCTTGTCCCCGCTCCTTGTATTTCATTCGTACATTTTAGGTTTGCCCCAACTCATACCATAATCAGGGCAGATTATCGCTAGCGGCGGCGCTGACGGCGTCGAACACCAGCAACCGACATGGGAGACAAAGGCCTGCCAATTGGGTCGATGAACAATGAGCATGGTCCCGCCTTAGCAGGTAGTGTTCCGTCAAGAACATTGACCTTATAGGTGAGAGTATCTCCGTTGAGCTGTGGATCACTGATGGTCATCGTCACCTCTTCGGGTACTTCATCGCCATTCTCAAGGAAAGAAACAACCGCGTTCGGCGGATCCTGCTCAAAGCTGTCTTCGCCATCACCCCACTCGTCGACAAATTTTCTTGAAGTCAGGTGTCCTACTACCCGTTGTGGTCGATCAGCAAAAAACAGGGTCTGGTGCGCCAGTCCATGTAATGTCACGGAGCCATTACTGGTCGTTAGCCCGTGGGCACTCTGAACAAACAGGGCTTCGATACTATCGAGATCCTGTTTCGTATTTTCGCTCATGGATTCGTTCCTTTCGCATAAACATTCGTTAGACATACTTCAATAAAGTAAAGTTCATTGTCCTTGCCTATGAGTTTGTTTTGTTCGCGATATATGTATCCAGCAAAATGCAAATGACACTAGCTCACAAATACGATGCAGATTCCATTCCATCGCCTCATCTTCAAAAAACAGAACAACACGCGTATTGTATGCCCATCTGAAAGAATATACAACACTCAAATATACTGTTTTGTAATCTTTTTTCACTTTGTGGACAGTAAATTGGAAGGGGTTGACTAGTATATTTGCACTGGTCTGGCGGCTGAAAACCAGGGGAATCACACATCAGCCTCAACCTGAACTTCCTTGTGTAATCTGCGCTGGACGCCTCTGTAAACGAGGTCGGCTACTTCAAGGATAATTATCAGCATCCAGAAATAGAAGGCAAGATCGTTACGAAATAAAATGATCGCAATAGAGAGGATAAAGATCATTGGAACCAGGAGTGCGCGCAGTGCAAATAAAATGATTTCAAATCTCGCCATCGACTTGTCAATGAGCCGATGTCCTTTTGCTGCATACCACCAGATCACGAGTAACATCAGGCCTGTTGCAGTCTGCTCTAAAACATAGAGTATCGACGTAAGTTGTGATGTCGGATAGGTCGCACGTAGAGCGTTGAAAATAGGTTGCAGTTCGATACACACTAAGAAGACAAAGTTCAACCAGATTAAAGGCATATTATGGCATCTGATGAGCATGAAGATACGATGGTGGGACAGCCAGTAAAAACCCACAATTAAAAAGGAAAAGCTGTACACAGGCAATTGCTGCAATACTGCGTCCAGTGACGTCGAAAAGGGCTGCTGACTGTTGGAAAGGACAGTACTCGTTATTGTTGCAATCAAGAAGGTAATTGCCACCGCAGTCATATTGTCTGAAATCGAGCACATGCGGATGGTACCCTCCAGGTAGATCGCTCTGCGATTTGTGTGATAATAGCGGTTGTGCAAGAACCAGCCCAGTACGTAAAAGGCGAGAAAGATACCCTCAGCAATCCAGACGTTGTAAAACGCGACGCCAATTGAGAGAAGGGTACCGATTGGTATGACTAATAGTCGAGCCGTGGTGTATCTGAGATATTCAGAAGGTATTTCTGGATCCAGCAGGTGGTCTACTCTCGCTACAATCCACATGCAGAGAAGTGTGGTACTGGTGACCATTTGTGTTATCGCGAATAGTTTCCAGACCCCTGGCTGGTTGCCATATTGGTAGAAGAATAAGACAGGGACGGGAAGAAAGACAATCGATGCCAGGAACAAGACATTCAATATGATGAAGAGGCTACTGGATCGTTTGAGGTACGTGAGGATGCGATAGTGTGAGACCCAGGAACTGGCGACCACAATATAGGCGGGGAGAAAATAGAGTATTTTCAAGAGCAAATTGTGAAAGATGAAGTTTTGTAGCTGAGATGGGCTTAAGCCTTCAGGCGGAAGAGCAATGTCGACGACAAAAAGCGTGAATGCAACTGCTATGACACAATCGCTGATACCATAGATGCGTACTACATTCGACCCTGGTGTTGGTCGAATATCACCAATAAATCGTGTTATCCTTTGTGTTTGTAGTGTGTTAGGTGCAGGAGTAGGGGTGTCAGGATTGATTACTGGTGCTATTTTATTGACATGTTGTAGTACAGGAACTGTTGCATCGGTATTTTGAAGTTCTGAGTCTGGCTCACCGGTAGGTAGCGATTCGTCTCTTGTTTCCATTGTCACCTACTTCGCTTTCAGGCATTAACTTTGACTCTTACCATTATACTTCTTTTGTATTGAAAACTGATCATTAAAATATACTATTTTGGCCAGCTACGATAACCAATACAGGGCATCTTCCCCAAAAGATCGATTCAAACTAAAAGCGGGGTTCCAAGAGCGACTCAAGCTGTTGGAACCCCGCTATGGAAGTAAAAAACAACCCTCAGCTAACGGGAATGATAACAAAACGTCCATATGCCACGAACAATGTTAATAGCAGTAGTATCACGTTGATCCCGATCTGGGAATATTCACCACGTCGTCCATGGACAATCATAGCGCCTATCATTGTCAATGCTAAACAAGATGCTGCAACTGGCGTAAGCCACGGTAAGATACCCGTTACAGCCGGGAGAATTAGCCCAATGGCTCCCAGTATTTCTAAAGTGCCTATCAAACGTACTCCTCGGGGTCCGACACTCTTTACCCATCCCATTCTTGTTTCCAGTTTGTCGATCGGCTGTGAGACCTTCATGATGCCAGCCATCCCAAACGCGAGAGCCAATAAAATTTGTAGAATCCAAAGTGCAATGTTCATCGTTGATTTCTCCTTTGTTATTTACGAGCAAACTGTCTCGACATGAATGCTTATAAGAAATAGAGTTTAGAATGCTAAGTACATAGAGCTTTGCTCTTTCCCTATGCTCCATTAGTAACTTTATGGAAGTAAGTATATATATGGAAGTTCCTTTTGTCAAGGATGTAATTATAGGAGAAAATATGGTATACTATGCGTTATGAAGACATCCAGCCATGCGCAAACAGCCGAAAAGCTAGAGATCTGTGGCACTCATCCGATTGGTCGCGCTATTCGCCTGCTTGGTGATATGTGGACCCTTATGATCGTATATACGCTCTTAAGTGGACCCAAACGCTTCGGTGAATTGCTGGATACCATGGGAAACGTCAGCCCCAAAACGTTGTCCCAACGGCTCAAAATGCTTGAAGAGATCGGTTTTGTGGATCGCATTGCTTTTGCGGAAATTCCACCTCGTGTCGAATACAACCTGACCGAGAAGGGGCTGGCTCTGGTTGATGTTATAAAAGCCATCGATCAATTTGCCATGCAGTATCTTACTGATAACGATCAGACTTCATCCTCTTCTTCATCTACGCCTCAAGCCTGCGAGTAAACTACGTGCGCGAGCAGTATAAAATGGGGCCTAAGCTCTTCACCTGTAGAAATTAGCAGTATCTACCTGATGCTTCATCTAACCTAAAAACTGGCGAAAGAGACAATGTATAGCCTGCCTTTCTCGAGTACACTGTAAGCAGTATCCTCATGATTTTTTCAATGCTGTGGGAATAGTGAAGTGGAGTAGCAAACAAGCGTATGAATCAACGAGCAAATTTCCTGCGAGGGTCAGGACAACGAACAGAAGAGAAGTTTAGCATTAGGAAAGTTCCGGGAGCATTTGCAAGCCTGCCACGTGTGTTGCGCCTGGTGTGGTCGACCAGCGCACCGCTGACACTATTTTTAGGTCTCTTGAATCTCGCGCAAGGCTTCATTCCCGCCCTCAGCGTTTCAATAACTGCCTTTCTGATTGACAGCGTAATAAGAGCGATTCAAATACACAGTACATCACCTATCTGGTTGCCAATAGGTCTGCAACTTGCAATAGCTCTTCTTTCGAGCCTGCTGAGTAACTTGAGCAATATTGTGCAACAACTCCTGCAGGAACAGGTATCGAACCGCGTGCAGTTGGAAATTCTGAAAAAAGCGAATACGCTAGACCTGGCATTTTTTGAGAATCCCGAATTTTATGATAAGATGCGCCAGGCCGCGAACCAGTCCACCTATCAACCTGTTTCAATGATCTCTCAAACCTTCGGGCTTGGCCAGACTATCGTAACACTCGTCTCGTTGATTTTCCTCCTGGTACACCTGGCATGGTGGCTTGCAATTGTGGCTCTCATCGTCCCAATTCCCGCCTTCTTCTCAAGTACACGCTATGGTTGGAGAGGGTATCAGCTTATGCGTCGTCAATCGCCTGAGCGTCGCTTGATGGCGTACTTCGTGACGTTAATGACAACCGACACGTACAACAAAGAAGTGAAGCTCTTCAACCTGGGTGACTATTTCATCGGCAAATTTTGGGATCTTGCAACCAGTTTATATAAACAGGACAAGAAACTGCTCTTGCGCCGTTACAATATTAACTTTCTCTGGAATGGACTCACTGTTATAGCAAATACTGCAATTTACCTCTATGTCGCTCTGCAAGCTGTAGCTGGACGCATTACTTTGGGAGGTCTGACGTTGTATACACAGACAGCGGTGCAGGTAGGGCAGAACTTCCAGAGCTTGTTAAACGGTATCTCCAATACGTACGAGAATACCTTATATGTGAATACGCTGTTCGATTTCCTTGAATATCAGCCCCAAATTGTTTCTCCTCCAAAACCGCAACCGATAGAACTCCCCAGGAACGTGGATGGACTTGATATCGAGTTCCGCGATGTCAGTTTCACGTACCCTGGAAAGGATCCTGAGACACACGCTGCCTTGAAACATGCCAGTTTTACGATCCACGCAGGCGAGGCAATTGCCCTTGTTGGACGCAATGGCGCAGGTAAGACGACGCTGGTCAAGTTGCTTACACGACTCTACGATCCGGATGAAGGTGAGATCTTCATCGGTGGCCGCAATATCAAAGAGTATGATTTGAAGGATCTTCGCGAACAGGTAGGAGTCATCTTCCAGGATTACGTGAATTACTATATGACTGCGCAGGAGAATATTGGGGTAGGGCGAGTAGAGCAAATTGAGCAAAGAGATTTGGTAATGAGTGCTGCAAGCAAAAGCGGAGCCAGTGCTGTGATTGAGAAACTTCCCAATGGGTACGATACTATGCTTGGGCGCTGGTTTAAAGATCTTAAAGATAGCACTCAACTGAGTGGTGGCGAGTGGCAGAAGATCGCGCTGGCAAGAGCTTTCATGCGTGATGCCCGTATTCTCGTGCTGGACGAGCCGACCAGCGCCCTCGATGCTCAGGCCGAATACGAAGTATTCACGAAGTTCCGCGAGCTAACCAGAGGGAAAACCGCCGTTTTCATCAGCCACCGCTTCAGCACTGTGCGCCTGGCGGATCGCATTTTCGTGATCGAGAACGGCAACATTATTGAGAGCGGTTCTCACGAAGAGCTGATCGCGTTAGATGGTCGCTACGCTCAGTTGTTCAATTTACAGGCAGAGGCGTATCGCTGATCTCTTTGAAACTGTAACCTCCTACGTATATCCCTAAAGAGGGGTTTCTTCTGCAGAAGGTCGGGGGACCATCTGTCTATATGGTTCATATCTAAATTATTAGCCATTATGGTAATCTGTGTCCTTCTCATGCCCCTATCTCATTTTTTATTTTTAACTTTACTACTTTCTAGGAGGAACAAAGTGAAACGACGACGTGTTTATCTGCTTGTGCCTGTTCTCTTAACAGGCATTCTGGCTATCGCTCTAGCGATAGTGCCAACATTTGTATTTGCATCTGGCGGCTCATTTATTGGACCATTGAACAAAGTTAGTACGGTTGCTTCGACCGTGCCTGGCAATGGAGATATCAATCCCTATGGTGTGGCAGTGGTTCCATCAACGATCGGAAGCCTGGTTAAGGGCAATATTTTGGTTAGCAACTTCAACAACAGTGCAAACCTGCAAGGTACTGGAACCACTATTGTACAGGTCACACCAGGCGGATCCGTTTCTGTTTTTGCAAAACTTAGTGCTGGCGCTCTGCATGGAAGTTGCCCGGGCGGTGTCGGCTTAACCACAGCACTTGTTGCGCTGCAAAGGGGCTGGGTAATCGTTGGCAGTTTGCCAACTTCCGATGGCACATCAGCAACCGCCAAGGCTGGATGCTTGATCGTAATGAATAGTAGAGGCAATCCTGTAGAGACTTTCACAGGTTCAAATATCAACGGGCCATGGGATATGACGGCATTTGACGGCGGAAACTGGGCAGCGCTCTTTGTTACCAATGTATTGAATGGCACTGTCGCTGCGAATGGCAAGGTTGTCAATCGAGGAACAGTTTTACGCATCAACCTGAATGTTCCCCAGCAAGGACACGGTGTTCCCAGCGTACATGGAACCACGATCATTGGTTCTGGATTTTCGCAACGAACTGATCCAGCGGCTCTGGTAATTGGGCCAACCGGTGTAGGTCTGGCCAGTAATAATACTCTCTACGTCGCCAATAGTGTGAACAATAGTATTGCTGCCATTCCCAATGCCCTTATACGTAATTCCACTGCTCATACAGGGAATAATGTAACTGCAAACGGCGCTCTCAATGACCCACTGGGACTGACTATAGCCCCCAACGGAACTATCCTGACCGCGAATGGGAATAATGGCAAATTAGTTGAGACAACACCTGGAGGTACACAGGTTGCCAAAAAGCTTGTGGACAATACTGGTACCCCACCAGGAGCAGGCTGCCTCTTCGGCCTCGAAATCGTTCCTGGCGGGTCAGGGGTCTACTTTGTCGATGATTGCACCAATACGT
>CAVPEB010000051.1:0-104718 GCA_963702765.1 uncultured Chloroflexia bacterium
GCAAACAGCATTGTTTCCATAAACGAAGAATGCGTTACTGAACTAGCCAAAGGAGTCTTATCTTGCCTGACCTCACTCATTTAGAACGTATTCGCCAGCAAATGCCTGCCACTACTTCACACATTTACCTTAATACAGGTACTTCGGTCCCCTACCCGATTGTGTAACCCAAGCTATGCAAGAATGTATTCGAAATGACTGGCAAAATGGCCGATTAGGAGCCGCAGCTTTTGAGACCATCGGAACAACGTATAGCAACGCCCGCAAGAGAGTGGCCAGTCTCTTGAATGCCGATGTAGATGAAATTGCCCTCACAGATAACACCAGGCGAAGGCCTTAATATTATCAGCTTTGGTATCAATTGGCATGAAGGTGACGAGGTTATTACAACGCAGCACGAGCATATCAGCTTATTAGCGCCTTTATACCAGTTAAGAGACCGTTATGGAATAGTTTACCGCGTTGCTGATATAGGTTCTACAGCAGAATCCCTGTTCTCAAAGCCATTGCAGATCTCGTAACACCTCGCACACGGCTGATCTCCATTTCGCATGTCACCTGGACTACGGGAGCAGTTCTCAACATCAGCGAAGTTGCATATCGGGACGAGAATGGGGCATACCTGTGTTGATTGACGGCGCACAGTCGGCTGGAGCAATTCCTATAGATGTGAAAACCCTTGGGGTCGACTTCTACGCTATCCCCATGCAGAAATGGCTGTGTGGTCCAGACGGTACCGGAGCGCTCTACGTTCGAAAGGAGATGCTTCATCTCCTTTCTCCAACCTACGTTGGCTATTGGTCAATCAAGCATGAGGAAGACTTTGAATGGGAACTACTTGATAGTGCTCAACGCTTCGAGGTAGGCGGCCGGCAAACTGCAGCTATAGCAGGACAAGCAGCAGTGTTGAACTGGTTGGAGAAGACAGTCGGCCACAAATGGTTATTTGAACGCATAATATCACTGAGTGGATATGCTTATAAGGCTCTTAGAGAAGTGCCAGGATTAACGATATTAACACCCCGACCCGGGGAGAGTGGACTCGTCACGTTTACTTTAGAGGGGCGCAATGATGCTGAGATAGTTACGCTTCTCCGAGACAAATACAATATATTTATCCGCAACATTCCTTCTACGAAATCATTGCGTATTTCAACGGGCTTCTACAATATCGAGGAAGAAATAGATAAACTGGTAGATGCTTTGAAGGAGGTGTAGTGGTTGCCCATCACACAAGCAAACTAATTTGTTGAGCATATCTCAAACAGGAGAAAGGATCAACAAGCCTTGAATACCCTACATCCTTTACGCCACACATCGGCAGATCATGTTGTCCTCATCGGCGGAGGCTCAACAAACGCTCTTATAGCTGTGCGCCTTGCAGAACGAGGATTTCGTGTTACCATTCTTGAAAAAGCAAAAATTGGGAATGGCTTATCAAGTCGCTCTGCAGCTGGTATTCGCGCACAGTTCAGCATTGAAGAAACTGTTGTGGGGATGCAATATTCTGAATGGTGGTATACACAGTTTCATGAGATTTTGCACACTCCGATTGAAAGAAATCAACCTGTTATGCAACAGAATGGATACCTTTTTCTCTATGAGGATCCGGAACAAGCTGCGCCGGCCTGGAAACCTGGCATCCGAAGTGCAGCAGCACAATCATGGCATCAAGCTCAGGCCAATGTTGCAATGCAACAAAAAGTCGGATTACCGGTCGAAATTCTACTCCAAAGAGGTCAATCAACGCTGGCCGCACATTGAGCCCGATCATCTTATAGGAGCTACATGGTGCTCTACAGATGGATTCCTCTTTCCTCAGATGATTTACATGGAAGGCTTTCGACGCGCGCAAGAGTTAGGCGCAACTTTGATGCAGGATACGGAAGTTATTGGAGCAACGCTTCGTGGAGGTCGCATCATTGCCCTTGAAACTACCAGAGGCCTCATAGAGGCTGACTGGTTCGTCAATGGGACCAATGCCTGGGCTCCTCGACTCAATCGATGCATTGGTGGAATGCCACTGCCAATTTCACCTCTCAAGCGCTATCACTATTTCCTAAAACCAGATAGACCAATCATGAGCCGTGAGGAATGGCTTCATTTGCCTATGACCATCTACGGAATGGGTGCCGGTCGAGGAGCACATAGTCGTCCGGAGAACGAATTGTTGATGCTTGCCTGGGCACATGAGACCTTGCCTGAGCCCAATTTCAGCGATGAAGATCAGGATCGAATTGACCCTCCATTTAATCATAGCAATGGTATTGACAACTACGGTTACGCCATCGTCGAGCAGATGATGGCCTTTACACCACGTTTAGCTGATGCTGGTGGATTGACAGCAACTTCGTCTGGCTTCTACGGTACAACGCCTGATGCAAACCCGTTGATTGGCTTTGACGCCAACCTGGACAATCTTGTCCACGCTGCCGGTTTCTCAGGGCACGGTTTAATGCATGCACCCATCACTGCCCTTCTTGTAGAAGCAATCATTGCGGGAGATGTTGAGGATGGACGGCAGGTTCGTCTCCCACCGCCATTTAACATGCATTCTATAGACCTTAGTGCTTTCGCTCCAACCCGGTCTTTTACACCATCTAAGAAAGAAGCTCTTGTGCTGTAGAAAATCGGAACTTACAAAAAACCGCCCATGTGGGCGGGCGAAACGGCGACGTCCTATTTTCCCGTGGGGTTGCCCCCAAAGTATCGTCAGAGCTGAAGAGCTTAACTTCCGTGTTCGGGATGGGAACGGGTGTACCCTCTTCGCTATTGCCACCGGTTCACCTGCACATACAGGCGGTTTCTCTTGACACGGTGTATATTATCATAGTCGGGATAACCTGTCAATACTTTTTTCATGAGTTTTTTAAATTTCATGAGCAAGATTATCAAGCAGACAGCTATCTATCTCCTGTTACATGAGCCTCCTCAAGCTTCATCGATAGCAAACGCGACACACTATCACCACCCATAGATACTCCGTAAATCACTTGAGATTCCAACATTGTCACTCGACTATGCGTAATGACGATAAATTGTGTGCGTTGAGCCAGGCGCTTCAGAATTTCACAGAAACGTATCAGGTTAAATTCGTCAAGAGCTGCATCTACCTCATCGAGTAGACAGAAAGGCGGGGGATTAATTTCTAGTAAGGCAAAAAGCAGAGCGGCAGAGACTAATGCGCGTTCTCCACCGGATAGCAGCGATAAATCTTGCACCTTCTTACCGGGAGGCTGTACAATCACGTCAACACCTGCTGGCATACTTGAGGCATGTGCGCCACTCTCCTCATTTCTGGAAGTGATCAGATCAAGGCGAGCATGTCCGCCATTAAACAAAGTAGTAAAGTGTTCGCTGAAACGAGCATTTACTGCTTGAAATGTGATTTCGAATTGCCGGGCCATGGTGAAATCGAGTTGGCTAATAATTGTGTGTAGCTGCGATGCTGCCTGATCCATATCTGCAATTTGTGTGCAAAGGAATTCATAACGTGTTCGCGTTTCTTCGTATTGCTGAGGTGCATCAGGATCACTACCGCCAATAGCCTTAAGACGACTACGTAAGTTATCTACTCGCCTGCGCAACTTACGTAGGAATACCTCTTCTTCCTGAGAAAGGGTCTCTATTCCATGAGAAGATTTCGTAACAGCAACTTCTTCTATTATTTCAGTTGTTTCAGAATCTTGATAGTTATTCGTTACATATCGAGAAAGCTCAGATGGATCAGTGACCCCCATCTCTTCATGTAATTGCTCTAACAAAGCATCAACCGCATCTCGCGCTTTCTGGCTGTCAAGTAGACAGCGGCGATAGCTCACCTCTATATTTGCCATTGTAGTACGTAACTGAGTTATCTCATTTTCGAGTGTTGTTATATCGCCTTCGATTTCAGTCACCTGCATCTCGGCATCACGTAACTTTTCGGCCAGTGTATGTGTATTTTTCTGAGCTTGATCAAGTTCAGCTCTCTGTGAAGCAACAATCTGTTGTAATGACTGACGCCGCTCTTCAGATTTAGTCATACGATTTTTGTATTGCTCCACTTGCAATTTCAAATCTTGAACCTGTGCCTGTTGTGATTGCAATTGTTGGCGAAGCGATTTCACCTCTTGTCTTTTAACAGCCAGCCCGGTGCGCCGCTTGTTCAAATCATCCTGTTGGCGACGATAAACGATAGTGCGCTCTTCCACTTCTCGCTGTAATTCCTCAACCAATCCCGAAACTTCTCGTTGCGATTTCTCGTGCGCACGTACACGTTCCAGTGCTGCTTTCATTTCTTGCTCTAATCCGGCAAGTTCAGCCGACAATTGCTGCTCAACTGAAACTGCGAGTTGCAACTCAGTTTGTAAACGTTCTTGTTCCCGCTGTGTATTATTTACAATTTTGCTCAGGTCATGGAGAAGAACAGCATTTTTCTGTAATTCTTTGTCAATCGCATTTTGTTCAACACGTCGAGCTTCCTGGTCTCGTTGTAACTTACTTATGTCAGCGTTCAACTGATCTATGAGAACTTTGTGTTCCTCTATCTGTTGAGGCAAATCATGCAGTTCACGTTCATAAGCAAGTAATCCTTGATGAGTGCCATCCTTTCCGCCTCCTCCACTCAGCCAACCGTTCAGATGGAGAACTTCCCCATTATGAGTAACTATTTTCTGGAATGGTTGATGTTGCCCAAAACTTGGTAACGTAATGAGCATGTCGAAAAGTTTTTGGGCATTATTAAGATTATCAATGATAACTGTCCCGCTAAGAATTCTCTGAAAAAGCAGGAGATAACGCCCCTCACACTGAATGCACCTCGATGCACAACCCTGTAGATGTTCTTTTAGGGAAGGCATTTTAGCGAGTAGAAGGTTGATTGAATCATCTTCAGAATCAATTCGATTCTCGTAAGCAGACTTGATTTCCGTCTGGTTGTCACCTTTATCCAACCAGATAACCATAGCTTTTCCTGCTTTTGATGAACTGAGGTAATCCAAACATATCTGTGCATCTTTGGATGTTTGTACTACTACACCTTGCAAATACGAACCCAATGCCGCCTCAAGTGCAATTTCCAAACCAGCAGGTGCAATTCCGAGTTGGGGCACCGGGCCAATAATTCCGCTGACCTTATCAGATGGAGCACGCAAAAGCGCACGCACTCCATCGCTGTACCCACTAAGACTCGAACGCCAATTTTTCAGCATATTGAGCCGATCTGAAACTGTGCGACGTAGCCTCTCTGCTTCAGAGAGAGTGGATTTCAGACGTTCTATTTCTTGATGGACATCCGATATGGCTCGTACAACAACCTGCCTTCGTTGTGTAATGTGTTGCTCTTCGCTGCGTTTGCTATCAAGTTGTGCGCGTTCATCGACCAAACGAGTCTCTAAAGTGCGCAATGTCTGCTGGGTTTGGGAAATTGTTTCTCTTCGAGCAGCCAGGGTACGATTGCGCTCGCCCTGGTGCTTTTGCTGTCGTCCAAGGTCAGACTGGCTTGCTCCTAGTCGAGCCTGGATCTGGATCAATTCACTTTGGGCATTGCGCAAACGTCGTTTATCAAACTCATAATCTTTTTGCGCTTTTATGACCTGTGCTTCGTGCTCTGCCAAGGATACAGCATCAACATCTATAGCTTCATCGGCAATGTCGCATTGTTCGGCAAGGTCAACAATTTTTTGTTGAGCAGCAATCAGTCGATCACGCAATCCTTGTTCTTCCTGTTGCTGTTCAGCTTTTTGGTGTTCAAGACCTTTGATGCGTTCCTGACTGACAGCAAGGTCGCGTTCAATTCGTTGAACAACCTGATGGGCTACATTTGAATTTTCACGCGCCTCGACAATCCTGGTTTGAGCATGTTGTCGTCTGATAGCAAGAATTTCTCTTTGCTTATCAGCATTCTGAAGCAACTGCTCTATCTGCTGAACACGAAGCTCCTGTTCCTTTTCAGCAACTTCAGCATAATCTCTGTTTGTATGCAAACGGCGCAATTGTAGAGCGTACCAGGTATACAAAACCTCTTGTAATTCACTGTTTAATTGACGAGACTCAACCGCGCGGTGCGCTTGCTCTGCAAGAGGCTCCAGCCGGGGCTCTATCTCACTGATAATATCCCGCAAGCGGTCGAGATTTTGTTCAGTCTGACGCAACCTATTTTCAGCGTCAGTACGCTGTACCTGGAATGGACGAATACCCGCAGCATCTTCAAATAGTCCTCGTCGTTCTTCTGCACGCAAGCTAAGGGCAGCGTCGATCAGACCCTGCCCAACAACAGTATAGGAATCATGACCGATACGAGCCTGGGCCAGCAAAAGGACCACATCTTTGAGGCGGACCTTCTGCTTGTTAATGAGATATTCATTCTCACCTGAACGGTAACTACGTCTTGTAACTGTGATCTCACTATATTCTGAAGGCACCCAACCTGTACTATTATCGATGGTTAAGGAAACCTCGGCCAAACCAAGTGGAGCCTTACCATGCCCACCAATGAAAATAATATCTTCACTCTTCTTACCGCGCAATTGCCGTATGCTTTGCTCACCCAACACCCAACGCACTGCATCGGCAACATTTGATTTGCCTGCTCCGTTCGGTCCCACTACAGCAGTAATACCTGTACTAAACTCCAGTACGGTCCGCAAGGCAAAGCTCTTAAAACCCAACATCTCCAATCGTTTTAGATACACAGTGTAGCCCGTTCCTCCCAATATCTAAGTTCATAATGCCACCGATGATATCATAGAGGCGTCTATTCGTCTAGCACGGTAGAGAAGTCTAAAGAAATGGAGTTAAGATTTGAAAAATGTACTCAACTTTATGCAGCGCTGGGGGCTTACCCTATTAGGCATTGTCCTCATTATGTGTGGTCTTATATATTCAGCTATTCCACAGACAACACCTTATCAAGAGATTTCAAAAGCATTCCTCGTGCACTATCTTTCTGGTCGTGGAATTGGATATATGCAATTAGAGAAAAGCTCCTCTCTTTACATCGTCAATGAAGGCGATTATATACCCGCTTTTAGCGCCGACTACCTCAATCACGGCAACGTCCTGATCTCTTTTCTCTATCGATCAGATGAAACGACCAGCATCGATGTAAGCTCTGATAATCATGTTCATTTAGGAGGTTAAGCCTTTCCTGTTGTGCGAATAACGTTGTATTATCAATACGGTCAGCAGCCAGTAGTATTTAGCACACAACAGTATTTGCAGAATCCAAATGGCTATTATCGACATAACTGGATAGTAGGGATAGCATTCTCAATTCTTGGGCTCATCTTGATTGGGATCGGGTATTTCATGACAGTGGTAAGAGGTAAGAAAAAGAAGCAACCTGATTCTGACAACGACCCAGCAACTATTTTGGAGGCGGTGAACCAACAACCCGAGAAAGTTATCCAGCCCAAGTGAGCTGACTGAAAGGCAACGAGGAATCACCATATGGTCGATGCGTCTTTAATAAAAAAACTTGGTATTAAGCCGAAACAGCGTTTCATCATTCTTAATGCTCCCGAGGAATACACCGAACAAATCGTTCCCTTACTGCCATTAGAAGTCGAACTTGTTACGACTCCAACATCTGGGGATAAATATGATGTGGTGCTTCAGTTTGTGCGCAATAGAACAGAATTTGAAAAAGATACTCCCATTGCTATTGAGATGGTAAAACCTGGAGGCCGACTTTGGCTTTCGTATCCAAAGCAGAGTTCAAAGGTTCTAACCGATATCAACCGCGATATACTTTGGAAGATCTTTCCTAACGATGAGTGGAGACCTGTTACCCAGATATCCATCGATGAGATCTGGTCAGCGTTACGGTTCAGGCCGAAAACTGAGGTTGGTACCTGACTGCTTCTACAGCAAAAATTACTTTACCAGTACGCTCCCTTGCTTGCACTTGACCCAAATACCTTCAGGTTCGTTATTGTCTGTAGGATCATGGCTATAAGAAATGGCCTTTTTAATTTCAATGGTCTTATTGCCAACGAGCAAAGCAATTGGGGATTCCCAAGACTCAACGCCACAAATGAAGTTGTAGACATGCCTGGCACTCCATTCTGCAACCGGAACAACAAAATCATCGTCACTGGGAAAAGGGTGATAGTTGCTATTCAATTCATCTTGTTTTTGAAGTATAGCATCCTGATTGTACACATGCCAAACACTCTGGACTAAAAGAGTTCCACCTAGTTGTGCGATTTGTTCCTCTAAATCTGAGTAGCCAATGCCATCAGGTATCTCCATGGCTTCCTGCGCGACAATTGCACCTGAATCCAATCCTTCATCAAGCAAATGAATAGTGACACCAGTTTGCGCACCTCCCTCACGAAATGTCCAGAATAATGGCTCTGGTCCCCGGTTTGCAGGCAATAATGACGGATGAACATTTAAACATGCAAATCGAGGAATATCAAGAATAACACGAGGTATACGCTTTGAAAAACAAGCTACACAGATTATATCTGGTTGATAGGCCGTTAATACATTAATAGTATCCGAACTGGATAGTTGCCGAACCTTCCACACAGGTATATTTCGGTCCTTTGCCAGTGCTAAGATGGAGGAGTGTATAGAAGAATTCAAAACTGGCAATATATTACGAGAAATAGAAGTTTGCTCATACTTGTGAATCGCAGGCAGTTCTGTCTCCAATACTTGCTCAGATGGTATAATGACTGCACACACCTGGATACCAGCTTCTAACAAAGCATGTAAAGGGGCATACGAAAACTTACCTTGCATGCCAAAAAGAGGACACGCGGCAGATGTGCACTTTTTGTCGTGTTTGACATGAGACCTTGTTTCTTGTAGTATTCAACTTAGAATAATATCGTAACTTTGACCAGGAGATTTCATCATGCCACGTATGGTAATGTGTGTCAAATTAGGCCGCGAGCTTCCGGGATTGGAGAAGCCTCCTTTTCCAGGTGCATTAGGGCAGCGTATTTATGAGCATGTTTCTCAACAGGCCTGGGATATGTGGCCCGCCCAGAGCACGCTCATCATCAATCATTATGGGCTGAACATGGCTGATCCTGAATCACGGAAGATTTTACGTGAGCAGATGGAGGAGTTCTTCTTCGGCCAGGATGCAAGTATGCCTGAAGGCTGGACCCCGGAGGAGGTTGGTGTGGGTGCTGGTCCTAGCGCCAAAGGCGGAGGCGCTCCCGCACGTAAAAAATGAGGTCTCCAGGCGATATCTTGCTCATTTCTTGTTATGAACTGGGCCATCAACCGTTTCATCTTGCCTCCTTACATAGCATGCTTCGCAAGGGAAGCTATTTTCCTGTGTCAGTTGATACAGCAGTTGAGACATTAACCGATCAATCTGTTAAACAAGCTAAGTTTGTCGCTATCTCCGTTCCGATGCACACCGCTCTTCGTTTAGGGCAACAACTCGCAAAGCGTGTTCGTGTACTCAATCCGTCGGTTCATATCTGCTTTTATGGTCTTTACGCCTCACTCAATGCTGATTACCTGCTTCAAGATTGTGCCGATTCGACTATCGGCGGCGAATACGAGATGCCTATGCTTAACCTGATCGCAAGCATTGAAAGCAACGAAGGTTCATTTATTCCAGGTGTCAACACACGCGAACAAATTAGTAATCCATGGATTCAGCGCACTTCATTCGTAGTGCCAGAACGAAATCACCTTCCATCCCCTGATCGTTACGCTCACCTTGAACTCAATGGTGAACAGGTGATTGCCGGGTATACAGAGACAACACGAGGTTGCAAACATACATGTCTCCATTGTCCAATTACACCAATCTATAACGGACGCTTCTTTGCCATACCTGCCGATATTGTGCTGGCAGATATTCGATTACAGGCAGAACAAGGCGTACGCCATATCACTTTTGGGGATCCTGACTTTTTCAATGGGCCGACACACGCATTGCGTATCGCACAAGCCCTCCATAATGAGTTCCCTTATATGACTTTCGATGCAACAATTAAGATTGAGCATCTACTCAAACATCGTGATCTATTGCTTAAATTTCGAGATTTCGGATGCGCTTTCATCGTTTCGGCAGTTGAATCAATCAATGATGATGTGCTTCTCCACCTTGATAAAGGGCATACAAGTACACAGGTTACAGAAACATTTGATTTGTTGGAAAAAGTAGGGATTCCCCTACGCCCGTCTTTGATGCCTTTCTCTCCCTGGGAAACGCTTGAGAGCTACATATCACTGCTGAACTTTTTTGAAGAACATAAGTTGATTGAGCATGTCGATCCAGTGCATTTTTCGATTCGCTTGCTCATCCCTCCACGCTCCGGCTTGCTTGATACGCTTGATAATAAAATGTGGTTAGGAGAACTTGACGCTGCAGCGTACACATATCGCTGGACACATCCCGATCCACGCATGGATACTTTGCATCAGGCAGTGAGCACGTTAGTAGAAAAGGCACAGGGTGTTCATGCTGACCCTATCGAGAGCTTTTTCCATATTAAGGCTTTGGCACTAGAGGCTAACGACCAGGACATGTGTGTATCATGCGCGATACGGGATTATGGAAAAGGTAAAATATTACCGCACTTGACTGAATCGTGGTTTTGCTGAGCAGAGCCTACTTCGGATCAGTTGGATCCGATTCGCTAGTATCATTTATTATCCGCTCTGGCTTACATACTGGAAACTCTCTACCTTTTTTAAACCACCGGAGGCATTCATGACAGAACAATATGACATAGTAGTAGCTGGTGCTGGACACAATAGCCTGGTTGCCGCAGCTTATCTCGCAATGGCTGGACTCGCGTGCCTCGTTCTCGAAGCACGACCTGTAATTGGTGGAAACACCATGACAGAGGAACTCACCCTTCCAGGCTTCCTGCATGATACTTGCTCTACTACGCATTCTATTTTCATGGAAAGCCCTATCTGGCGCAATCAAGAGCTACCCCTTGCTGAATATGGATTGGAATATATTTTGGCCGATCCTGCTTCCCATGTAGTATTTCCGGATGGAACCTATCTCACACAGTGGATGGATATTGATCGTACATGTGAAGAGATATCCAAATTCTCACGTCGTGATGCTAAAACATACCGAACTATGATTTCAGAATGGAGAGACGTAGCACCTTTCTTCAGTAAGGTTCGCTATTCACCGGCAGGGTGGACATCAGCAGCAGAGCAACTTTCTTCATACAGCCAGTCGTCTGTCTGGTTACGTCGACAAGCTCTTTGCGCATGGGACATTATCAACTCCTCTTTTGAAGACTGGCATATCAAATCATGGATGATGTGGTTTGCCGAGGGAACATTGCAACCCGCTGATCGGCCAGGAACTGGATTACTTGCGTATTCATTTATTGCTGGACGCCAGAAGAACGGTTGGGCTATCCCTAAAGGAGGATCGGGCAGTCTGCCTTTAGCATTGGGTTGCATCATCGAGGATCATGGCGGTCATGTACTGACGAGCAAGCCCGTCAGCAGATTGCTCTTGGAGTTTGGGCGATGTGTTGGCGTAGAGACCAAATCCGGCGAACAGTTTCGCGCTCGTTATGGTGTCATCTCCACCATTCACATCAAACACCTGGTCACTATGGCTCCCACTGAAGCATGGGGCGATGATTTTCTTTATGGAGTGGAAACCTATAAGGCTGGTCGATCAATGTTTGTAGCACATTATGCAACGACTGAGCCACCAGAGTATATAGTTGACGGAGGTACATTGGCCGTGGTTGGCTCGGGTATTGCTCAGACCCCTGAACGCCAACTTCGGATAGAAAACGACTTCCATCAAGGTATTGTAACAAAAGAACAACCTGTGTTACTGGTGCTGACTCCTTCTGTCGAAGATCTCTCGCGAACTCCAGAAGGGAAACACATGGTCAAAGTGATCAGTACCTATCCGTACTCTCTTCGTGAAGGACCGGAGAGGTGGGATGAGATCAAAGAAGAAGTCGCGGCCAATAATCTTGACGAATTACACCGTTATGCTCCTAATCTTACAAACGACAAAATTCTTGCCTCGGAGATACGCAGCCCACTCGATCTCGAACGGTACAATTCTCATAACTGGCATGGGAGTTGTCATGGTGGTGACCTTGGACCTTCTCAATCAGAAACATTGCGACCAGTTCCAGGTTATGCTCAGCATCGCCTGCCTATAGAAGGACTTTATCAGACTGGCGCAACCACTCACCCAGGTGGCTCAGTCACTGGCGGACCTGGCAGAAATGCAGCCATGGTATTATTTAAAGATTTGGGGCGGGATTTGAATGAGGTCATCAAGAATTAACAAGGAAAGACCATAGCCAAACATTTTGAGATGATCACTCATTTTCTCTTTTCCATTGAAGATCATGTAAAAGTAGTTATAATTTTAGTGGGTCAATTCCATTTCATGCAACGTTTCATCCGAATTAAGGAGAATACATTGGATCAGAAAGTTTCTAATTCGACTCGTGATGAGAAATCATTGGTGACCCGTAAGTTAAAATGGTGGACGTGGAAAAGGGCGCTTGTAGCAATTATAGTGATCTTAATTGTGCTAGAAATAGGAACCTATTTACTCAACTGGAATTGGACGGGTTTTAAAGCCAATAATACTGTGTGGGACTGGTTACAATTGTTGCTTCTTCCGATTGCGCTTGCTGCAGTGCCGATATGGCTAATGGCAGAGGAAGAAGAACAACGAATATGGTTAACACAGCTGAAATGGGTGATGCTGGCAACCATACTAGTCCTAGGAGTATTGTTCATAGGAAGCTATGCCTTCAATTGGACCTGGACAGGATTCAAAGCAGAAGGTACGCTTTGGGACTGGTTGAGTTTACTGTTAGTACCGATAACTGTGGCAGCCTTACCAATCTGGTATATCATTCGCCACAGTGGCAGTAACTCTAAATCAATACAACATGAAATTGGTTGACTCCTTTATTATTGTCACTAACTTTGGCTGTTCTGCCAAATTTTACAGCATACACAAAACTCCCGTAGTCATGAAACAAGAAAGTAGCATTAAATTGTATAGGGCGACCAAAGTACAGTATAAGGTCTATAAATAGGTTGTCATTAGAGAGAACATAAATCTATCAAAATGAACAGAAGAAAAGAAATCAACGAAGAATACAAGGCACGAAGGCTTTGTGGTGGTGTCTACACGATTACTAATACGGTAAATGGGAAGTATCTCATGGGTTATGCAGCAAACTTGAAGAGCATACAAAACCGCTTTCAATTCGCGATTTCCACAGGTTCAACTGTTCATCCTAAGCTGCAAAAGGATTGGGATGAATTCGGTACCCAAGCGTTTGCATTTAACGTGATCGAGGAGCTTGAACAAAAGCCCGATCAGAGTCAGGCTGAATTCATGGAAGACCTTAAAACACTTGAGCAATTGTGTCATGCAAATCTCGACAGGTCAAAGGAATACTAGGGTTACAAGAACGTTGTTCCTTTGATTTACTTTATTGATAGCCAATAAGCTCATTGCAGTGCTGGTTCGGTGACTTCGAGTGTGCAGAAACTCCCATCTAGAGTCGCTTGCACACCTAGCGGTAGCGTGGCAAAGTGTGTGCTATGTCCGAACGGAAGTTTGTAGATTACTGGCACGCCAAGTGAACCAAGACGTTCTTCCAGTACTTCTTCAAGCGTCTTTGTACGTGGCCACGGTGAACCTCCACCATCGCCCCAATCGCAATCGGCAAGATCACCGATGACAACTCCTCTCATCCCCTTTAATTTGCCCGCCTGTTCGAGTTGCGACAGCCCACGATCAATAGTGTGTGGACTACTTCCAACCTCTTCAAAGACGAAGATTGCATCTTCAAGATTAAGCTCCCAGGGTGTACCCATAGTACATAACAAATCGGAGAGACAGCCGCCAACAAGACGACCACTCGTTTTTCCAGGAGCAAATGATTGTACGAATGGATCATCTGGATCGCGCGGAACTTGACCCGTAGTCTCCCCACCTATAACCTGCAAAAATCGCTGTGCTGTAAAATTAGACATCTGCGCACCGCCAACTGTGGTCAAGGATGGCCCATAGAAAGTTGCCATACCTGTGAAACAAAGAAGCGCTGTATGTAGTGCAGTGATGTCTGAGAATCCAATAAATGGTTTTGGATGAGCAGCAATAAGCTGGAAATCGAGAAAAGGGATGATCTGCGCCGAGCCATAGCCCCCACGCAAACACTGAATTGCATCAATATCAGGATCTAGAAACATGGACATCAGATCACGAGCACGAAGCTCTGGACTACCAGCCACCCAATCTGTGCGCTCCAGTGCAGCTTCAGCTAGCCTGACATGATATCCTCTGGCTTCCCACCATGCAATACCTCGCAATACATCAGAATATGCGTTATAAGGACTGGCAGGGCTAATAATGCCAATTGTCCCTCCTGCAGGAAGAGCCCTGGGGATTAAAGTATTCATAATATTATCCTTTATAAATTTCACGCTTTATCTTTATTATCGAAAATACCGCTCACATAGCGCTCAAAATGCGCGCTAATTTTCAGCACAACCATTGCTCATTCTGAATCTCGCGTCTGAACCTAAAGGAGCTTGTACTCCTCATCAAATCGCCAATCTTCGAGTGCCTCTATTTCGACATCCAGATGAGGATGTAATGGATCAATATATTTTAGCAAGTGAATACTAACTACCCTGTTATCGTTCAACCCAAGACTTTCGCATAGGGCATCCTGGGCAATTTTCAGACCTCCATCGAGATCGCGCTTGAGGGGGGTTTCGAAGTAGAACGCTAGCAATAGTGAAAGATAACCTTGACTTAAACGATGACGCAATTCCTCATTCAGCGTCCCATCACGTTCCATTGCTGCTAGCTTTTGCTTGACCTCTTGCTTGAAACGCCTGGCAACTGCTGTACTCACACGATGTCCATTGACTGTCGCATACTGCTCGTTAATGCCAGGAGGAAGGGGAAGTGTCAGGGAAAGTATGTTATTCTTATTACTTTGTTTATTGGCCACGCTACTATCCTCTAGAATTTAGGCGAAGTAATTAGGCTTAGTGTACCATAACCGAACCAAGTGATATGCACAGAGATTAACTCATCTTGTGATGAGTCATTTCATGCGCAGGTTTATTCATCACCCGCAGCATGGGTATGCCGCCAGTGCGAACAAAGCGGATGACGAGAATTGCGGCAAGAATGAGAAAGATGATGTTGAGGATGGTAGTGTAGTTCCAGGTGATACCCTCTGTAATTGCTGTCACATTTCGATTGGTGGGGATAATGCCAAGCGCACCAAAAACAAACTCGACGACATAGCCAGCAGCAGCCATTGTTATGTAGAACGTGATTAGAATATATGCCATAACTTTCCAACCGTAATATTTGCGGTATATATCAAGAATGGGCAAGATGATCAGGTCCGCAAAGATAAAACTGACTACTCCGCCAAAACTAATTCCTCCTTTCCAAAGTACAGCAGCCAAAGGAACATTACCAACGGAACAGACAAAGCTCACCATCGCGACGAGTGGACCGACGAGAGGTCCTATAATTTTTGAGATCGTTGGATTGTTAGAGAAGAAAAAGGCATTCCAGAACGAGTCTGGAACCCAGGCGGCTAATGCTCCAGCAATAAGAAGTCCAAGCGCAATATCAACCCAGACCGAAGTCCAGTCCATCACGAACACATTGCTGACTGCCGTGAATCCTCTCCCACTGAACAACTTCGAGAAAAAGGAACCTTCTGAAAGACTCATATCCATAGCGGCATGGCCTTCCATTCTGCCCAACAATCCTTTTTCTGCATTCTCTCTTGCCATGTTTACAAGTTTTGGAGTCAGAGTTAAACGGAAAATCAGTCCAATCAAGATGACCATTATGATGCCACCAAAATACTCTGCTACCGTGAATTGCCAACCCAGGATCACAAATAGAATGATGCCAAGCTCGATCACAAGATTCGTGGAGGCGATTTCAAAGGCCATCGCAGATACAAAACTGGCACCCTTTTGAAAGATCGAGCGAGCCAGGGCGACAGCTGCATAAGAACAAGAGCTTGAAGCAATACCGTAGAGCGTGGCATAAGTCAGGCACTTTGGGCCTTCGCAACCAAGGGTTTTTGCCATCGTATTATGAGATACAACTGATTGGACAATAGCTGAGAGGATAAAGCCCAGGATTAACGGCCAGAGGATTTCCCAAAGCATACTAAAAGACATGAATAATGCTTGACCGATACTGTTCAGTACCTGCATTACTGTTCCCTCATTCGTGAGTATGTTTTCAAATTTTTGGTGGTTACGTTCTCTACATCTTATACACTTCTTGTGCTGATAAATGCAAACTTTTTTAGACTATTCAAGACTTTATTCCCTTGCCGCCTCCGGCGGCAGGTAGGAAGGAGAAGCTGGGACCCACTATTGCATCCCCCAGATGCGCGGCCCCACACCCCGCCAAGGGCCCTAGCTGGCCCTTGGAACCCTGCTGAACAATTATCTTTTATCATAAAATCAGCAAGATAGGCGCGTGCTATAGTTCGGTTGATAAGAGGAAAGAGAACTAGACCTTAAAACCGTCCTGATCTATTTCAGGACGATCAACAAAGCGCTCCCCTTTAATATTATTGTGAGATGGCGACACCAGTTCTACATATCCCTCAATGGTGTGCATAGCATAAGATGTCATTGGTTCAGTCGACACTGCGACCTTCCAAGAACGTTCTCCAGGACGATCTGTAGGAAGTGTCATAACATTCACACCCAACTTATTCATAACCAACATATTGCGTTGCGCAAGTAAACTATGGGGTACATACGAGTAGAGAGGATCAACCATTTCTGCAAGTTGAAGCTCAATTTGACTTCGAGAATGTCCATAAATTGCACACGCATCACGCACCTCAAATCTCAAGTTTTCTTCGGATAGAGCAAAAATGGCGTCTAACGCCTGCATCAAATTCATACTTCGATTGAGCAAGGTCTGACGACCATGTAGAAGACGTCTGACGAGGCTATCATCTTCAGGATGCGTTGTTTTGGCCTCAGTTATCTGATGAGTAAGTTCAACGAAAGGGAAGCCATCCAATTTTGCATGCAGGAATGCGATGACATCAGTGGTAACTCCCACTTGCCAATGCCGTAAGAGGTCCAGACAATAGCTACCCTCAAAACGTTCAATATTCTTATAAATACTCAGCAAACGATCCTTGCATTCACAGATCCAGAGAGCATGAAGGTAGTGGACTGACTCCATAACTGGAAAAGAAGAGAAGCGTCGTTGTCCATGCACCTCCTGAATAAAATGAAAACTTGCTTCAAATTCAGATTGAATTCGATCAAATGCTGCGAGCTTCTCTTTTGCGAGATTTTCTATGGTCAGAGTTGCTGTCATGTTCATTTACTCCCACGGATATTGCAAGGTAAAGATACCAGCTATATGGTAATGCCATTAGTCCACACTTGCTGGAGGATGCCCGGCATTGCCTTTACGCTCACCATGAGTTGGTGCTAACCGCTCGAGCGTCAGTCGTGTAGTGACGGTTTGATCACTAATTGGTAAAGCAACAGTCACTACTCCATTGCCATATGTAACGTTAGCGGAATCTCCATCGACGCGGGTAGGCAGTTCCAGTTCACGGTGATAAATACCAACGCTCCATTCATCCAGCAGCAGCTCTTTGACCTCCTTTAGCATACCACGCAGTTCTCCATAAAGGACCAGATGACTATCGCTGGTAACTTCGATCGCTATGTTCTCTGGCTCAAGACCGGGCATCGGAGCCACTACCATAACACGGTCGTCTGTTCTGTACATTTTGACTGGAATTTGCTGCAATTTCACCTGCTCTTGCATTCTTTTCTCCTCTTGTTTCTCATTTCTTACAAAGAACACTCCAAAAATATATCCATGTAGAGCACGATTCAAGCAATGAAATAGTCTCAGCACTATACGAAGCACATTTTCGGATTTCCTTGCTTCCTGGTGAGCAAAAGGCCAATTGCGAGCCGTCGCGCGACGGCTCGCAATTGGCCTTTTGCTCACAGAGAAAGTGCAACCAGAGTAATTTTACAATTTCCACACTGTTGCATCGCTAAATACTACTTCGGTCAAGTATGGACCAAACGTTTTAGCGAGGACACCTATCTTACCTGTACTATAGTTGTTGTCCAACACCTCAGCAATGGGTTGGGATTGATCATTCACATATAGATCAATTTTATTTCCTTTCGCCACTACAGCGATGGTGTATTGTTGATTAGCACCATCAGCGATCAGTTTGGAAAATCCTTCCGTCACTAGCGGATTGAGCGTAAAGTCTGGCTGACCCGAGGGAGGATCTTGTGTATAGCGAATGAGTCCATAATTGCATACTTTAGTGCTATCAGTATGGCATTTGTAATTGCTATTTTGGCAAATGAAAAAGTAGTAGAACTTCTCACCCTGACCACGGAAGGTAACACCTCCGCAATCTCCTGTGACAAACGTCATTTTTACCTGGTAGGCAAAGTTATCGAAGATAAAAGAGTTTGAGGATGTAGAAGGTGCTTCAGGAACGCAAGTATGAAACGTTACCCCGGTATTTCCATAAACTCTCACATGTAGGGCGTTATCTATATATTGGCAGCTACCAAAGAGCGGTGAAGGGGTTGTTGTAGGAGTGGGTGTTGAAGCCCAATTATTTCCCTCTTTGTCATCTTTCAAAGAGTCAGAGAAGACCATTTTCCCAGTGCCATAAAGTTTGGAGAGATATCCGGGTAGCGATTTAGGCGTAGAAGTTGCGGTTAACGTGGGAGTATTCGTTTGCATTATACTTAGTGCAAACGAACTCGTTACATAACAGATACCTAAACATGCTGCCAGGGCAATAAGCGCAAAACTAATTTTTAGAATAGGTGTGTTTTTGATCCGGCGCTTATTAAGAGGAACAGGAAGGAGAGTTGGCTTGATACTTTTAGGTGCAACGGAATTGAAAGCAGGGACAGTAGGTTGAAATGTTGGGATTGTTGGAGGTGCTGCTTCCATTGCAACAACAGGGGCTATATTAATGGTAACAATGAGCGCCCCTACAGGATTGTTATAGGTTGTCGATCTGCCAAATCCTTCCAAACGAATGACCTGGCCATGATTCACGCCTGGAGGGATTGGCACAATAACCTGCCTTCCGTTGTGTATAACAAGTACTCGATTTGTTCCTGTACGGGCTTCAAGAGGGCTAATAGTCAAGGTTTGTTGCACATTGCCACTATTTAGCAATGCCTGTTGGAAAGCATGAGCGAAAGCCAGCACTGAATTATATCGTCTTGCAGGGTTTTTCTGTAGTGCGCGAAGAAATACCGCATCAAGTTCCTGGGGTAGAGTAGGGTTGATGATACTGGGTGGAGTTGGATCGACATTTACATGTTGGTTCCACATCTGCTGATAGTTCTGGCCTACAAATGGCGGGCTTCCAGTAAGAAATTCATACGCCATTACTGCGAGCGCATATTGGTCGGTTGCGGGGACAGGCCGCCCATCCCACTGTTCTGGCGCCATATACATAGGCGTGCCACGAATAACCTGGCTTTCGCTGGTCATCATTACTCTAGCAACACCAAAATCAGCCAATTGTAGATGTAACTCGCCTGGATGATTCGCTTCTCCTTGAACGAGGAAATTAGAGGGTTTCACATCCTGATGAATAATCTGCCTGTCATGAGCATGTTGTAGAGCGAGAGCAGCCTGCTCTACGATACGCTCAACAGCAGCAAGTGGTAGAAGGTGATTCCCAAAATGCGAACTCTTCCAGTCTGCCAATGATCCTGCTTGACGATATGGCATAACCATATACATCAGCGAGATGCCATTGACGATTTGTTCGCCCGAATCATACAAAGGAAGTATATTCGAGTGATCAAGCTGTGCAATAGCCTGGGCCTCGCGTAAGAAGAGACGAGCAGAATCTTTCGCAGCGTCGATCTCAGCATACTGAAGCGCATCAGTATGAATAACTTTTATTGCCACCAGCCGCTTAAGGAGAGTATCTTTCGCAAGATATACTTCACCCATGCCTCCACTTCTGAGAAGGTGCATTAGCGTGTAGTGGCTGAGTTGTTGTCCTTCTGCTAACATAGTCTCTCCCCTGACCCAGAAGAAAACATACTTTTCAGCGAACTATCAATGATGAAGCGATTGATTGTTACTATAACAATAGACGTAAGAGATACTGGTTACTAAAATTCTTCCTTATTGTTTCTTCTCTAAGGCTTGTCATATTTTGATGCGTTCTTGTTTTGTGCGCGCCTGCGGCACGCTTAAAGTGAGAGCAGGAAAGGTTTATGCGCGACTGGAGTCGCGCATAAACCTTTCTTATAGGTGGATCTTACACACTTCAGATGAAGGATGAACTCATATTTCTGACCTTGTGAGAACTTGATCAGGAGGAGAACACAAAAGAGTGATTTGGTCTATCGATGCAATACTAGCCAAAAGTGAGCATATCCTATCAAATTGAAACATATTAGATCTGAGATCCTCTTCTTTCTGCTATAATTAATCCAAATGATCTACTCGCGTGGTGAAAGAATGCTCGTAGCATGCTGAATGGCTTTGATTGTGCAAAGCGCATTCCATCGTTGGGAAGGATGAATTTCAAAGATGGATCCTGAGTCAGTTTTTCCTTCTTCTAGAAGCGCTTCGCAGGGGGTCGACCTGTATCATGCAATTGGTGGGATGGACACCTGTCGAAAACTCTCTGCCTCCTTCTATGCCCATGTTGAACACGATCCAGTTCTGCGTCCTATGTATCCACCAACACTCAAAGGGTGTCCTATCGAAACACTTGCTGCCTTCCTCATACAGTTCTTCGGCGGACCAGACGAGTATGCGCAACGTCGTTGGTCGTTGAGCCTGCGAGAAGCGCATCTCCGTTTTGCCATCGGACAGAAGGAGAGAGAAGCCTGGCTCACCAATATGTTTCAGGCGGTAGATGAGGTGAACATCAAAGAGCCGATGCGAAGCGCCTTACGCTGGTTTTTTGCCGAATCGTCAGCCTTGTTGATTAACCAGCAACCAGAGGTAGCAAACGAGTCTCCTTCACTCCTAGAAAGTCCCACCGGGCACCAGAACGAGTCGGAGACCTTTCGCGTTCACCAGGACATCGCCCGTCGGTGGCAAGCACAACTGATGCTAGAGGAGATGATAGCCGCAGTCCGCCAGAGAAACGCAGATGCTGTTCTAGCAATGCTAGAAAGTCCTACTATTCAGGCATCCTTTAGCAGAGATCGCGCAGCATTCCTGAGTTTTCTTGTGATCCTGAGCAGTAGTAGTCAGCAGGCTCTGCTGGACTATGTGTGCCAGACGCTTGTCAGCGACCCTCTCCTGGTGAAGGAACGCTACACCTATAACCGCACACTCTTACACGAGGTGGCAGGCCAGGGGAGTCTGCTTATTGTGGAATTCCTTCTGCATCTGGGGGCAGACCCCAACGCGAGAGACCAGTGGGGGCACACCCCGCTGTATTTCGTTGGTAATACGTCTCATGTATCACATGGTGCAGGCGTCGTTCATGTCCTGGCTCAGGGTGGAGCGAATGTGAACGCTCAGGAGAGCCTCAAGCACTGCACTGCGCTCCACATGGCAGCGCGACGGGGAAACGTTCCGGTTGCCGAAGCATTGCTGGAATGCGGAGCTGATATAGAAATGCGAGATAAGCTGGAAGATACGCCCTTGCATCGTGCTGTCAAGTGTGGAAAGACGGAGATGGTTGCTTTCCTCCTCTCGCGCGGAGCCAATGTCCATGCAGAAGGGAAGAGGGGGTTGACTCCCTTGCAGATTGCACGAGGCGCTAGCATGAAACAACTCCTGCAATCCTCTAGCGAATGAGAAGCGGCAAGTCAAGAGAGACGCTCAAGATGATAGCCCTTAGAAAGCATGGAGAACGCGCTGCCCTCCACATAGGGCATCAGAGGGATATCTGACGATCTCAAATAGCCAAGAAATAAAGTACAGAAGGGGACAAATGTAGCTATGCGAGAGCCGCCAAATATTTCAGAGGGAGGTTTGCAAGCCTGTTTGCAGGATCAGTATAACCTTTCTATTGTGAGGCTCGAATTTCTTCCAAGGGGTCTGGATTTCAAGGCTGGAGTATATCGAGCGGTGAGCGAGCAAGGAGTTCCCTATTTACTCAAAGTCACATCAAGACCGCTCTACGAACCAGGTTTTCGTGTTCCTCGCTACCTCAGGGATCAAGGGATCACATCGGTCGTAGCTCCCATTCCTTCTAAAAGTAATACATTGTGGACGAAACTCGAGGATTGGACCTTGATTATCTATCCCTTTATCGACGGTGATACCAGTTGGACAGGGATGACGAATGAGCAATGGAAGGTGGTAGGAAACATCTTCAAGAGGATTCACAACATTCGGCTGAAGCCTGAAGGCTTCTCTTCATTGAGAAAAGAAACCTTTGATCCGACTGAATATATACAGTGGATCCGTGACTTTGAGTCACAGCACTTACCTGTAAGGCAAGGCAAAAATGAAACTGAGATAGCACTTCTTGACTCCTGGGCAAAGAATCAGTCAACAATTAACACAGCTGTGAACTTCCTAGAAAAGTTGGCAGCGGTACTCCAATTACAAAGCTTCCAACATGTGATCTGTCACGCGGATCTACATCCAGCTAATCTGATCCGCGATGATACAAACGTATTTGTAATTGATTGGGATGAAGTAATGTTAGCGCCAAAAGAGCGCGATTTCATCTTTATAAGGGAACCACAAGCAGATGCGTTTTGGGAAGGATACGGAAAGCGAGAGATTAATTGGCTGCTCCTCTCCTATTATCTCTGGGAAAGGGTCGTTCAAGACGTAATCGTAAATGCTCAAGATGTGTGCTTCAGAGACGATCTGGGAGAAGAAACAAAAGCAGATATTGCAAAGTTGTTTCAGGATTACATGATGGATGATGAGAACGAGGTCGCTGCTGCTTATGAGGCCAGCGCACACCTAACTATCTGAACTTGCAGTCAAAGCCTCTGGATTCTTTCTCGGTTCTACTGCTCTGCCGATCCGCTCCTGGAACTCGGTCAGGAGTCCTGAGTGGCACTGATTTCTTGAAGAAGGGGTGACAAGCGAGAGCAGAGCCTGGGATTGCATTCCTCCAGTTCATTGATGAAACACCTGGTTGCTATAGCTAAAGCTCGACGCAGTTCCGACTCATCGAGCGAGCGAACAAGGGCACCTGCGAGCGGATACGTTACAACTGCGGGGAGATTATCGACACCCCGGCCATAGTCGGCGTTCTCTCCGAAACGGAGACATGCGAGGGCAAGAGTGTGATCGCGTATTGCACTGATCCAGTATTCGGCTTGCCATGGCTTGTTGCGTTCAATGCTAGACCTTGCGTGCAGGACGTGATGCCAGCTAAGCCCAATGAAGTAGGAAGCAGTCGCCTGGGAAATGTCCTGAAGCTTCTTGCTTGAGCCAAAGAGAATATGGAATTGCGGACCTCGTGCGCCAAATTGCTCACCTGGGGTCACTGCAACGTCAACCTCAAGACCACTTTGCAGTAGGAACACGCGGTAAATGCTTGAGCCGGAACGAAGGTCGAAATAGTCTATTACGCTGAATTCACGATCGATTAATGACGTCCAGTCTTGAAGCACTGTCTCCAGCGAGATGCTGTCTTTTATTCCAAATACCAGATCAATATCGGACCACCTATCGCCGCTACCTAATGCCATGGAGCCTGTGAATGCGCCTCCTGTAACGCGATGGTCGGCCTTTGCCAGTTCCAGGATATGATGTCGCACCTGTTCTCTTTGCGCTGTAGTGAACATATTGAATTCCTGTCTACTTACTGCAATGAATACTACCATATTCACACTTATCCCGACAATGTGGTGTGTAAAGGCACCAGGACAGCGCAAGCGGCAATACATCTCACTTAAGAAAGTGTGCGAGTCAAGCAAGGCAAATTCGTAAGCTCACATGAACGGTTTTTATCTCTGCCATTAAGCTCTAAAAATCCCTCAAGTGAGATGTATTGGGCACAAGCGCCCCACCCTTCATCCACACCACACCCGTCCCTATGTCAACAACATCTTGCGCCCGATAGTTGATGGAACCACTCCCAAAATTCAGGTTGACAAATCTTTTATAGCAATTTATAATTGTGAATGAATGATCATTCACTTTAAAGTGAATGATCATTCATGAACCAAATGACTTAGATATGTCGCAGAAAAGGGATACAAATGGCAGAAACACATAATCCAATTCAAGAACTAGTAATAATAGCCAGGCGCAATCAAATTCTTGATGCCGCCACAAAGGTGTTCGCAGAAAAAGGGTTTCATCCTGCAACGATCGAGGATATTGCGAAAGAGGCAGGCATTGCAGTCGGCACCATTTATAACTACTTCGATAACAAGACGGCGCTGATGCTCGGCATTTTCGATCGTTTGAATGAATCTGACAGACGAGTTGAAGACTTCTCGAAGTCCACTGAGGTTGACTTTCGCAGTTTTATGAAAGCTTATTTGCGACATCGATTAACGTTACTTCAGACTGGTAACTTTGAGGTATTCAGGATTGTTCTTTCGGAGATCATGGTCAATAAAGAACTGAGAGAGCTTTACCACCGGAAGATACTTGAACCTACATTTTCAATGGCAGAAACCTACCTTCAACAAAGGGCTTCACAGAATATCATCAAGCCAATCAATGTGAATCTGGCGATGCGGGCTATATCAGGCATGGTGCTTGGACTTATCGTGGAATACATCATTGGTGACCAGACACTAGAGAAAAAGTGGGATGAACTACCAGATTTTCTAACCGATATGATCCTGGACGGATTAGGGGCGACATATTATGATTGAGACACAAGTTGACGTGACCAGTGCAAATTTCAAGGCAAATCCGTTTCCATTTTACGCACAACTGCGAGCCGAAGCACCTGTTTTCCCGGTAACCATCAGCATGCCTACTAAGCAACGTGCATGGCTGATCACGCGCTATAGCGATGTGCAGGATGTGTTGAAAGACGCACGTTTTGCCAAAAATCCCCGTAATGCTATGTCACCAGAACAATTGAAAAAGAGACCCTGGATGCCACCAATGTTCAAGCCTCTTGAGCAAAATATGCTTGACCTGGACAGCCCTGACCATACAAGGCTGCGAGCGCTCGTTCACAAGGCATTTACACCCCGCTTGATCGAGCAGATGCGCGACGAGATACAGGCACTGACCGATGAGTTATTGGATGTAGTAGAGCCGAAGGGCAGAATGGATTTGATAGCCGATTTTGCGCTGCCACTGCCACTCACTATAATTGGGCGCATATTGGGAGTACCTGCCAAAGACAATGATAAGTTTCACCGCTGGACGAAGATATTAGTTTCGGCAGGGACGAACATGAATTACGCTGTGTTCATTCCCACCATCATGCGCTTTATGGGGTATTTGAAAAAACTCATAAGGGAGCGGCGCGCAAATCCCAAAGACGACCTGATCACGGCACTGGTGCAGGCCAAAGATGGCAGCGATCAACTGAGTGGAGATGAAGTTCTGGCAATGATCTTTCTTTTGTTGGTCGCAGGTCACGAAACAACCGTTAATCTGATTGGGAGCGGATCATTAGCATTGTTGGAACATCCCGACCAATTGGAAAAGCTGCGTTGTGGGCCAGAGATCATCAAGCCTGCGATTGAAGAACTGTTGCGCTTTGTATGCCCGGTTGAAATGGCGACAGAACGATATGCCCGTGAGGACATCATGATTGCGGGAACAACAATTCCACGTGGTGAACTAGTACTGGCTGTAATCGGATCGGCAAACCGCGACGCCAACTACTTTGATAATCCCGATTCCCTGGATGTTACGCGTGAGAATAACAAGCACCTGGCATTCGGTCTGGGAGCACATTACTGTCTTGGCGCCCCACTATCCCGGCTTGAAGGGCAAATCGCGATTAGCACGCTGGTTCGGCGAATGCACAATTTGCGGCTGAGCATTGCGCCAGATTACATTCGCTGGCGCGGTGGGATTATCCTGCGCGGATTAGAAGCACTGCCTGTATCGTTCTAGAAAAAGTTTTGAAACCTCAATAGAAGTCAAGGTATCGTTCGTTGCGAGGCCACCCCTCCCCGAGGACGGCCGCAAGGGCACGTCCCTACTATACACGCATCAGCCTTACAGGCTGTTGAAGAGTGTATTGCTAGGCTTCAATAAGGTGGAGCTGTGGTTGCTGAACGTGACGCCTTTGGGGGAAATGGCTTGAAACCCCGAGAGGACCATTACATTGCATAATTACCGACAGAAACGAACTACATTCAGATTGGGAACAGTACTCATTGGATTCTTTGTACTGGCAGCATTCAGCATTATAATAGTCTATTTTGTTGATCCAAGCATTTATGCGAAAGTACTCAAACTTGAACCTGCTACGACCGATACATATCCCTTCGCTTCAACGTTTTTTCTTGTTGCCTTACTGATTTTTATCGCAATTTTGATTTTTGGCGTCGCCAAACATTGGCGCTGGCTATTCTGGCCCCTTCTTATTGCCAACAGCTTTTCAATCCTAGAAGTTCCTGCAACAATACTTCAGCTTACAGGTGTAATTCCTGACCCTTATCCTACCTGGTATAGCCTTTATCGCATGAGTATTGCTGTTATTCAGGTAGTGATTGCGATTTGGATGGTACGTATCTATTTTCAGTATGGTGTGTGGGGAATGGGCAAGAAAAAGCAGGAGAATATATCATCCAGCATGTAAAACGAACCAGAGGGATACCCGATATCAGTTCTTATATCTAGTGTGTCGAGTCTCGTTCACTCGTACCTACCTATTACGATATACGTCTTGTAAAGTCGTCTCCCCGATCATCAGTTGAACATTTACATTGAACGGCTCAGCGTCCCGAGAACCGTGATCGTTCTGTGACACCGAGGGAGCATTTGTTGACTGTATCGTGAGACCATTGGGGTATTGTTCGATGAAAGAGGAAAGCACGCCCAGGTCAGGGGAGCACTCCCCTGCCGTTTTAGACGGAGAGGAGATATGCAAGACGTTCATACATGAACAAAGGAGTGAATGATGCAGTGGGACTCTTATTTTGCCAAGCGAACGGAAATGACGACACGCTCGACTATTCGTGAGCTGCTTAAGTACACTATCCAGCCAGAAGTGATCTCCTTCGCAGGGGGATTACCAGCGCCAGAGCTTTTCCCCGTCGAGCGCATTCGACAAGCCACCAACACAGTCCTTACTCAACACGGCCCAGAAGCCCTGCAATATAGTACCACCGAAGGTATGCCGGAACTGAGAAGCTTCCTGGCTCAGCGGCTCTCAAGCGAGACTCTCAGTGTCAAGCCGGAGAACATCATGATCGTCACCGGATCACAGCAGGCACTGGACCTCATTGCTCGCCTCTTCGTGAACGAGCACGATCGCGTAATCCTTGAAAACCCAACCTACCTCGGTATGCTTCAGACCCTGAAGCCCTACGATCTGACGTATCTGCCTGTCACTACAGACGATGATGGCATGAGGATTGAGGCTCTCCCAGAGTTGTTACGTCAACAACCCAAGTTGATGTATGTCGTGCCCACCTACCAAAATCCACAGGGGACCACTCTGGTCAAGGAGAGACGGCTCGACCTCATTCACATGTTAGAGCCATTTCCCGTACCCCTTGTGGAGGACAATCCGTATAGCGAACTCTGCTACACGGGTGAGATCGAGCCGTCTCTGATGGAGCTTGATGCACAAAGTCTGGGGATCAGAGAACTCAATGGGCGAGTCATTTACACCAGTACATTCTCCAAAATACTGAGTCCAGGTCTACGTGTCGGGTGGATTGCTGCTCCACTGGCAGTCATAGACAAGCTGGTGGCAGTAAAGCAGGGTACTGACTTGCATACCAGTACCTTTGTGCAGTATATCATCAATGAAGTCGTACGTGATGGCTTTCTAGAAAGCCATATTGCTCAGCTGAGAATAACGTATCGTGAACGGCGTGACATCATGCTGGCAGCCATGGAGCACTACTTCCCGCAAGAGGTAAGCTGGTCACATCCTGCCGGGGGCTTATTCTTAATGGTGTACATGCCGCAGTACCTCGATGCGCAAGAACTGCTCCAAGAAGCATTGGCGTACAAGGTTGCCTTTGTGCCTGGTGTTGATTTTCACGTTGGCAATACCGGGCATAACACCTTTCGGTTGAACTTTTCCCATGAGAGTCCACCCATGATCGAGGAAGGAATGAAGAGACTTGGCCAGTTACTCAAAAACGCTATTCAACAAAGGGATATTCCTCTCCGAGTTTGAGTTGGTAATGACGCATCTATGTGAAAAGGGATGAGCCATTGTCGGCAACCGGAGTATGCTTACAATCTAACCAGCACGACTTTGTGAGACTTTCACGAAGAGGGCCTGTCAGTGCATTTGTGACGGAAAAGGTAGGGTAAGAGGCCGGGTCCTGGTTACCCAGGAACACCAACCCCTCCCCTCCGAACAGTGCTTGCACGTTTCCGCGCACACTGCTCTCCAAGAGCCGCTACAGTCTTTGTTTAGCATGGAAGATACGCCAGATGGGAGAGTTTGAGACCATCGTACTCTCCTCGGTGGATCTTCCGGTGACAGTCCGAGCAGACCGGGACTTGCTTGCGGTTCATGGCTCGCAAGAGTCGATTGAAGCCGGTCGCGACCCGTTTGTTGCTCAGTTTCCGAATATGTCGGATATGGTGCATCTCAATCTGTTTCTGGATTTCGCCACAAATACAACAGGATTTTCCTAACTTGGAGCGAGTTCGGAGACGGACCAGGGTTCGCACAACGTCCATGTTGTCCTGGGTTCCCCCTTGAAAGGCCAGCCTGTTTTTCGTCCAGTCTCGGTTGAGATAAAAACAGACCTGACGATCCGCCTTTCCTCCCTGCCCTTTGATGAGAAGTGAGAGGTCTTTCCCAAAGCGCTGAAAGACCTGTGGGACGGAGATCTTGTATTTCTGCGCCAGCGTCTTTGCGAGCGAGAATTTGAGGATATACTGAATGCGGGAGTATTGTTTCCAGTTGTCTACAAAGCGGTAGTAGTTCTGAAGACCACGGTTAACGCTGCTGTAAAGCTGGATGATCTGGTCCGCATCCAGGGAAGTCCACAATCCTTTGGCTATCGGTTCTCCTGTCCCTGTACAGAAACCGCGCTCTTTCAGTCGTTTCAGCACCTTCTCTATGGGGGCTTTCATGATGGTTGCCCATCCTGTGCTTCGTCGTTGAATTATTTTGCCCTTGCTGGTCTTTTGCAGCACGACTTTGGCTTCCCCGCCATTGCCAATGGTCAGAATGGTTCCCAAGAAGAATGCCTCTTCGGTTTGTGCGTGAGTGACGCGCGTTTTCTCTTCGCTGAGGGTGAGCTTGAGGTGATCGTGGAGAAAGGTTTTCACCAGTTCCTTGATCTGCTCTGCTGTGGCGCGGCTTCCGCACAGCCCAATGAGCCAATCGTCCGCATATCTCAGGTATTTTATCCTGCAAAATGTGGGATCGTTGACCGTTTTGGAGGGGGTTGCTCGGATCTGTTTCAGGATCGTTCTAAACGCTTTGGTTTTTGTTGCTCCCCGTGCTACCAGCCGGTTTTTCTCACGGATGAGTCGAACGTATTCAGGATTGTCCCGTTTTCTGGTCCCTTTTTCGTATGTTTTCTTCACTTCCTCGCTATATTCGTCAAGTTCATGAAGATACACATTTGCCAGTATTGGGCTGATAATTCCGCCCTGGGGGGAACCAATCAGGCTTTCCTTTTTGCTTCCGTGCAGGTCCATATATCCTGCTTTCAGTAATTTCCAGATGAGGTTGAGAAACCGCTCATCCTGGATTTTCTTGCTCAGGGTGCGGAATAAGACCTGGTGATCGAGTTCGTCGAAGCAGGCACGTATGTCTCCTTCTATGTACCAGTTCACCCCGGTCCAGTGGGTGCGGACCTCCCGTAAAGCGGTATGGCAACTACGCTGTGGCCGAAATCCGTGGCTGGTTTCCTGGAAGTAGGGAGCGTTGGGGCTGTCGTAGATGGCTTCCAGGATCAGATGCATGACCTCCTGGACGACTTTGTCCCGGACACAGGGAATGCCGAGTTTGCGCATCTTCCCGTTCGGCTTCGGAATGAACTGCTGCCGGACGGGGCGAAAGCGAAATTGTTCGGTTCTCATCTCCCCAATGATCTCGCGGATTGAGGCGAGAGAGAAGCCATCCAGCGTTTCTTCGTCCGTACCCGGCGTCATATTGCCGGGTTTGGACTTGATCCGCTCGTAGGCGATGATGTAGAGATCTTCCTGATACATCAGTCGATACAGATCGTGATTGGTCCACTGTCGATTGCTATTCAGTTGTTGTAGGCGCTCCAGTCGCGCGATGGTCTTCTGGCTCATCCGAGCCAACCTCCTTTGAATGAAGCATGCTCTGTGTAGAGTCCTTCCCCATGTCTCTCCCATTGCGGAGAGCATTTGAGTACTATGACTCCTCCGTCGCCTTGCGCTTTACAGCGTTTAGGCGATCCCCAAGTTACCCTTGATCGTCGGTCTATCCGTAGGTGTCCCGTTTGTCATTCCCTTCTCCTTGAAGGTTGGCTCTGATGCAGGCTGTATGAACGCATCGTACCTTTCGTTCATACCATCAGATGCGGGCAATCACACCCTCCCGCAGAACAGGCATCGTCCGCCGTGACTGGGCTTCAAGCAATCCAGCCTTCACCATAGATAGCCTCGCTGCCTGCCCTCTGGCCCCTGGTGCTAGGGCTTCAACAGGCTTTTCCACTTCATGCTACTGTTCCCCTGAGCCTTTCGGTCAGAGGTAAGAAGCTGCTTTACTCACCTTGCCTGAGTGAGGCGGCAATCCTTGCCGCAGACGGTCCTGGGCCTCTTTGGGCGCACTACGATGTACCATATAACTGAGGCTGAGCTGGCCCATTTTCTTTTTCCATGCTTTTCCATGCATGGAAAGCATGTCATTCTCCTCTAAGAGAGAGCCGTTTTTACCTGTGAACACCTTGACACTCTACTGTGCTTTGGAAGAAGACAAAGCTCTTCGAGATATGTAGAGAAGCCTCTGAAGTCATCTTCGCCAAATCTCAACTGTAGTTATATGGTAGGGCGTATCTTTTGGTCAGTTTCGCACCGATAGGCCGACGCCGTCACCCGCAGGCCTGCTCCGCGACAACGGGAACAAGGTGAAAGCCGCCGGTGGCTCGGCATGTCCCGGGCGACCATCTGCCGGAAGATCCGCGAGTACGGCATCGTCGCCCTGGCGGGCGTCTGACCAGGCTCAGGTTCGGGCAGATGCGGAGTGAACGATAGTGAGGTACCAGTAGCCACCCGCGAGATTCAGCGCCCCAAGAACCAGGAAGAAGGCTGCCCATCCGTAGACGCCGTACGAGAGGCACACGATGCCCGCGGCGGCCGCGACACTGCCACCGATAATACGCGTGACCCCAGAGAAGCGGAGACGGCGATACTCCCATGGGTTGATCAGGCGGTGCGTTCCGGATCGAAGGGGAGATGCCCACCACCCGCGCAGGCCTTTCGCAGCGGTGTTGTCGTTGGATGCGTTCATCGGGATGCCTCCTGGGTTGTTTTAGATCTCGTCCATTCATACCAACTATGGGTAGTATTGCACAAACTGGGAAAAAATGCCATGTGGCTTTCGTGTATATATCGCTTATGCAGGCTAATCATTCGTTTTAATCCTCCCCTTTTTACCCCGATCTTTGTGCGATTTTTGGGAAATGCGATTTAGCAACTTACGTTGCTAAATCAACCTCTTTGAAAAAGTAGATGGCGTATTTTCCCTATTTGTTCCTTTTTACCCAATATGCAAATAACCCTACGAGCATACCGTTTTGCGGGACGACTGAACTTCTCCCACTGGGGACAGTTCTCGTCGAGCTACGACTTTATGAGATTCAACAAAGTGATTATTCGATAAAAACATTGCAGGATTAAAGACGTATGGGCAAAAGTTTTATGAGGTTCACCATTGAAGAGTTGTATAATATACCTGAATCTTGAATGGAACAAAGCTAGGAGAATGACTCTGTGATAACAATCAGTGATGAATTTATGCGGCAGATGCTGACCACTACCAGGAAGTATTGTGTTGTCATTACGAAAATTGGACCAGAGAGAAATCAGGAAGGTGCGGAAAAAATCATTTGGGAACACGTACGAAGAAATTTTACCCTTCGCGCAGAAGGAATGTTATCTATTGTGTGTCCTATCTCTGATGGGAGCGATGTTACAGGTGTAGGGATTTTTAATGCTGATGTCGAAGAAGTAAAAGAGATCATGGACGAGGACCCAGGTGTTAAAGCTGGAGTTATTGCTTATGAAATCCATGCCAGTCGCAGTTTTCCTGGAGATTGCTTACCAAATTAAAATTAGGAGGATTTGCATATGGACAGCCAGGAACCGCCAATCGAACAACCAGGAGAAGAAACACCACCTGAACAACAACCAGCAGAAAAGCGTGAGATCAATCCTGATCCACGTGAGCAACCACGATCCGACATAGCAGAGCCGCAAATGCCATCTCAAGGCTATCTATCCCAAGGGAATGTTCCTCCGCAAGGTTACCCTCCACCACAACAGGGATTTGTACCACCACAAGGCTATCCTTCTCAAGGTTACCCTCCACCACAACAAGGCTTTCCTCCTTCTCAAGGATATCCCCCACAACAGGGATATTATCCTGGACCAGGAGTAGCACCACGCAGGAGTAGAGGTCCATGGTTGGGGTGTTTAATTGCATTCATCATCATTCTGGTTCTTTGTTCAGGTGGATCTATCGTTGGAACACTTCTTGGATTTGGTCTTGGTATTGGAGGATCCTTTAGAAACAGTGTGACCGAACCAGCTCAAACATTCACAGTCAGCACAAATCCATCGCCTGTGCTGACGCTCACAAGCGATGGAGGTTCAGTCACTGTCAATAGAGGAAGCGCCAACAATCGCATAATTGTCCAGGCAAAAAAGTACGCAAGCTTCGGGGGTAACCTGAACAATGTTCAGATCAATTACGGCCTGAGCGGAAACACGTTAACAGTGGCAGCCAGTAATTCAGGTATGTTCAACTTTTTCAATGCAACGAATGTTGATTTCATAGTCACTGTTCCAAATACTACCGACCTGCAAATACATACGAATGCAGGAAGTATTAACGTAAATGGCGTTAATGGGAAAATGTCGCTCACGAGCAACGCTGGTAGTATTGTGGCAACGCAATCTTCGCTGACAGGAAGTTCAACATTCAAGACGAATGCTGGCAGTGTCAACTTCAACGGCTCTATCGGCTCAACTGGAACATATGACTTCGAGACTAATGCCGGGTCAATCGATATGACTCTATCGGGAAACCCTAGTTTTCATCTGAACGCTAATACCAATGTTGGTTCGATCAATACGAGCTTTCCTGTGACTGTGAACCGTAATACTGTCGGTGCTACAGCTAATGGTGATGTAGGTACAGCCCCACAGGCGACTTTGACATTAAAGACCAATGCGGGTTCGATTAATTTGAATAAAGGTTGAGGGAGGTTGGGTGACCATAAAGGCCCACACATCCTCACATCACCGCCCTCACCCCTACGCATGGTGATAAGTAATATTGGGCGATTCTTGCGATTACCCTGCTCATGAATAGTCGAGGTCAATATTCACAGGTATATTAAGGAATGCGCTATAGCGGCTTGCTGATTCGACCAGGGCACGAGACTCGGCTTTGGTCAGCGTGGTAAAGAGACTTGGGGTAAGAGTGACTGAGTCCTTTTTAATCGTGCGCTTCCAGGTGCCGACAACCAGACCATCCAGAACAATCGTGGGGTTGAGGACATTACCCGGAGTGCCAAACTTTTCCGCATCTGACATATCGAATATGGCGCTGCGATCTGTATAGCCTACAGTATATTCGTCAAAGTTTGGCAATAAGTATATCGGCTGAGATAGATCTTTTGCTGATGGAATAGAAGCCGAATGCCAGTAGGTCTGACCATCTATAACTTCGTGTATAAGTTGAGATGTAACCACTTCGAGGCCAATCCTTGCGTCAGCTACAGTCAGTCCTGACCACCATACAAAATCTTGCAAGGTTGCCGGACCATGACTCGTAAAGTAACGCCCGGCCAGTTCAGCCAACGATTCTTCACGATCCAATGTCCTGGCTTGTGGCGCACGCTCATCGAGCAGGGCATAAGTGAACTGCTTACCCCGTCTCCCGCCACTACAAATAATCCCGTCTAATTCAGCTCGCATTATGATATAGGTGAAACGTTGTAAATCATCTGTAACAAGGCCGACTCGCTGAAGCACTGACATAAGTTCCGGACGAGTAAGCTGCTTACCGCCTTGCAATGCTTTTGCAAGGACGACATTACTGTGTGAAAAAACAGTATCATCCAGGCCAAGGGTGCGGTAATAATAGGCGCTCGCTGCGATAATGCGCGGAGCGGTAAGTGCGAGCATCCAGCGAATATCGGCAGGTAAGACAAAATGCCAGGTGGGCCGTAATATATGGGTACGCAGAATAGTCCCATCAGTGAAAGCTTGCTCAATAAATGCATCGGTAGCGTTTTGCATCCGCAACCCGAGTGCCCATTTTGCGGCGGCATAATCCTGGGCCTGGACAGCGCACAACCATTTCACCACTTCGTCAGCTTTCTCAAACTTTTGCTGCGTGATGAGTTGGTTATGAAGGCGCTGGTATGCAATTTTCAGATTTGTCATGAGTTATCAGTCTTCTACTAGTCCGTCAAGTTTCAATAGGTTGTCGAGCCGGACACCCGCTGGCACCTATCCGTCTCACCAACGCTGCTCCACAGCTACCCTACGGGTCAGGTGAGACGCAAGGAGAAGGGGTGTCCCTACATGTCATACGATCACATGAAGCTTGACAAGCTACTATAGCACACCTTTATTGACAAGGAACAGAAAGAGACAGAGAAATAGACTTCAAAAGCTAATCGATGCGCGGCGGCCCTTGTTGAATGCGCTGGCGCAGTTCCTCGATAGGAGGGAAGGACCAGCGGCTCTCAGTCCACCAGGTAGCTCCTGCCTCGGCATAGGGTACGCACGATCTCCCTGGCTCGTTGCTGGTCATCGCCTGGGGTCTCTCCTTCCTGCACAATGTCGAAGGGTGTGGTAAGGCTGCGATTCTGATCAATATAGGCTTTCATCGTCCGTATATCCTCTGGAGTGATCGTCGCGGGTGCATCCCCGTCAGTGATTTTGCCTGGAAGAAGCCCGTCATAGCGCAGAACCCTTCGCATCGATTTCTGGCTGGGCCAGGCTCCGACGACCCAGATGGGGATGCGTGGTGACTGTACGGGAGGAGGCAAAAAGGTCATTTCCTCGACGTGATAGTGTTTCCCCTGAAAGCTGAAAGGCTTCCCGCTCCATAAGCCTGTCAGGATTTCGAGACTTTCATCCAGCAATTCGGCTCGCTGCTTGCGATCTGTAATCTCACCTACCCTGGTAAAGCCACCATCTTCGAGCGCTCCTAACCCTACTGGTAGAATGAGGCGACCGTGCGAGAGGTGATCCAGTGTGACGGTCTCGCGGGCCAGTTTCCAAGGACGCCTCCGTGAGGGAGGTGTGAGTATCAAACCAAGGCGAACTCGCTTCGTGCGCAGTGCCATCGCGGCTAACACGATCCACGGATCATACATCGGTCCAGCTTCTTTGATGTATATCCCGTCCCAGTAAAAGACACCGTCCCATCCGGCCTCTTCGGCTTCGTGAGCAAGCTCAGCTAGCTCGTGAATGTTGCCATGGGGAATAATAAAACCATATTGCATTGAACACTCCTTTGCAAAAAGCTGCCTGAATTATCTGCATGGTTTAGCATATCACGAAAGGCGGACAGAAACGACCCTGATTATGAAGCATTATTGAGAAAAGGCACGAGGACTGGGGCAAGCACGATCCAATCACAAGCCCAATCCAACCCCTGGGCGCCGCAAGGGCGCAAGGACAGAGGCTGCCTTCATCGTCCCCCAGACGCGGCTGCCCAGTCCATACTATAGACGATGAACCAATGGTGCGTAACATTCAGTTATCGTCCATGACGATTTGGTTTTACAAGTAAATAAATTCGTATACAGTGGAGGTACGTTAGGGTACACCTGGGTGGTGTTCACAGTTGATGGTAAGTGAACAATTCACCAACAGAGAACTAAATGGACGTATTTCCTCACCCCAGGGGAAGTAATTCTGGAGGCAATAGTTGGTCTGTGAGCCAGGCTCGAATCATCTGCGCGTAGAGTTCATGGGCTTCTAGGCCCCAATTATGGCTACGCCCTTGCGCTATGTACCCTTTGGCGTTTGGCAAAGCTTGTACTAGATCACGTGCCGACTCGTACATAACTTTGTATTCTTTTTGTCCGATGACGACCAGGACACGAGAAGTCGCCTTATCCAGTTTGGCGGGCAGACGATAATTAGCATTTGCTGTTAGAACATGGTTGAGGGCAGTAGTAGTTATCCGGCGTGTATCCTCGCGGAATTGCGGAAAGTATTGTTCAGGAACTCCCAGGCTCTTCATATTAGCCCGAATGAGAACATCTGCATTTTTGAAAGGGCTATACATTTTTACCAACATATTAGTCAAGCCTATACCAGGGATCGCACGTAAAGAGGCGCTATTCACAATGGCATGGTCAACCAGTTCGGGGTTTCTACTAAGCAACTCTACCAGTGTTTGTGCACCGAGAGATAATCCTACCACATGCGCCTTACCGCCGTGAGCTTTCGTTCGGATCAAATCAGCTACTCGACGTGCAGCATCAGGTATGGAAAAAGGACCGATCTTCCAGCTTTTCCCTTGCTCAGGCAGGTCAGGAACCAGGCAATGGTAGTCTGATGAAAGCTCAGCAACTTGAGGTTCCCACATCCAACCACCTACTCCACCACCGTGCAGAAATACAAGTGTTGGGGGAGTCGATGGACCAGTTTCTAGTACGTAAAGCTCTTCATCAGCCATGATGGTTATTGGCTCCTTTATTAGATCTTAGATGTGCTGCCATTTCTAGTGTATACATCACTAGCAACAACGTTGATTGAAAATAGGGTATATCCCGAAGGCGACCGCAAAGTTCGAGGACAGGGGCAAGACCAGTCCCTATTATACAGGCGGCTTTCAGGCCGTTTTTTGTATATTGTAGGGGCGTGGTCCTACTCTTTACTGTTTAACCCACGTACCTTCTAACGGGAATCCTGCCTGTTCCCAATCCTGCAAGCCACCTGCATAATGCAGCACGCGGGAATAGCCGTTGCGCTCCAGGAGTTGGCCGAGGGCCGTGCTTGCTATACAGTTCTCATCAGAACAGTACACAACAATCTCATCATCTTTGTTAAGCGACTGTATTGCCTCTTTCATAGTGGCAAAGTGAATGGACCCAGGAATATGCTTCGCCTGGTAGGCCCACTCAGCGAGGGCCATCACCAGACAGAAATTTTCCTTACGATCAAGCTTCTCTTTCAGTTCTTCGCGACTTATCGTTTTCATATTTCACTCCTCTCCAATGCTGCACGATCCCATTGCGCCAGATTCGCACCGACTTCGTAGGTGCTCTGGAAGAAATCTAACAGCGCCTGGTCAGGGGAGTCAGCGTTGCGCACATCCTCATAGCGTAACAAGAATTCACCCAATTGAGGATCGTAGAAAGCTTCAGCAGGACGAGGAGAGGAAGATTCTATCCCTGACGGAGCAGGATACGTGTATGAGTAGTAAGCAGGTTCAAGAAAACGTTCATCTCCGGGCCAGAACCCGACACTTATCTCTTCATGGGAGGTAGCTTCACGCTGCATGCGGTCCACGCCTGGGCGTTCGGGAGCGCGCCGACCGGAGAAGAATGTCAATGCAAGGTCGAAGCTACCCCAGAAAAAGTGAACGGGGCTGCATTTGCCAAGAAATTGCGAGCGATAGCGCTTCATAACAGTCTCGGTCTGTACAAGGATACGCCAGAAACGGTTGGCATATTCAGGGTCATATGTGGCATGCACAAAATCCTGATCACAGTGGATGGGATTGGTCACTTCACTCGGTAGCGTGTTGATCGTAACCTCGATATCGAGCGATTGCAATGAGGTCATAAATTCCTGGTAAAAGTCAGCGACTGAACGTGAGATCAACGGCATAGTCTTTAAGGAACCATCGTTAGTTTGAATGAAGAGGTTATGATTGATAAAGTCAAAATCCACTTCAAACGTACGGCCTCTATATGGAATGGGTGATGTTGTCAATCCACGCGCTTTCACATAAAGCGGGACGTGCCACCAGTGATTCTCAAAAGGGCTCAGAACCAGCCTCACCTTCCCAACGATCTGCATCCACATGTGGAGCGTTTCACACGTATCCTTCCATTCCTCAAGAGGCAATGCAGGCCACCTTTCAGTAGATTCTCTGTCGTTCACTCTGTTTGTCTCCTTTATGTGTTTCTCAGCTTAGTTGAATGCTATGCAGTGTATGCTTTTATTTTATCATTCGGAACATGCAAAATGACACAATCAGGATCTTAGGAGCGAGGACACCCGCAAGGGAGAACGCCCTATCCGGCCCCGAGGGCACCCGCAAGGGGATGCCCCTACTATACACGAAAGAGGCTGCAAAGCCAGATGAGAGAGGGTAGAACAACATAGATGATCGTCAGGAAAGAGGTTAATGTCTAGCACAATTCAATCAGAAATGTTATTCGCCAGCAGAGTTTAAAAGCCCACCATCGCTCCTACGCGAAGGGAACTTCTCATAAAGATCAGCCTTTGCATTAATGATATGCTAAAGCTACTATGCTTTGGTGAATAAGAAATAGTTCAGTTTATTCAATCAGGGGGAGAAATCATGTCCGAAGAGAAGCTAGATGCGACTATCGAGAAAGAAACGGGAAGAAAGGAGACTGGTCGTATAGAGGCCTTCAGTGATGGAGTATTTGCTGTAGCGATCACGCTGTTGGTATTCAATTTAAAGGTACCACAGATAGCAGTAAGTGACACAAATGCAGTCAGGGATTTAGGCAGTACCTTGTTGAGTCAATGGCCCTCGTATCTTGCTTTTGTTACCAGTTTTGCAACAATCTTGATCATGTGGGTAAGCCATCACAGCATCTTCAAGATGGTGTATAAATCGGATAGCCCTTTTCTTTTTGCGAATGGCCTCTTGCTCATGTTGGTGACTGTGGTTCCCTTCCCAACTGCACTTGTAGCTGCATACCTTACAAATCCTGCTGCTGCTATGGCCTGTGCGGTCTACGCCGGTCTTTTTGTCCTGATTAACATTGCTTATAATCTGCTCTGGTGGACAGCCTCGCATAAACGTACCCTTCTGAACCCTGACGTTTCGCCTGCTCAAGTGAAGATACAGGCTCGAAGCATATATTTTGGTTTCCCTATTTATCTACTTGCAACACTGTTAGCATTCTTAAGTCCTTATTTAACTATCGCGATATGCACTATGATGTGGATTTATTGGATATTCACATTTTTTGAAAGGAGCTCTACTACGGTAGCATGAGTTGCGAAGGTGCCGAAAGGGTCATTGACTCGAACATGTTCGTTCAGGAATCCCACAAAGGTTGATCTGAATGCGGTTAAGAATGGAGAACACCCGCTTGTCATCCTGAGCGCGAGCGAAGGATCTGGTTGTCCATCGTGCCAGATCCTTCGCTCGCGCTCAGGATGACACCAAAAGCCGATTCGTCTCTTCTCGTCTGATGAACTGATGGAACATTATGTTGGAATCAAGGGCACGCCCCTACTATATACGAGGAGGGCAGGCCGTTTCTCTGTATATAGTAGAGGCATGCTTTTGCGGCTTCTTGCTGCAACGAATTCGTTCAAAAGTTGGTTATTTCAGCGTTGAGCGGCATCCGCTTGCTGCGCTAACTGGTTGAGAAGGGCAAAGAATTCCTTCGACTGGCCGATGAAAAGGCCGTCGTCAGTTAAGGCTTTGACTGCTCCCATTGCTGCTCCCTGTGTCTCGGTTGGACGAATGATCGAGACGGGTGGGAATTTGCGACTGAGAAAGATGGTTGGTTCGGGCATAATCAGGTTGGTTTGGAAGTTCTCCCCACCAAATGGAGGGGAGTTGAGGTCTGGGAATACCAAACCGTTTGTGGGGTCGGTCAAAGCAGGAGCATTACCTGCCTTGTCGTGCCAGGTTTGAAAGTGTGCCGTCTCGGTTGGGCCAATACTGAGCAGGATGCGCAACACTTCGGGATTGCTGACCCGCTGAGCAAGCGAGGGATAGAGACTGGTGCCACCCTGCTCGATAAACGCAAAATGGAAGCCCGCCGTATTAGCGATGGCCTGGAGGTGAGCAGGGATAGTTGGGGTATTCCCAGGCTTAAAGCCTTTTAGATCATTGTCGTTTCTAGGAATCGCCGGGAACTGCCCTTTCAGCAAACCTGGGATAGCAGGCGGAAACGTATCACCAAAATCGGGGTTCCCGGAACGGCTGCGGTACTTCGTCCAATAACTAGTATCTACGGTAAGCTGCATGAGGTTGGTGAGCCGTCCGATTTGCTGGGCTCCTGTCGCTTTACTGCTCGGCAATGTGCGGAATTTATCCAAATTGACGGGTTCTGCGCCTTTCGAAACCAGGTACGCATTAATGAACGTGAAGTGGCTGAACTCATCCTCGGTATTGTCGTGGATATATTGAGACATATCCCCATCCAGCACTGAAAGGGCGGCGACATAGCCTGGACTCCCACTCCCTCCTGGCACTTCGCTGTCCTGGATGCCTCCCAGTTCATTGTATTGTTGCCACAGATCAGTTTCGATGATTTCGGCTGCAGAAAGGAATCGCAGAATGGCTATATCACCATTTGTAAGACTACCACTTTTTTCCTCGGCAAAGACAGGTAGGCCGTTAGCCAGCAACCCTGCACCGATAACTCCGGCTCCTCCTAGTGCAAGTCCTTTGCTCAAAAATGAGCGACGGCTGGTTGCTACTTTCAGATGTTGCGCTTGCTGTTCCGTACTCGTCTCCTCCTGAGACGGTTTCGATTGTTGTTCCATAATCTCCTCAAATGTGTTTTAAAGTCCCCCAAAGGCACACGGCTTTTGGCCACAACCGTGTACGTTATGGAGTAAGGATGGATATCAAGTGTGAAGCTCCCCACTAGCATAAGCGCGCCATTGATGAATACGCAGAGGGGTTACATGGAAAGAATGTGCTACAACCCTTCGAGGATTGAATCGTAGAAAATGAAAATAGAGAAGTCAACCAGTTACAGCGAGAAAGATGGAATACATGCAAACACATAGCTATAAAGAGCAACTTTACGGACCATTCGACTGGTATCGCACGATGCGTGCCACTCAGCCCGTTTTCAAACATCCAGAATGGGATGGCTGGCAAGTCTTTCGCTACGCAGACGTTTCACGCGTGCTAACAGAATATGCGACATTTTCGTCCGCCAGCTTTGACGACCAGTCTGACCCTCTCGGGTCTAGCATCCTGCAGATGGATCCGCCGCGTCATCGCCAGCTCCGTAATATCGTCACACAGGCATTTACACCGCGTATGGTAGCACAACTGGAACCACGCATCGCCGCCATCACGCACGAGCTGTTAGATAGTGTTGCTTCTAAAGGTCAGATGGATGTAGTGGCAGACCTGGCTTACCCGCTGCCCGTTACAGTCATAGCTGAACTGCTGGGCATTCCTATAGAGTTGCGCGAGGATTTCAAACGCTGGTCGGATGCCATTGTTGCAGGCGATGAAAGCCATTCGGAAGAAGAACGCAAGGCGCTCTATGAGGAGATCCAGGGAATGTATGGCTACTTCACGCAGGTGCTTGAGGAACGCCGCCAGCATCCGCAGGACGACCTTGTCAGCGCACTGCTTGCCGCTGAGGTCGATGGGCAGCGATTGAGCAACGTGGAGCTGCTCGGCTTCTGCGGCCTATTACTAGTCGCGGGCAATGAGACAACGACCAACCTGCTTGGCAATATGATCCTCTGTTTCGACGAGAATCCTGGCGTAGTCGAACGCTTGCGCAATAATCGTAAACTGGTGCCAGGGGCCATAGAGGAGACGTTGCGTTATTACTCGCCGGTGAAAGCAATGCCTCGCGTGTCGAAAACTGAGACGATGATTGGCGATCAACGCATCGAGCCGGGTCAGGTGATCATAGCCTGGATTGGCTCTGCAAACCGAGATGAGACAGAGTTCCCCGATGCCGATCGATTCAACATTGAGCGCGAGTCCAATCGACACATCGCTTTCGGGCATGGCATTCATTTCTGTTTAGGCGCTCCCTTAGCACGTTTGGAGGCGAAAGTTGCGCTTAATGCCATGCTAGACCGCCTGCCAGGAGACTGGCAACTGGCTGACATGCCACTAGAAATGGTCAAAAGCTTTGTCGTCTTCGGAGCAAAGAAATTACCCATGACCTGGGGCATGTAGATTTTCTTCCTTCGTCGACCAGAATAAATCAATCTGACCTTTTGGTTCAAAAGGTCAGATTGATTTATATTTGTCAGGTCACAATCAAACCCGAATATTACAACGTTCCAGCGGGTATCCTGCCCAACATGCCGTGGGGCGAAGCATACTCTTCGGTAAACCATGTATTGCCAGAACTATCGAGTGCAAGGCCATCATATGGATGTGCATTGTGATTGCTAAGTGTCAGTGTTTTTAACGCACCCGAAGAAGGAGTATAAGCCCCAATTCTCGCACTCAACGAGTCATCAAACCAGATTCGACCTTTGCTATCTACCGTGATGCCTGATATATGGGTACTCGATACACCGCTTGCAACATTGATGTTTTTATGCACCTTCGTTGAAGGAATATATTCTCCAATGTCACCTGAAAAACCCTCACTGTACCAGATATTTCCGACATGGTCAGCAGTGATCAGATGCGGATTTCCCGCGGTACTCACACTATATTCAGCGATGCTCACTTTGCCATTTGAAGTTGGAACAAAACTGGCTATTTTCTGCTGTCCATTCTCCGCAAACCAGATCTTTCCTCCTGGATCTTTCGTGATACCGTATGGATGACTTCCAGATGTTGGAATTGTATTTTCGACAATCTGGTTGGTTGAGGTATTGAAGAAGCCGATTTTATTGCTGGAAAACTCGGTAAACCAGATATTGCCATTATTATCGAGGGTCAAATCATATGGGCTTGCATTAGATGTAGGCACTTTCCACTGTTGCCAACTGGATGCGCCTGGGGTTAACCTACCGATTGCATTTGAAGTTGGTTCAGAGAACCAGATATTACCTTTGCCGTCAATGACAAGGAAAACAGGGCTGGAATATCCTTGTGGTTGTAAGAAGTTTTTCACGAGAGTGTCATTGGAGTCGTTATACTCGCCGATATAGGACGAAAAGGAGCTGCCACATTTCGGTTCTGCATCACAGCCCGGCTCTGCAACCCAGACGTGTCCACTTTTGTCAAAAGCAACTGCCCACGGTGTAGCTTGAGTCTGTGTTTCAGTTATGCCTGCAGCACTCACCTGAGCTATACCCACAAATAAACTGGCCAATACTAAGCTTAGCGTAGCAAACAATGCTGCTTTTGAACGGGTGATAATTCTAACATTTGCTTTAGAAGATCGTAAATTTGTCAAAAAACTATTTTCTCGCATACAGTTCCTTCAGTCTATACAGTGCATGATCGTTAAAATAAGGTCAAATTTGTTATTGCTATATTGCCTGTTTTTTGTGAGTAGGACAAGCTACAAAGGTATCGCGAAATTGAAGCTAAAGGTGTCATTCGGAGATGGTCTTACATTTCGACCATTGTCTCTTCAACCAATTCCTGGTTTAGGATCTGGGTTTGCAGATTCTTACGAGCAGCAAAAAACGTGCGAGATATTCCTGGTAACAACAATAACAAGCCAGCTCCGAAACAGATCAACCCTTGAATCAAGAAAGGCAAGCCAGTAGAGTATCCATAGAGTAAACCTGCCGCTGTAGCACCAATCAAATTTCCGATCAAACCCGCTGCTGTATAGTTAGCCTGCACCTTCCCTCGAGCATCATAAGGAATGATATCTGCTAATAGTCCATCTAGGGAAGAACGAGCAACGGAAGTTACAATGCCCTCGGCAATTGAAATGAAGATAATTGGCCAGGCTGTAACAGAAGGCAGGCTGTATAAGCAAAAAATAACTCCTGTTAGTAACATCCCTGAAAGAAACAGCCAGTAGCGCCCATAGCGATCAGATAGACGGCCAGAAAGAGGGGCAGTAATAATGATGGGCAGTGCAAATGTCGTATAAGATAAGCCAATCAAGGGCAATGATGCACCTCGATCCAACATATACAGGCTCCAAATCGCCATCACTACCCCATTACCGATCATCAAAACAATCTGTAGAGAATACGTTAAGACTAACGGACGAGTAAAAAGTTCAGAAAATGTGTTTTGTCGTCCTGATGCAGAAGAAACGGAACCCCGTTTTCCCCGATTCGGCAAAAAGATGATCGTGACGATGGCTGCCAAAACAAGTGGTATGCTGGCGATGAAAAATGAGAGTGAGTATCCTGCTTGGCTCGCAAGTAATGCTCCTACAGCAGGTCCAATCATGATACCTGCTGTTTGGGCCGCACTCAACAAACCCATTGCTTCCCCCTGGCGTTCTCGAGGAGCGAGTAAGTTCATGAGTGCTCGTGTTGGGGGTAAGACGCTGACCGAGGCAATGCCTTCTAAGCCTCGCAGGCCAATCAGCATAAGAGGATCCTGAACATATACATAGGCGATCATAAGTCCAGCATGCATAAGTAGGCCTATCCAGAGTACATTTTTATATCCTATACGATCTGATAGCCAGCCTATTGCAGGGGTAGCGAGAAAGCCCGCCAGGAGAAAGGATGTTGTCATCAGTCCAATTTCGGCACTCGATGCTCCCAATTGCCGACCATATAAGGCCCTGAGAGGCATTATAAATCCCAATCCCAAGAATGAGATGCCTACCGTAACGATAAGGACCAGAACAGGGATTGTATAGATTGTTTCTTGTTTGTTTTTGGACAGCTTTTTCATCTCTCCTTCGCCTTTTACTTTTCTTCATAGTATAGCTTATTGTCCTGGTTCGTTATTACCAACCATTTCAAACTTCTTTTTGCTAAAAACTTGACAGAATATTCATTTATATGGTAATTTATTTTTAGCATTATAAAGTTTATTGTTTTCATCATTGAAATTAAAGGATTATCATCATGTCGCCAGAATTGCGGACTTTACCGATCCGTACTATAGACTGCTTAAAGTTATGTTATAAATTGCGCGAGCGAGGGGAAACGATTAGTACCTCGGCTATGAAAGAGCGCTTGCAGTCCCTGGAACCCAGCGGGCAACTGAGTGACGCCACCGTGACTCAACTTTTTAAATGGTTGTCTGAGCGAGGTTATGTAAGTTATACCCCCTATCATGGTGTTGAGCTGACAGAGTCGGGCCTTATTATGGCGACCGAACTCGTTCGTCGTCATCGCCTACTCGAACTCTTTCTTGTGCAGAGTATGGGCTTTCCTTTAGATGAGGTAGATACAGAGGCAGAGCACCTTGAGCACGCGATTTCGGATGCATTTGTCGACCGAATGGATGCACTATTGGGATATCCGACAGAGGATCCGCATGGTGACCCAATTCCAAACAAAGCAGGCGGGGTTGTTATTACAAAAAGTCAGCCGCTTGCGACTATACAGCCAGGTCAGCAGGTCATTGTGCAGCGCGTGAATGATGATCGACCCGATCTACTTCGCTATTTGACCGAGTTAGGTCTCATTCCAGGCACACTGATAAAGGTACTGGCAGTTGCTCCTTACGATGGGGTATTTACAATCCGCATCGGAGAACAGACCCATGCTGTTGGAGATGCGGTAACGAAAGCTGTCCTTGTTCGCCCTGCCATGCCAGATACGATGAGCGAAACTGCTTCTTCTCCAAACTCGCTGGGAGAGCATGCATGAGAACCTATCCATCACTGTCCAATGCTAAAGTCTCGCCTGACGACGTAGGCGTGCCTCTTGAGCAATTCTCCAAGGAAACGAGAACCCGCGCCGCTGCGCGAGCAGCGCTTGATGGGAGAAAAAAAGGTCTGCTTGCCATTCTCCCTTTCCTGGGGCCAGCCTTTATCGCCAGCGTAGCCTATATTGATCCCGGTAATTTTGCCACTAACATTGCTGGCGGCAGCGCATTTGGCTACAATCTTCTCTGGGTGATTGCATTAGCTAACCTGATGGCGATGTTGCTACAAACGCTTTCTGCTAAACTTGGTCTGGCAACTGGGCAAAATCTGGCAGAACTGTGCCGACAAGAGTTTCGCAAACCAGTCGTCTATACTATGTGGATTATCTCAGAGATAGCGGCTATGGCGACGGACCTTGCTGAATTTTTGGGAGCAAGTATCGCTATCAATCTCCTTTTTGGCATTCCTCTACTCATTGCCACATTGATTACAGGGGTCGCGACCTATCTTATCTTGTTGCTAGAACGGCGAGGTTTCCGCGCCTTAGAAGTGGTGATTACAGTTCTGGTTGGGGTGATCGCGGTATGTTACATCATAGAGACATTTTTCTCGCGTCCGGATTGGGGGCAGATCGGATTTCATACATTCGTGCCCTGGTTAGGAGGATCACAGAGCATTCTTTTCTCCGTTGGCATCATTGGAGCAACCGTAATGCCACACGTGATCTACCTACATTCCTCCCTGACCCAACAACGGATCATCCCGCGCAGCGAACAAGATGCGCGGCGCATATTCCGTTTGAGCATTCCAGATGTCGTGATTGCTATGGGCCTGGCAGGGCTCATCAATATGGCCATGCTTTATATGGCTGCATCCACTTTCTTTGCGCATGGTCAACATAACGTAGCCGATATAAACTCTGCGTATCAAACGCTCACACCTTTACTTGGAGCAGCAGCCGGTACCATCTTTGCGATTTCACTATTAGCCTCTGGTCTCTCAAGTTCCACAGTCGGCACAATGGCCGGGCAGGTCATCATGCAAGGATTTGTGGGCTTCACAATTCCCATTTGGATACGGCGATTGGTAACGATGCTTCCGGCAATTCTCGTCGCCGCGATAGGTTTTAATCCAACCAGCACCTTGGTGATAAGCCAGGTGGTGCTCTGTTTTGTCCTACCCTTACCAGTGATCACCTTGATCTATTTCACACGACGTCGTGACATTATGGGCACTCTGGTCAATAGGAAGATTACAACCTGGTTAGCCATCGTCTGCAGTTTGGTCATAATTAGCCTCAATATCTGGCTCATCTATTCTACCTTCGCCCCACTATTCAAATAGCGATTGTTGGGCTAAAGTGCTAGTTCAGCATCTGCTATATTCAATGGCTATAGGAAATGCTTCCATGCATAAGTGAGAATGCCACATGAGGTAACATTTCGCTTTAAATATGGTATAGTAATTGAAAGTAAACGCGGCTTTAATAGGTGTAGACTTGCAGCAAATGAACCCGAACTCATTATTTATAGGGGGCGACTCATGCAAAACACTGGACCTTCCCCAATTGTGGGTGTATTCAGAGACCAGGCAAAAGCCCAACACGCAGTGGAAAAACTCAAACAGGCTGGCTTTACCGATGATCAGGTTAAATCCAAAGTGGTGAGCCTGCACTCAGCACCCGAAGAGCAAACACCCGAAAATACTCGAATCATCGTATCGGTAAAAGCTGAGGGCAAAGACAAGGAAGCATTCGGTATCCTGTTTACAAGTGGAGCGAATAACGCTGATCTTCCTCCTGGTGTAGCTCTGAGCGATAGCAGAATAGTGAATTCGCATGAAGAGACGGTTGATTTTATTCCTAAACCAGAGCTTGAAGGCAATTTCACCAATGACAGCTTCTTTGGAGAAGAAAAAAGCCTGGGTACAACAGATCAGCTAGGTCAGATGGACAAACTGTAATACAAGCATGGCATATAGATAAAAATGAATGCGCTATGAGAGGTTGCTCATTTGAAGCAGCTTCCCATAGCTCATCGTTTGTCTAGTCACATACTTAATACCGGGATCTCTCGCCTAATCTCAAACTTTAAAAGTTTGTGCGCTTTTCGAATCGCATCTTCGACCTCATGAGGAGTTTCACCACGCGCGAATATGAAGCCCAGATAGCTAGCACCTTCAGGAAGTGGGACAAGAGGGTAGTTGAGCTTAGCAGTGATCTCAACACCTGTGACAAGTGGCACTTTTTGTGCTTCCTCGACACCATGTACAGCTTTCAAGATGCCCGCCGATGGGATGGGAATCATCATCACACCGGCAGCATGTTTTTCTCGCTCGATTGTGGCAATTTCGTATCCAATGGCATGGCGTAGAATCAATTCCTCCAAACACATACCGGAGCCAAACTCGAGAATAGTCGAGCATAAGCCTCCAATCGAACGGCCAGCAATCTCCAACATCCATGGCCCCTGGTCATTTACACGTAATTCCGCATGCACTGGCCCATCCCGCAACCCAAGCGATGCGGCGGCAGTAGCAACACACTGTGCAATTTTTCCCTGTACATCTGCTGATAGACGCGACGGAGTTATGTAGATCGTTTCTTCAAAAAAAGGGCCATCTAATGGATCAGGTTTATCGAATAGAGCCAGCACTTTTAACTGGCCTTTTGTAAGCAAACCTTCCAATGCAATCTCGAAACCTGGTATAAAGTCTTCGATCAGTATAGATGTTTCGTGTTCAGAATTGCCTTCGGAAATCAGGAGCCGTTTTAGACGGTTAAAAGCAACTATAAATTCCTGAGGGTTATTTGCGCGGATAACCCCTCGGCTGCCAGAAAGACGTAATGGTTTTAGCACGCAAGGATAGATGACCTGTGATGCAATGTCATCTGAATCATTATTCAATAAAAATGGGCGAAAGATTGGACACGGCGCACCTCCAGCCGACATCAAAGTACGCATCAGTAGTTTGTCGCGTGCCGCCTCAGCGGCCTGGGGTGAGTTTTGCGCCAAACCTATCGCAGTACCAGCACGAGCAGCAAGTTCTGTAGCACTATCATCAACCGAGATGATAGCCTGAAGCGGATGATTCCGATGAAATTCTACGATGGTCTGGACCGAGGCATGTGGATTTGCAAAATCTAACCCAAGAGGCACATGCCAATATTCTTTCAGAGTTTCAGGCAGGTCGATTCCTACCACAACTTCAAGATTTAATGCTCTAGCGGCGCTTAAAAAAGCTCCCGCCCTGTATGTTGCAGGAGACATTAAAAGCAATACTCGCTTTTGTTCGTTTCCCATGTCCATTGCTATTTGTGTTTCGTCTCGTTTACTCAATGTTTCAATTTCAGTTTTTGATATGCTGATTATAACAGATCATACCAGACGCACAATACCATCATCTCTTAGTTCAAAGTCTCCTGCATTCTGGGCAAGTTTTCTCAAAAAGCCTGACTTATCTTTGGGTGAGATCAGCATAAAACGCGTCTTGTCTTTTTGGCTGTACTCTATACGAAGCCTGTCAAGTGATAATGCAGGGGAAGCAAGCATGTTATGTGTCGGGAGTACTTGTTGGATAGAACTGAGTGGTATCTCCCAATGTAAGAGTCCACCGCGCACAATCAATTCGGTGGGGGTTATTTCATGTGAGGACCGCCGGATACCCCTATGATTCATCTAGGGGTAAGGGGGCCCACAAAGGGACTATACAAGATTTAGAACATTTGTTACACTGACGTGTATGGATGCACTGCACACCAAACACGTCACTTACAAGTTGGCTTACCATTTTGTCTGGTGTTCCAAATACTGCAAAAAGATTCTTGTTGGGAAGCTGGCGACGTTTATCGAACGGGAAATTCGCCGCATCTGTGAAGCTAACGCCTGGACGATAGGCGCGCTCAACGTGCAACCAGATCATGTCGATCTCTTTCTCAGTGCACCTCCACCCATCGCACCTTCACAGATCGCTCACCAGCTCAAAGGTACCACCGCCCGGAAAGTGTTTTAGCAGTTCCCCGCGCGTCAAGAAACACTTATGGGGCGGTGCATTCTGGTCTCGTTCGTACTATGTGGGGAGTGTCGGGGATATGAGCATAGATACCGTGCTCAAATATATCGAATTAGGACAAGAATAGCGGGTAAAGATAGGCATTTCCTCTTACGGGGGAGGTTGCCGTTTTTGTTTCTGTTTCTCTATGTAGTTTAGAATATCTTGACGATGAAACCGCCAGACATCTCCCACCTTAAAACCGGGAATTTCTCCCCTCTCAGCTAACCTAGTCACTGTCCGAGGGGTGACTCCTAACATTTCAGCAACTTCTTTCGTATCTATCGGTCTTTCTGTCGCCACTGAGCATACTCAACCTCCTTTCCACAGATTACACCCCACAAAGTAACATAGTCAGAAAATAAAGTCAATACAGTCTTGACAGACGAGCAAAGGGAAGGCATAGTTATTGTATGGTAAGTCTGTACAGTCTTCGCGGATTACAGAGAAATGTTGGCGCTTCTGTTCCCACAGTGAGCCAGCCAGAGAGACTAGCCAGTTAAGTCAATCTAGCCTCTCCGTGTCGCATGATAGCGACAGGGGAGCCATCAGTCAAGCGAAAGGAGAAGCTTGTCACATGGCACCGCAACAGGTCCAGTGGGGAACTATTACCCTCATCCTCGACAACGAGGCATTTCGGAAAGGGTTTCTTTCAGCGCGTCAGTGGTATTTCCAGGACATTTATAGCGAAGATAGACGCCCACCAGAAGAGCCACAGCATGCTGCACAGTTGACCGCTGAAGAAGTACTCCGACTCATCGTACAGCCCGACGAACAGGGGTGCTATCACGCGCGCTGAGATGAGGATGGAGCATCTTCCCGAATACCTGGGCTATCTCGTCGGCTATCTGGGTGCCCACTTGCCCCCGCTGAAGCAGAGTATTACCGGAAAGAACAAGCCCAATAGGAATATCTTCGTAGCAGCGTACCAGCATAGTATGACCAGCGACGGGAAGCTCTCTCGTCCCTCTCTCGCAAGGAAGAGCATGCAGCAGATCATCACCGCTAAACTCAAGCTCACAACCACAAAAGAGCAATTTGAGGCATTACGCCAGACTCAACTGGCATACCGTGATGCGCTCAACGCGGTGAGTCGGTATGCCTTCTCTCAGGGTAAGACCAGCAATGTCACCCGGCTGCACAAAGGCATGTATGCAGAGCTTCGTGTTCGCTCTCATCTCCCCTCGCAACTGGCCTGTAGCGTCGAACGGCAGGTCTCGGCAACCTACAAAGGACTCTGGACCAAGCTCAAGAAGAATGTGGAGCATCGCCGGGTCAAGATCACCAAGAAACGCTTTAAGGGCCTGGACAAGCCTCCCAAGTACAGTTCCCCGACGGTACAGTACACCTATGAGCGGGATTACACCTTTCAGTGTGACTGTCGTGTCAGTGTCGGGACGCTCAATGGACGGATGAGCGCCCCCTATCAGGGCTACGATCAGCATATCGCACTCATTCGAGCCGGAGCACGCATCGGGGATGCGAAGCTTTGGTACGATAAACCGAAGAAAATCTTCTATTTGCTTGTTTCCCTCTGCATCGAGAAGCCTGATCCCACGCCTGAGAGCTATACCGAAGTGGTCGGGGTAGATGTGGGTATCCGCTACCTTGCTGTCACTTCTACTTCGACAGGCAAGACAGGCTTTCACTCAGGGAAACGAACACGACACAAAGCCAACCATTACGCACGCTTACGCAAACGCTTGCAGCACAAAGGCACTCGTGGTGCGAAACGTCGTTTGAAGCGGATCGAGCAACGAGAGAGACGGTTCAAAGCGCAAGCCAATCACATCATCGCCAAACAGATCGTTGAGCAGCACCCACACACCCTTATTGGACTAGAACACTTGACGGATATTCGAGAGCGAACAAAGCGCAAGAAACGCAAACGCAAGAAAAACGGCAAAGGGTCTGAGCCTGTTTCTGTAAAAGCTCGCAAAGCCAATCGCGTGTATTCCCAGTGGTCCTTCGCCGAATTGCACGCTCTCATCAGCTACAAGGCCGCGCTTGCTGGTTCTTTGGCCGTCAAGGTCGATGCGGATTACACCTCAAAAGCGTGTCCGATGTGCGGGCACACCGAGGATAGCAACCGCCCCCGCAAGGGGTTGCTCTTTGTGTGTCAGAATCCCAGGTGTGGGTACACGCTCCACGCCGATCTGATTGGCGCAAGAAATGTGACGCTCAGGACGCTCCTGGTCCGGCAGGACTGGATCAGGACGGGGTATTTGTCAATGGCCCCTGATGCCTCGGACAGAGAAGCCAAAGCGGCACGCCTGCAACGGTATGCTGAGTTGCGGTGGAGTTCAGAGGTAACCACAAGCCTCCGCTCTCTGAGCGGAGGTCATTGACAATACAAAGGCCAGATAAGACTTGCTATAAAAGCCCATACCACAACAACGACAACAACTGACACCCATCCACCTTGCTGGAAGGCGCCTGGAGTTATAATAGTCAAGATGAGTGATAAGAGAGAAATGAGAAACGCAATAGCTATGATAACGACGAGCCACGCATCCTTCTTTGACTTGTACCTGATATTCATTTTTCAGCTCCTACCATACACAAGATGTCGTTCAAACGGTTTCAGCAGGTTCAGGATCCTCAAGGCGGAATACACCTCGATCATCCTGAAAGGTGAACAGTTCAGCGTAACGTCCCCAGTTGATGGCGGTATCCAATTGTTGCTGAGCCTCGTCCTCATCAAAGTGCTCCTCCAGCAGACTTAAGAAGTACTCTTCAGGTAGAGTATGCCCAGGCGCCCCTTCGAGTGTATGCACGATCTGGCGCAGCAGAGCAATATGAGCGAGAGCCTGTTCACGGAAGACCTTTTTCTCTTCCAGTACACCAGCCTCGGCAAAGCGTTGACCCGCAGGGGTCAACACCAGGTCACCCTCCTCCGTCTCCGCCAGGTCAAGTATATCTGTCGCCTCTACAATTGGTAGGAGATCATCGACTTCCATGTTAAGGTGACGTCCAAGCTGATACAGATCCTCACGCCCTCCACGCAACTGCACCATTTCCACCAGGCCTGTTACATCACTGATGGCAACATGAGGTAGAATCTGGTATGCGCGTGCAGGGTGGGAAACCAGCGGTCCTGTTCTAGCCTCCGGAACGCTTTGTGATAGGAGAGAGGTTATATCTTCCTTTGGGCTGGTCATGATGCGATAGATGAGATCTACCATTTCCGTATGTTTCGGAGACTGTACCGTACGGTGTTCATTGGGAAGTCCTGGCAGTTCGCAGCGGATGCGACCGGGATTGGCTCCCAAGACAAGAATGCGGTCGGCCATACTCACCGCCTCGTCGATGTTATGCGTGACCATCACAATTGCGCGAGTGGGCATACTTTTTGATTGCCATAATCCGAGCAACTCCTTGCGTAGGTTCGCAGCCGTGAGCACATCCAACGCGCTGAAGGGTTCATCCATGAAGAGCAGTTCCGGCTCAACCACCAGAGCTCGCGCAAAACCGACTCGCTGGCGCATCCCGCCCGATAACTCTTTAGGATATGCATCCTCGAAGCCATCCAACCCAATCAAGTCGATAGCTGCCAGGGCACTTTTCATACGCTGGGTGCGGGTGAGGTCCTGTGCTTGCAACCCCAGTTCCACATTTTGTAACACAGTCAGCCATGGAAAGAGGGCAAAGGATTGAAACACAATCGCCAGGTGTGGATTTGCGCCGTGTTGGGGTACCCCTTTGAACAAAATTTGTCCCGAGGTTGGTTGTAGCAATCCGGCCAGGATGCGCAAAAGGGTCGATTTGCCTGAGCCAGATGGTCCAAGCAGCGCCACAAATTCACCTGCATGGATTTGGACCTCGATATTATCCAATACCAGAGGTGGAGGGGGACCGCGCCGCCGTTTTTCCTTTTTCGCAAAGGTTTTATAGATATCACGTGCCTCAAGTAACACTTCAGCGTTCTGAGTAGAACCATCTTGTGGGCTTGCTTGCTGATTTAACATAGGTATCCTCCTAATCCAGTGTATACCGGCGTTCAGCCAGCGCATATAATCGTTTCCAGGCCAGACGGTTAATTAAAACAACAAAGGCTGCCATCAGAAGCGTTGCAGCAAGCAATACTGGATAGTTTGCAGATGCGGCAGCCTCTGCGATACTTGCGCCCAGTCCAAAGATACTGTATGTGTGACCGCTGAATTGGACATACTCTGAGACAATACTGGCGTTCCACGCCCCACCGCTAGCTGTAAGTAAACCGGTAATGAGATAAGGAAAAATTGCTGGGAGAATGAGCGTACGCCAGCGTCTCCAGGAAAGAACATGATAGATGGTGGTTGCCTCGCGTAAATCGCTTGGAATAGACATAGCTCCGGCTATCACATTGAAAAGGATATACCATTGTGTTCCCAGGAGCATGAGGAGAAGCGCCGCGATATTAAGCCCAGCAGGTAAAGCGAGTAGTGCCAGTAAGAGCACTGGAAAGACAGCTGTTGCTGGAATAGAAGCCACGACCTGAACAACGGGTTGCAAACGACGTGACCAACGTGGTGAAAGTCCAATCGCCACACCGGCGGGAACTGTCCAAATGACTCCAATAAGTAAGGCTACGAGGGTACGCAGCCAGGTGACAAAGGCTGCCAGGAGCAGCGAACCCCACGTGGCAAGCTGGACCTGGACCAGTAGTTTTCCAGCTCCCCAAAGTCCAAACAGAACAAGGACTATCAGAAGCAAGACAAAAACAATGTTCACTATCCGTCGAGGTGATAGTTGAGGTGAATACTGCTCTTTTTCAGGTAACTCTTCTTTCTGTAAAGGCTGAATGCGATTCAAGAGCCGTGCGATGAAAGAGCCAATTGGTTGGAACACCCTTTGATTTGCCGCTGCTATAAGGGCTGATCGACGCAGGGAATTAAGTACAAATGAATGAGGCTCATCAGCACCACTACTCATCTCTACTTTAAATTTATCAGCCCATGCCACAAGTGGACGCCAGAACACTAAATCTAATAAGACTATTAGCAAGATGAGAGTGAAAAGACCAAGTATAATATCGCCAGTATTGCCAGCGTTGGCGGCTGCTTGCAAATATGAACCAAGACCAGGCAACTGATACGAACGAGGCCCAAGAGTAAATTGTTCGGAAGCCATTAAGAAGAACCATCCACCAGCCCAACTCATCATACTATTCCAAATCAAACCAATCATGGAGGCAGGTACGACCAATCTGATGAAGCGCTGCCAGGGACGTAATCGAGTAATGGTGGCAACTTCCTTTAAATCTGACGGAAGGGTGCGAGCCGAGTGGTAGAAACTAAACGTCATATTCCAGGCCATGCTGGTAAAAATGAAAATGATACTAGACAGTTCAAGGCCGACGTTGGAATTAGGGAACGCAGCAACAAGCAAGAGAATAACGGTCGGGAGGAATGAGAGAATGGGTATGCTTTGGAGTATATCGAGTAAAGGGATCATGACTGTCTCTGCCCGTTTCCTGGTAGCAGCGATTTGTCCATAGATTAACGTGAATATGAGAGCAAGCAAGTAACCTAGAATCATGCGTAAGAGAGAATACCAGGCATATGCAGGCAACGCTGAAGGCGAAAGGTTGATAGTCACTGCAGGAGTGAGCGGCGTAGCCCAACGAGCAGCCGCTAACACGAGTAAGCTAATTGCAGCCACAATCGCAAGAATCACGACAAGATCAATGGTTCCAAACCGTCGAGATGTGTACGATTTACGCTGCGGTCGTTGCTCGCGATCACTGACACCGACGCCACCCTGGAGTTGCTCGCGCTCACGCGGATTATCCGGGACAAAGACTTGAGCCATGCATTCCCTCCATATCTTCTTAGTAACACCAGCCGAGCCCTATCGCGTAGCGTAGCATATGGCACCTCTATGCCACTGTGCTCTAAGGAACGGCCTCACCTTATTTGCTTGCCTTCGACAAGTCATATGCTCCAGGAAGCATAATAACAATGTCGGATGCAATATACTCTTTGAACGCGTAGAGCAGAGACAAGTTGATAGTTCGTGCACTATATTGATAGATACTGTTATCATTTTGTGAGATTATGAAAGGTTATTGAGACCATTCTTTAATGTGACTTTAGTATCATAATGGTAAGCATTAAATAGCATGTGAATCTTCAACAAGAAATTCGGAGGCCACCATGATGTTATCAGAATTACCCTCCATATATATAAAACGTGATACGCAGATGATGCCTGAGGCCAAACAAGAAAACTGGTCTCAACCGGTATATGTACCGACTTCTAGAGATCGCCTGATAGTAGCAATCGTTTCCCTGGTTATACTCATATTATGTGCAGTTTTTATGTTTGGCGCTATTACTGAACTTCATGCGGGAATCATTGGGTGGCTAGCGACACTTGTTGTGATCTTCTTTGCAGTCCTTACAATCAATGTTGTAATGGCTATCTGTGGTTCCCAACTAAAGCACTTCAATGAACGACCGAGGTTATAGCTTTCTTTTCCCTTCTCCTACAATCGAAAGTTTGACTATCCACCAAAAAGCCTCGGAAAGAGTGTTGACACAATGATTAAGAGCGTGAGAATCGTCATCACGATGGTTGTGATCCAGGCAATCCAGTTGCGGATATGACCATTCACAAAACGTCCCATCAAACGACGATCATTGCACAATAGGTATCGATGCGCTCGTAGCGTAAATGAGCAACCTTGATTTGCTTGTCCGCGATAGCAGATTGCTGGTAGAACTGCATCCAAGGTGCAATGGTTGTACCGATCACCGCTACCAGGGTCAGCAAGTAGGCCTGATTGAATTGGATCTGCGGAATCAATGTATCATGCAAGACCTGCCCCCAGTTCGGGTGGATGATAATGGCGCTGAACACATAGCTGAAGTATATCAGGCACAGCCCGAGCAGAATTCGCTCAACATAGCGATAGTTGCCACGAACCACTAACACCCAGACAAGGATAGCTGCTAGTGGAACCGAAAGAAACGGGCTGACACCAAAAATGCTCATGGAACTGGACACACCCGCAAATTCTGCCACTGTTGTCGCACAATTGGCGATAAGTAACAGCACCATACTCCAAAGGTAATGCGCACACCGAATTTTTCACAAATCAAGTCTGCCAGCCCTTTTCCAGTCACAACCCCCATACGCGCTACCATTTCCTGGACGACTGCAAGACTGACCGTGATGAGTACCACTGCCCAGAGCAGGCCATACCCATAATTTGCACCTGCTAATGAATAGCCAGTAATGCCGGTGGCATCGTTATCAACATTGGCTGTAATAAGCCCCGGGCCAATCACAGAGAGCATGAGCAGCAGTTGGCGTATCCACACACGTCGAACACGACGTTGACGTGACTTCGCGACCTTGTTCATAAGGCATCTCCTTACACCCTGCCTGAGCCGCAGGCTCGAGGCGAAGCAGTGTTAGCAGCGTGAATGACAAGGATTCCTCCTTGGAAGGGACAAAGTCTAAAAAATGCCCCCTGTCGAGAGGGGGCGTTACATGGCCATTGTATATATGTTCCCCCTCTAGTTGAGCTTTGGCACTGTAGGACGTAAGATAGCTCTCAGCTATCCAGCCACTTGGGATCTCGCCTTCTGCCGACAAGACCTGGCCTGATCGTTGGCGTCTCTCGACGTTTCTGATCAGTGGCTTATGTTCATACAGCCGCCTCACCTAACGAGGTATGTCAGTAATTTTACTTACCGGATATAATATACTGCTTGATTATAGTGTTGTCAAACGGATAGGTCAACACACACGCGGCCATCCCGATTCTGTGGGAGTCGAAATGTAAGGCTGGATTGAGTTCGTCTGCATTCTTCTGAAAACCTTTCATGATAAGCACGCTCCTGGAGAAGAAAAAATCTTTGCTCTGTTGCGTAATGATCGCATAAGGAACCAGCACAACCCCTCTATTACGCCCGAATCAAATAGCGGCTGTCGATATGACGTTCCCAGAATGCGAGAAAGGATTTCCGATACTTGGGAAGCCTGGCTTGCCCACGCCAGGTTGACTTGTCCGCAAAGCTTTTGATTTCAGCCGAAGGTGCAAAGTAGGCGATGGCGTTGTCAACCGCCAGAACGAAAGGAGGAAAGCCGTTATACACCGTAATCCAATTCGCGATCAGCGAACCTGTCCGGTGATTCCCCTCGATAAATAACTGCGGATAGCCAAGAATACTCACATAGATTTCGGCAGCGATTTTCAGTGGATTATTCCTCCGTTTTATGTGCAGCCCATACCAATTTTTTATCGGACCTATGTGTGTATAGAACTTTTCAGCCGTCGCTGTAATTGCTTTGGTATACTCAGCGATTAGCTGTTGATCTGTACCGTAATGAACTCTCTCATTCAGTATAAGCATATGCTCAATGCTTTCTTTTGAAAATGGCACGATCTGCTGCTCAAGCAGAGTATCTAAATAACTGTAGGCGCTCATCATTCTCATACGAATAGTTGCAGTAAAAGGCGTGTCTTTTCGACCAATTCCTCTCAGTTCCAGTTCATCATCAATCTCCGTCCAATGCATCTCGACTGTCCTGAGAGAAGCATCAATCGTTTCCAGGTTTAATCGTTCAGGCTTCACTTTCACTATTTCTGTTGACACCGTGTTTCTACTTTCTGCTATCTTGTTAGGTATACTATGGAAAGAGTATGTTCCTACGTACATAACAGGTACATGTGTCTGACCACTCTCTCAATATATGTCATACAGGCAGTTAACTCATGAAGGGCCTTGTCTGTTTCTGGTTTGCACCTCATCAATGCTGGACTGGCACAGGGCCTGATGGCTTCATAAGCACAAACTTCATCTGCTTGCCAAATGTTCGAAAAAGCAGCCTGAAAAAAGCAGGAAACGCTATCAGAGCTTTTTCGGTATCAATTAATTCTGGTTTCCCTACCGCATAAAGCCTTTGATGCCAGAATATTGTACCACCCCGGGTTGCCTTCATATTGCGATACCAATCCACTTCTTCCCCATAGGTTAAGGCAATCACGAACCCTTCTCTCATCTGCCATACCCAGATCACTGTCTCGTAAGTCTTTCCGCTTCGACGACCAACGTGACGGATGATAGCAAACGGGCCTTGGGAAAAGTTCGTAAACCCGCGTAATACTCGATTGGTGACGTGCTTGTTAAAGGTACGTATGCGATCACGTAACATTCTATTCTCCTTAATTAAGACCAGTGTTAACAGTTTAATGGTGTCAATGCGCGCATTATGACCTCAATGAGTACCTCAGCGCGTTCAAGAGGTGGAGGCTGTGCCTGCTCTTCTTCGGATATCAGACCTGAAATGGCATAGCTTAAAAGCCCACCAAGCAACATACGCGACACAGCATCGAAATCAATGTCGGCGATGACCTGTTGCTCTCTGGCTGTTTGTAGCAGCGAGGTGATGATGGCGAGACCACGTTGCGTGACAGTTGAGAAAAACAGGGTACCGAGTTGCGGAAAGCGTGGCGCTTCTGCGATGATCATACGTACCAGGGGAAGATAACCGGGCTGGCACATCATGGAAAGGATCTCGCTTGAAAGTTGCAGGAGTGCCTGGCGTAGCGATGGCAGATCATTTGGTGAGGGAAGGGCCGCAAGTTTCTCGGAAAAGTCTGGCTGCTCCATTGTCAGGTGGCCAAGTACATCGATAAAAAGTGCCTCTTTGCCAGGATAGTAGCGATAGAAGGTCTCCTTTGAGGAAATCCCTGCTTCCGCCAAAATGGCGTCAATGCTCGTCACTTGATATCCTTGCTGGATAAAGAGTCGATGGGCGGCGGTGCGAAGTCGTTCTCGTGTCTGTTGTGCGCGTATATTCTGTCTTTGTTTCATTGACTCTCATCTCTTTATCGTACCGTACTTTACGGTACGATTATTATAAAACATAGGTTGTTGAGTGTCAAGGGTTAGAGCAGTCCATTGAATGCTCATGACACGATATTAGTGAATGGATGGGATCAAGGAAAATTGCTGTGGCTTTGTAATGGATGAGATCACGTTAATGTAACAGTTAAAACTAGCTTGACCTATTTCCTTGCCACAAAGCACTCACAAGCAGTAATATAGTAGTGCGTAACATATTCTTGAAAGAGGGATGAGCCATGCCAACACTTGTCTTTTTGATCGATGTAGATAATACGCTCATCGATAATGACTTTGTCAAAAGTGATTTAGACGAACATATCAAAGTGGAAATGGGGGAGACAGTGACTAGCCGCTTTTGGGAACTCTACGAACAAGCAAGGGAGGAAAGTGGCGTGGTCAATATTCCACTCGCTCTGAAGTGGCTGCGAGAACAAATTCCTCTTTCAGAACTGGATGAACAAACCTATTTGCATGTACATTCACTCTTCGATAACTATCCATTCTTTAACGCTCTCTACCCACATACGCTGGAGACACTTCGTTACTTGCGTACATTAGGGCTAACGGTAATTGTCTCGGACGGCGATTTGTATTTCCAGGCAGAAAAAATCTTCAACAGCGCCATTGCCGAAACTGTCGAGGGGCGTGTATTGATTTACATACATAAACAAGAACATCTCCACGAGATCATGAAACAATATCCTGCCGATCATTATGCGATGATCGATGATAAACCCCAGATTCTCCATGAAAGCAAGGTGATTTTGGGCAATAAGCTTACTACCGTCTTTGTGCAACAAGGTAAATATGCGGTAGATTCGAAACCAGACAACTTTGCACCCGATATAACAGTGAAACATATCGGTGATCTAAGACGCTACAGTAGCGATCAATTTTTGCATGTGAAGCCAGAATTGATATAATGAGGCACTATGCGAAAAAATCAAAAAGCGGAAGTTTCCATTGGCGCAAAGGCTAATGAAGCATTACTTCTCGATGTCTATAAACGCCAACGGATAGAAGCGTGCGGATTACTCATAGGGACTATTGACCAGATAGGAAACTGGCACGTCGAAGACATACATCCGATGCGGAACATATATAACTCACCGGTATACTTTGAATTCGCTCCAGAAGAACTACTTTCTGCAGATCTCGCGTATCCTGGCAGAGTGGTAGGGGCCTATCACAGCCATCCCACGGGTCTGGCAGTTGCGAGCCGAACAGACTATCAAAATATGAAACGAGTCAATACCGAAGAGAATATTCCGTGGGTATGGCTCATTATTAGTGGACCATTTGACCACTCACCATCGTTATTACAACAAGTACAACGACGTTTACAAGGAATTCCTGATACATCAATAGTCGCTTATCACTATTATGCAGACGAAGATCTTCAGCGCATAACCATCAATTTTGAGAAAGAAACTGTTCCCCGCCCGATAAATCCTGAAGAATAATACAAGCTGCTATATCCTGAGACAAACGGGTCAATTTGTAGTCAAATCACAATAGATGCGCTATAATTGGCCCTGTTAACCGCATCATTGTAGAAGAAAGTAATGGCAATGAGATGCCCAAATTGTAGCAACGAAATTAGCCTGGAAGAAACCTTCTGTGGCCAATGCGGCACGCCAGTCATCCTTTCAGCTAAACCAGTCGATCCAACAAACCGCCAGGGGCTATTGAGTAGTGGATATTATAGCGCCAGTTCCCCTGCTTCGGATATATATAAATCTGGTATGCGGCCTTCAACCAATAACCAACCATCAATGATGCCATCTAGTACACAACAGCAAAACGGTTTCCATCAAGATCCTACTCAAGCCATGTCAGCCTCGCCATCCAATCAAGTTCAGAATTATCCAACAATGTATCCTCAGCAAAACTATGGAAACTCTTCAATACAATGGGGATATTCAGGCACAGGGCAATCTATTCCCCAGATGATGCCTTTTCAGAGTGATAATTATACGGGCACTATGTACCCCCCGACTCAAACGTATCCTACTGGACAAGGTTATGGAATGCCCCCAGGTTTTACGCCACCGCCGCCAAAGAAACGAAGCAATATTGCTCTGATCATTATTTCTATTTTTATAACATTGGCACTCATTACTATATTGGCTTTTGGCGCAACATTGCTTGTTCGCACTAGCAATTCCAGTAAAGAACAACTCTCCCATCAAAATGCCACGGCAACAAGTGTGCCAACACCTACCTTAGTGCCAAATCCCAGTCCAACTTCTGCTCCATCTCCCACACCGACTCCATCACCCACATTCACACCAACGCCAACACCAGATGCTGGTTTCACTTTGTGCGACACTACATGCACCTCGAATGGCTTCTCAGTAGAATATCCGAATGGGTGGACACAGAATGCTACAGCTGATTCAACCGGAACGCAATTTACAAATCCTGCACAATCGGACGAATTTGCAGCATTCAAGACACCTGGGACTACTTCTATAACTGCGGGTCAACTTGTCAATAATGACCTGAACAATTACGCTTCTCAATCAGGTTACAATGCACCAACTCCAACACCTTCTTCAAATGCAACCATCGGTGGTGAAAACTGGTCATATCAAATAGCGTACTACCAGCTAAATAACCAGACTGCACGGATTGAGGTTTATGCCACTGTACACCAGGGTAAAGCTTATATTATTGAACTACAGGCGCTTGATTCCCAATTCGATATGGTAAATACTCAATATTTTGAGAGAATGCTCGTCAAATTCCAATTCCAATAGGTGAAACACATTTGACTCAGCTTCAATTGTAATGTAGCATGTCATGGGCATTCGGGAATGCAATTCCAAATCGAGAAGGGACACAAACCTATGACTGTACTTGCGATCATCGGAGCACAATGGGGAGATGAAGGCAAAGGGAAAATTGTTGATAAGTTATCTCCGCATGCAGACTTTGTAGTCAGATATCAGGGTGGTAGCAATGCAGGACATAGAGTGGTCCATGAACAAAGTGAATTCTCTTTTCGTCTTGTGCCATCGGGCATTCTCTTCCCAAACACAAAATGCATCATAGGAAACGGCGTAGTAGTCGATCCAAAGGGCCTCCTCAATGAGATGGAAGAACTTCAAAGCAGAGGCATAGATACGTCCAGACTCTATATTAGTGAGCGGGCACACGTGGTTATGCCTTACCATTTCCTACTCGATCGTTTTGAGGAAGAAGCAAGGGGAGCAGATAAAATCGGTTCTACGCAACGAGGTATCTCCCCGGCGTACGTGGACAAACATGCGCAAATCGGCATTCGTATGGCGGATTTGCTCGATGTAGATACTTTCCGTGCCAAACTAGCCACTATTTTACAACAAAAGAATCGCATGATAACCCAGATCTATGGGCAACCACCGCTCTCACTTGAAGAGATACACGGCGAATATTTCGGTTACGGCCAACGCTTACGATCTCATATTACTGATACACAAGCTATGCTTCACGAAGCGCTGTTCGAACGAAAAACAATAATTCTAGAGGGCGCTCAAGGCGCTTTGCTCGACATTGACTTCGGAACGTACCCTTATGTCACTTCATCCTCAACAATGGCAGCTAACGCATCTAGCGGAGCGGGTTTGCCGCCCCATTCTATCGATCGAGTTATCGGCGTCTACAAAGCTTACATTACACGTGTCGGTAGTGGACCCATGCCTACTGAACTCTTTGATGAAACTGGGAATATCATGCGAGATCGAGGTCATGAATATGGCACCAATACTGGACGAGAGAGGCGTTGTGGATGGTTTGATGCCGTAGCCGGTCGCTTTGTTGCTCAATTAAATGGTATGGACGCTGCTGTAATTACCAAGCTCGATGTGCTTGATACACTACCCAAAATCAAAATCTGCACTTCGTATCAACTCAAAGGGAAAACAGTGCATAGTCTTCCAGCTACACAGAGCGATCTGGCAGCATGTGAACCAGTGTATGAAGAGTTGTCAGGCTGGCAATGCGATACTACAGAAGTGTGTACTTATGAAGAATTACCCGAAGAAGCGAAGAAGTATTTGAAGCGCCTGGAGGAATTGTTGGAGACTCCAATCGCAATGGTTTCGGTTAGCCCACAAAGAGGTAGAACGATTCAAATTCAAGATGTGCTGGCTACGCCTGAGTACGATGCGCGCTATCCGAGAAATGCACATCGATGAAGCGGAGACTTACATGCATTCTCGAGGTGTAAAAGATAATCCGGCACGAGGTCTTATGAAAAATTGTCAACTGAACTCAGCTTTCATATATCGCTGATACCCTCCGGTCTTACTACCCAAATTAGCCAAGCGGCTTTTTCGCCATCACACCACCACTTCGAGGGTATTGTTCCGGGCACTTTTTTACCTGCTCCCACACCAGTAATTTCCTACCATCATCAAGGCCCGGCAGAGTTACAGGAATATCATCTTTCAAGCCTGCGCCTACTTGAGAGCAGCACGTTTACCTCGAGCCAATTCTGCGGCCAGATCACCTTTCTTCGGGAAAATCATTTGCCCACCGATACGGCAGAACGGTGAAGCATATTCTAAAAGAGCAGGGAGAGAGGCAACGGCACGCGCTGTGACCAGATCAAATGAAGCACGATAATCTGCCCTATGGGCCAATTCTTCTGCACGACCATGCACTGCAACAATAGCTTTAAGCCCAAGCGTTTCAATAAGATGCTGTAAAAAATGTTACTTTTTTGCCTGTAGCTTCTAAAAGCTCAACTGCCATTGAGGACGTACAATCTTAAGCGGAAGACCTGGAAAGCCTGCGCCTGCTCCGATATCCAGTAAACGCGTACTGGCGTGTCATAGGCCATGAGCAAGGAGAGGAATCGAGGAAGTGCTTGATCAGAACCTCCTCGGGGTTTGTGATAGATGTAAGATTCACTCGCGTATTCCAATCAAGCAGTTCTTGTTGATATTGCAGGAACTGCTTAGACTGTTGCCCGGTTAATTCAAGACCAAGACTATTGAAGCCTTCAAGGAATGGCTGAAAGGCGAGATCGACGAGGGAGGGAGATGTTTGCTGAGCTAGATTGTCAAGGGCGGGAGATGTTTGCAGGGCGGGGGCAAGCCCCGCCCCTACATTACTAGTATCGGTGTTCAAACTTCCAGAAATGTAGGGGCGGGGCTTGCCCCCGCCCTGGATATCCTCACCATGACGGCGTCCACCTGACTTTGCTCCTGCTTGTCCGTCCCAATCCTCACTCATCTACGCGATATACTTCCGTTTGCTGTTCAGATAATCGATCAGCAGGTATTCACCGAGATTGTTCTTGTCAGCATAAAAGGTACGGCCATGGTTGATCGAAGAGAGTTGATTCACAAAGGCCACCATCCAACGATCATCCTCTAACATAAAGGTATTGATAGTAATACCTTCACGCGTACATCGCTGTACCTCTAATAACGTTTGTTGTTCAGCAAAGGGATTCGGTGGATAACCGAATTGCCATCCACCTTCCTCAAACCAGACAGTAGGACCGCCATCTGTTATCATGATGATCTGTTTATTCACACCGTGATGTCGAGCTAACAATTGGCGTGCCAGCATGAACCCATGAGCCATATTCGTGCCTGTGCTGTTATCGTAGCGTCCCATCTCTACAAGTTCTTCAGGTTTGTATTCGCGAGCGACGAATGAGAAACCAACAACATGCAGGTTGTCACGTGGGAACTGCGAACGAATCAAACTTTCCAGAGCCACCGCTACCTTTTTAGCGGCCGGTTGGCAGCCATTGTAGACCATGCTCATACTCAGATCGATCATCAATACGGTTGAAGATTGAGTCGTAAATTCGGTTCTATAGACCTCAAAATCATCCTTTTCCAGCCCTACAGGTGTACCCGTGCCACGACGATGCAAGGCATTCATAAGCGTTTTTTCCAAGTCCAGAAGGAAAGGATCACCAAATTGATATGGCTTGCTTTCATCGGTACGCTCGCCTCCAACACCGCGGAATGGACTGATATGGCGACCAAATCCATCACGCTTCAGCTTGTTAAAGATGTCTTGAAGAGCTTTCTGACCAATTTTACGAATACCACGCGCAGTCAATTCCCAGCGATTGCCCTTTTTCTGAATATAACCTGCCTCCTCCAGAACCTTCATGAGTTCTTTCAGTTGCTCGACTGATTGATACTCCTCATCGCCAAGCAGGTCTTTGACCTTGTCGCTATCGATTGCTTCAAGATTATCCATACGGCGAGCTTCCTGAATTTGATCCTCCAGGCCCTCCATTTGCTGCAAACGACCCATCATACGCATCGCTTCGTTTAGCGGTAGCGATTCATCACCCCGAAAAGGAAAGCGAGTGCGCATCTGTTCCATTGGAGCAAGAGCCTCGAGATTCATAGCCAGTTCCATCATATCAACACGAATGCGATCATCTCCCATAAGTTGCTCCATGAGATCCTGAAGCTCCTGGCGTTGTTCAGGTGAAAGATTATCCATGATACCTTGCATGGCAGCCATTTGCTGTTGCATTTGTTCGATCAGATCATCAAGCGAATTGACGCCTGGGAAGTACTCCCCGTGTTTCTGCATGAACGAGTCGAAGTCGGGTTCTCGACCCTCCTGGCGATCACGCAGCATTTTGTTAAGGTCGCGAATCATCTCTCGCATTTTGGCAATATCCTCAGGGGTCATGTTTTGCAAAGACTGCTGCATACCCTGAAAAAACTGCTGCATCATCTGTTGTTGCAGACTATCCATCAGCTCTTTGAATTTTTCGCGTGCCTCATCGTCCATAAAGTCGTATTCGGAAAGCCCTTTTATCTGGCCAGGAATATCCTGAGGAAGTTTATCAAGGTAATCTTGTTTCCTCTTTGCAATCATCTCCAGCATCTTGCGTTTTTGCTCAGGCGTAAGATCATCATTACTCTCACCTGATGGTCCAGACTGACTACTGCTCGATGCTGGTGGACTTTCCTGCTCACTGGCATCCTGCGGTTGACTCGTTCCCTGCTGCTGGTCGGAAGGATGTTGTTGGTCAGATGCTTGTGATGGTTGAGAGGATTCGTTATTCCCATCCAGGCGTTGCTGGATACCTTCCCGTTCCAGGCTCTTGATCTCTTCGAGCTTTTCGCGCAGATCATCCATCACACCAGAGGCCATATTGTAACGATTGAGTTGCTCGTTACGCATATTACGCATGCGCTCCATCAACTCACGTAGACCCATGGTCTTACGGCCATCCTCGCCACGAATACCATCCTGCATCAATCGTTTCAGCGCCTGTTGCAGGTTCCCATCCTCCATATAATCATCCGACAGGGCATTCAGAATATCATCGGCATCAAGCCCTTCGATGTTTTGGGTACCATCCCAGCGCGAATATCCGTAGCGATTCTTATGAAAGCGTTTGAACATGATGAGCGTTCCTTTTAGCGCCGATAGCGAACTTTGCCATTGACCTCATCCTTATTAAGCCTGCGGTTCAAATGTAGTCCCTCGAGGATAAACTCGACAGAAGAAGCTATACTGGCTGGACTTCCCCTACCATTGAGCTTATCAACAGCTTTGCTCAGTCCACCTACTTTCGAGAGCTGGTTCACATATTCCATGGATGACAAATCATCACCAACCTGTACATTCAAACCGCGCTCGAAGCCTGCAACCAGTTGCTCAAATTCACGCACTTCAAAGTATTCACTAAAGACTTCGAGAATTGAACCATTGATGAGTTTTTGTACGACTCGTTCCTCAGGTACATCACCAACTGTATCAAGCTCAATTTTGCCACTGGTTGACGCAATAATAGCTGGCAAGTCGCTAATACGAGGAGCCACCTGTCGTTCTTTGAGTCGCATCGCACGGCGGCTGGCATTACTGAGCACATTCTCAAAATTCGTGACTGAGACACGCACACTCACACCTGAACGCTGACTTATGTCATTGCTACGACGTGCCAGTTGAGTGATCTCAGCAACAATCTCTTTCATAAACTGAGGGAAGATAATTTCCATTCCCTCAGTAATAAAGTGGTTACTTTCAGACTCCATGATCTGAATTTCATGTTCCACTGTGCGAGGATAATGCGTGCGAATTTCAGACCCAACACGGTCTTTAAGTGGTGTGATGATACGGCCTCGGTTCGTATAATCTTCTGGATTGGCGCTGGCAACGACATATACATCGAGCGGTAAACGAATTTTATACCCACGAATTTGCACATCACGCTCTTCCATGATATTCAACAAGCCAACCTGAATTCGCTCTGCCAGGTCCGGTAATTCGTTAATACAGAAAATGCCGCGATTGGTGCGAGGAATCATGCCGTAATGGATTGTCAATTCATCTGAAAGATAGCGACCTTCGGCAACACGCACCGGATCGACCTCACCTACCAGATCCGAGATGGTTATATCTGGTGTCGCCAGTTTCTCACCATAGCGTCGATCTCTGGGCAACCATGTAATCTCTACATCATCGCCAAATTCATCCACTTTATCGCGACAGGCTTTACAAACTGGCTCAAAAGGATTGTCATTAATTTCGCATCCAGCAATTACTGGAATATATTCATCAAGTAAATTCACCAGGCTACGTGCCAAACGCGTCTTCGCCTGGCCTCGCTCACCTAGAAAGATGATATCCTGGCCAGAGAGTATAGCATTTTCAACCTGGGGAATAACGGTATCTTCATAACCCACAATGCCTGGGAATAATTCTTCATTGTCGCGAAGTTTCTGAATGAGATTCTTCCGCATCTCCTCTTTAACTGTGAGAACCTTATATCCGCTTTCACGTAACTCGCTAATAGTGCGAGGACGGGTAACTGTTGTCATTCGGCTTATTTGCTACCTTTCTTGGGGGCTGGCACGTGTGATGCATGTCTGGGAAAGGGGAAGACTAGCCAATCCTACATGATCCCACTGTACCTAACAGATGGAACCATAGGTATTCTACCGCCTCATATCAGAAAGTGCAAGTGGCATGCAATTCTAAGCGCTATCACCTCGAACGACTTCTGAGATGTTGAGGAACGCTTGTGACAACAATTCCCGGACGGAAGAGTAGAGAAGCTTTTAAGCGGAGTGCAGTCTGATTATGCAAAATTTGCTCCCACCAATGAGCAACAACAAATTCCGCCAGAATAACTGTTACTGTATCGGTAGGGAAAAGTTCATGCACAGTATCGATATAAGCAAGAAGGGGGCGCGATAGCGAGCGATACGGTGACTCAATGATGATAAGCTGAGTCTCATCGTCCTCAGTTAAATGCCTTTGCCAGCGTTCCCACACCTCACGCACCTTATTTGCATCCTCTATGTCTATAGCTACATGTACCGCCGTCACATGTTTCGAGATAGAACGAGCATAAGCCAGGCTCTGTATAGCGGCTCTATCCAACCCTGCAATCGGTACAATCACACGGTGATGAATATCTTGTGGATGGATTGGAATATCACTTACCTTTTCACGTTCGACCCGTTCATAGTGGCGGTTAATTGCCATGAACATCAAAACCAGTAGAGGGATCAGAACAACAACGATCCATGCACCTTCGAGAAACTTAGTAGATGCGATGACCAGTGCAACTATAAATGTGGTTACTGCTCCTAAGCCATTGAGGAGTAGACTACGCAACCATCCCTTGTGCTCATTACGCAGACGCCACCAATGCAGACACCATACCACCCTGGGAAAGGGTAAAAGACAAAAAGACACCAACAGCATAGAGATTGATGAGTTGTGTTGTATTACCCTCGAAACTAACAAGTAGGAGGACTGCAAGCCCTGCCAGGAATATGATGCCAATGGAGAATGCCAAGCGGTCACCCCGAAAAGAGAACTGGGTTGGCAGAAACTTATCACGCGCAAGTAGTGAAGCCAATCTTGGAAAGTCTGCATAACTGGTATTTGCCGCCAGGGTCAAAATTAACAAGGTTGCGATTTGAAACACAGCAAACATGAAAGTTAGAGGTCCTGTAAATACCTTCGAAGCTATCTGCGAGGTGACCGAAGGAATGCCTGATGCATAGGCTTCGATTCCATATGAAGTTCCAAGTAATGAGATACCAATGAAAAGTGTACCGAGAATAACAGCCATCCAGGTAAGAGTTGCTCGTGCATTGCGCGCTTCCGGCTTTTTAAAGGCCGGCACACCGTTAGAGATCGCTTCTACACCTGTCATCGCTGAGCAGCCAGCAGCAAATGATTTGAGTATCAGAAACAAGGTAAGTGATTCAGCCGCAGGGGAATAAGGAAAAGTGCCAATGATAGGATTATGCTGAATAAAGAAGGATTTGATAACCCCAACAATAATCAATAAAAGAGCACTACCAATAAAAATATAGGTGGGTATTGCGAAAATCGAACCTGACTCACGCACTCCGCGCAGATTTACAACTGTAATAATGATGACCAAAGCGACATCAATATACACCACATACGGTGACAAACCTGTAAAAAGCGAGGCTAAATTCTGTACACCAGCGGAAATGCTGACAGCAACGGTCAATACATAGTCGATCATCAATGAAGCAGCAGCAATAAGGCCAGGGAGCGTCCCAAGATTGTCTTTCGCCACGATGTATGATCCACCACCATTTGGGTAAGCAGGTATGGTTTGTCTATAAGAAATTGCCACGATTGCAAGCAAACCAACGATAGCAAAGCTAATGGGTAACGTGAGACCTAGATGATTTGATCCAGCAGCCACAAGGCTAATAAGAATTGCCTCTGTAGCATATGCAACCGAAGAGATTGCATCCGATGAAAGCACTGCTAGCGCTTTGAATTTTGTTAGTCGTTCGTGTTCTGCCTGAGCTGAAGCAATAGGTGCCCCAATGAGAATTCGCTTTACATTCGAAACCACTTTTCCCATTCCCTTACGGGGAACTTGCGTAACTTCAGTGGCTTCTAACATGCCTGTGCCTATACGCCGAAAAGATCGCTGGCTCGGTAATACAACTCGAACGCGCTCGTTTCCAGGGAAACTACCTTTGCGAACCTCAGTGCGAACCAATCGAGTTGGATCTTCTTCATCAATCAGTTCTGGATTATGTCTCGTAGCGTCCCCACCACTGCCACTTTTCAGGCTTTGGCTATCTTGATCATCCATCGATACCACCTCTTATGCTAGTCTGACAAAAAACTATCAAAAAACATGAGCTAATAACTCTGTTTACAGTATAGTAATGGTATTGAATTAGTATCAAGCGAAATATTCTCTCAGCCTTCTCAACAGTGAACTTCTTGAGTTCTTCTTGATGATTTCATTGCTTTTCTTGAGCATTTTTTGAGCATTATTTACTTTCTATTTAGTATACCATTGATAACCTGATGTGTTGCGAGATACGATTCCTATGCATGGCCTCTCTTAAGTCAATGTCTGAATGATTTCAGCATGACTACAGTGCTTTCATATTAAGACAAGAGATATCCCCAATTTGAAACCTCATGCGACTCGCATGAGGTTTCAAATTGGGGATATCTTAGAAATCTCAATCCTATACTGAGAACTTAGAAGCAAGCTCGCGTTGACTTGGCTCAACTAATATACTGCCATCTGGGAAAACAATAGTTGGCACGCTCTTATAACCACGATTTACACGAGAGACGTACTCTGCGGCTTGATCATCCTCTTCGATGTTTATAGATTCATACGTAATACCGCGGGCGTCAAACCATCGTTTCGCCATACGGCAATCACCACACCACGTTGTAACATACATTTTTATAGTTTGTTTATTGGATGAAGAATTCGTAGGGAATTGTTGCACAAAATACTCCTTGCAGTGATAAAAATGAGAAATGTTCCTACACAGAATAAACACAACACATCTAAGAAATATTCCCTGCTGGCTTATTGATCCGCTCTAACAGCACATCAAAGAACTTTTTCCCTCCAGTTGCCATCAACCCGGGATTGCGTGCTAGAACTCCCATTATCAGCCCCACACTAAAATCACCACGTAGTGCCTGTGCAACCTGTGCAGGAGTCATTCGCTGCATCAGATGAAGCGCATTGTCCCATTGCTCATCACTATAATTGGCAATATGCTTGTTTATGAGATAGGCAATATCCAGATCACGACCGAACCTGGCACGCCATTGTTTATCAAAGCGCCCAAGATATGCAGCCGAAGTATCTCCCGTTTGTACAGCTTCAGCAGCAATCGTGCCTGCCATTTGCCCTGAGTAGATCGCAAAACGAATACCCTCTCCAACCAATGTTGATCCCTGCCCTCCAGCATCTCCTGCCACCAGCAACCCATCATGTGAAAATCGCTCAACTGGTCCTTCCGAAGGAAACAACCCGGTGTGATATTCAATCGGACTGGCATCTTTGAATTTATCTGATAACTGGGGAAGATCATGAACTATACTATCCAAATAGGCCCGCGCATCATCATCACAATCAGGGTGAAGCACACCAACACCAAGGCGCACGCGACCATTCCCACGCGGAAATGCCCATGCATAACCCCGTGGCGCGTACTTACTCCCCATTATAAGAAATAGCTCATCCGATGGGTAGTTTGGTGCATATACATCATATTCCGCCCCGTATCCATAACGATGAAATGCTTTGCCCATCCCGGTACGCACTCCGATATGCCGCGAAAAGCCACTGGCATCAATCGTCATAGGTGCATGAATACTTATGCGTTCACTAACATGGTTCTTCGCAGTCACACCCACGATGCGATCGTTTTCCACAATTGTTGATTCAACTGTATGACGGACACGCAGTACAGCCCCAGCAGCGATAGCACGGCTCGCCAGATGCTGATAGACTCCTCGTACATCAAGAACACAGGCAACCGCAGGTTGATAGTTCAAGGAAACGTCACAATTGGGAGAGACAAATACGACTTTCGTTATAGGGTGATACAGATTTTCTGGGATAGCAAGCGCTTTCATATCCCTAATCCAGCTACCCCCGCTTGTATGAACGGGATACCCAATCTCATTCTGCCGCTCTAAAACTATGGTGCGCACATTCAGTTTGCTGGCTGCTTCAGCGGCAGCTAAACCCGCGGGACCTCCACCAACAATTAAAACATCACACTCTTCAGTCATGAATAACCCTTCTTCAAATTCAGAGGTACAAGATGAAGCGGCCACACAGCTCGCTTGACTTTTTTGACGATTGATTTGTTGAAATAGTATAGCTCACCTCGCTCAGCATTGTCCAGCACTGATTTATTTTTGCGATACTATCCTTGCCCAAACATGCTTATGTGCTTACAATTGTCTTATTAGACTTTATTGAGTTCTTTTTGGTGTTAATTGACATGGCCACTAACAACACAACAAGCGAAATCTTGATTATTGGCGGCGGCATTACAGGTGCCTCAACTGCCTATTTTTTGACTCAGGCCGGACATGATGTGATAATACTCGAACGCAATGAGCTGACAAGCGAAGCATCTGGACTTAACGCTGGCACGCTCTGGCAGATCGGTTGGGGCACTTCTCTCGATCTCTCAAACACTCTGAGCATGGGAGGCCTGCAAATATTCGAGATGTTACAGTCCGAATTGGGCTATGATATCGAGTTTCGTCAATCTGGTGCATTAAAGGCAATTCAGACTGAAGAAGAATTAGATGTTCAGCAAAAAGAAGTCCATCATCTCAAATCACAGGGATACGGCGTGGAATTGATGTCGACGCGAGATGCACAATCTATCGAACCAGAACTCAGTTCAGCGTTATTGGGATGTCTTCACTATCCTCTTGGAGGTAGCGCGAATCCGATTAAAGCTACCCTGGCCCTTGCTTCAGCGGCACAAAATCAGGGCGCGCGTCTATTCACACATCACGAAGTCGTATCGATGCAATATCTCAAAAACAGTCACTACAAAGTTGTTACTTCTACAGGTATCTTTGAGACACAAACGTTAGTTTTAGCAGCCGGGCCATGGTGTAGAGATATAGGGTCAATGCTGCACTTACATATCCCAGTATATTCAGTTCGCGGTCAGATGTGGTCAACAGGCCCCGTTTCTTCTCGATTGTTTCATGCTCTTGGAGCAGCGGAATCAACTCTCTTCTGGCATAGAAATCCGCTTAGCGATATGAATATCCCGTCTGAGCTGACTCATCACGACAACGTTCGCCTCACACGCCATCTCTACGGACGCCAGACACTTAATGGTGAGATTATTTTCGGTGGCGACAGACAATTGATTGGTAACAAAACCCCAGACAAAGTTGGAATTGAAACGAATCGAAATCATGTAATTGAAATTTTTCCGTTTTTAAGTCAATTCCCTATCAAACGAACCTGGGCTGGACTTATGCCTTTTACTTCAAATTCTGAACCTATCATTGGAACGATTCCACAATACGAAAATCTCTATATTGTTACAGGTTTAAGCTCTTCTGGATTTGAGCAAGGTCCAATGGCTGGCAAACTTATGGCTGAATGTATTCATAGTGAGCAGGATATCCCTATCCTCTCGAGCGCAGCACCAATTCGGCAGGTTACGCATGTGTTGCATTAGTTAATTCCATCAGCTGTACGCTTGTCGTTCTTGTCTATTTCCTCTACAATAGGGATAGAGGGTTAACTATATGCCTGGAAGACAATCATGACAAAGATGTCACGATGAGCCAGTGTATAGGCAAAGAATGCCATTCACATGCTATGAGATGACACAAGGAGATTTTGCATGATTGTCGTAATGCAGCAACATTGTAATGACGAAGCTATTGAACATGTAATGACTTACCTGAAAAACCATGGACTAAGTGGCCACCTTTCACAAGGCGTTGAGCGCACAATTATTGGTGTACTCGGTGCGGTTGGCCCATCGGGTACTCGAACTGCGGCGGGAGGCATTAATCCAGAAATCCAGGATGCACTCGAAGGGCTGCCATCCGTTGAACAAGTAGTCATCGTTACCAAACCCTATAAACTGGCCAGCCGGGAGTTTCACCCTGAAAATACCGTTGTCGAGATCCCTACTCCTTGTGTTTCCGATGGAGTAGTTCGCATTGGTGACACTTCAGTGATTACGATGGCAGGGCCGTGCACTGTCGAAAGTGAAAAACAGCTCCTGACAACGGCTGAGGCGGTGAGAAAAGAAGGAGCAGTTATTCTACGTGGCGGAGCCTTCAAACCTTCTACTTCTCCTTATGGTTTCAGGGGAATGGGTGAAGGGGGGCTTAAGCTTCTAGCCAAAGCGCGTAAAGAATTCGGAATGTCGATCATTACCGAAGTGATGACTCCCACAGATGTTGAATTGGTGTGTGAATATGCCGATATTCTCCAAATTGGTACCCGAAATATGCAAAACTATATGCTTCTCGACGAGGTTGGGCGCACTAACAAACCTGTGGTACTTAAACGTGGTATGTCCGCTACTATTGAAGAATGGTTATTGGCTGCAGAATACATACTTTCCCAGGGAAACTCTAATGTAATACTATGCGAACGAGGTATTCGCACGTTCGAGAAGATGACCCGTAATACAATGGATATCAGTGCTATTCCAGTCATCAAAAGAGTTTCACATTTACCCATTATTGCCGACCCTAGCCAGGGTACTGGTCACCGTCATCTTGTGAGTGCGATGTCTCTTGCCTCGGTTGCTGCGGGCGCTGATGGCCTGTTAATTGAAGTTCACCCAAACCCTGACGAAGCTCTGAAAGATGGTGCTCAATCTCTTACCCCAGATCAGTTTAGAAGTTTGATGCCGCAACTGCTAGCTATTTCCAATGCCATTGGAAGAACCCTGGCTAGCGACTAACTTTAACAAGAGTTGGCTAGAATACAGAGGGTTCTCCATCCTTGCGGGGGAAAGTGGTGAAACGTTCATGCGCCATTGCCCAGTAAAATGCGCAATCGCAGATGGGAGCGATTGCGCTAGCCATAGCCTTGGCGCATGATGGCTTTGGTGCGGTTGTTCTTGCCTTCCACAAAGCCATTGGAAAGACGCATGGGCAAAAACTGGAAACAGGCGAGGATTTCATGTCGCCAGTTTTTAAAGGCAGAGAGAGTTTTGCGCAAAGGCTCAAGCCCAAGCGTTTGGACTCTCGCAATCCAGGCATCCAGGAGCGTTTCGGCAGTGGTGACCGTAGACGTTGCATACCAGGTCCGTAGCTCTTCTGTGAGCTGCCATGCCATCTCCAGGACGGGAAGCTGTTCGCCAATGCGGGTGCGATCTTGTGCCTGCTCTTCTGTGAGGTCTTCATGTGCCCGCAGAAACAGAAACGGTTTGCCTTCCAGCAACGGTTTCCCTTCTTTCTTGTGCGCCCAGCTTTGCAGCACTTTCTTGAACCCTTTCATCACAGGCTGTATCACATGAAAGTGATCGACGACAATGTGAGCATGAGGCAAGCAGAGTTGAACCGCCGGGCGATACGACGCACGCATATCCATACGCACCGCTTTGACCGCATCAGGCGTACGGAGCCGTTCGAGCAGCGTCATGACTTCTTCTTGTTTACGTCCAGCCCTCACTTCCAACACCTGACGAGCGACCAGATCGCAAAGGATCGTATCATAGTGGTGTCCTGTGCGGCGTGCATCCTCAGCAATGCCGAGAAACTCCGGAGTGTCGAGCGGCTGCAGCTCATCCAGGTTCAGTCCTTTTCCGTTGAGTTTCTGGAGTGCCACCGTGTGGAAACACTCCTGCACGAAGCGGGGACCGACTCCAGTGGCAGTGGCGACATGCGAAAGAGGCTGGGTACAGCCCAGCTCGCCGATCTCCTCGCGCAAACGGGCAGTCGTCTTTCTGCGCCAGCCACACGCCGTCTCAGGTTCGCGTCCCGGCTTTGCGACACTGCAAACAGCGCAAGCGGCGGTTCAGTATGATCAACTCGACGGGATGCTCTCGCAAGGCACAATCTCGTTTCTTTCTGGGTCGCGTCTCATGAATTTTGACGCACTGCTTGTGACAATGAGGGCAGGTGGCCTGGGTCGTTGTTGCCATGACCTCCACTCTCATCGTCCCATTGGCGAGCCAGTGCTGGCTCACACTATGCAACCCGTCGAGGTCTCATGGCACCAGTATGGCTTCGTTATTGGCTGCTTCTCCTGTGGTATGCTGACTTGACAAGGGGTGTCCTCCCCGGCTTGATTGGTTTTCGAACCCTCGTCTAACGAAGCACAAACCCTCTGTTCTTTTCCTCCTGCCTTATTTTTACTCAGTTTCCCCCGCAAGGATGGAGAACCATACAGAGCATCCACTTGTCATATGACAAAAGCGCACTTAGAATGACAAGTAAAGAGCTGATTTCGATATTCTGGTCAGATGTGCCGATAACCCAATTCGCTGTGGTTTATACACAGCACACCCTGGACAATGGCATCTGGTAACATTTGATATTGCTTGTGTAACGTGGTATAATTAGAACATGAATTCAATGTAATTTGTACACTAATAACAATTTCCGCTTTTCAATACTGTTCTAAGAATAACAAATAGAGATAGTCTGTTCTGCCCGTGAAGGAAAGGAGCTGGTATCATGAGTATCATGCAGCTCACACAAACAATACAATTATTGCCATTAGTTTCTATTGGTATGGGGAAACATCCTAATCAACCCGTATTGCCCGGATTAGAGCCTGAAGAAAGCACCCCACCTATCATTACAAATCGACAAATTGCTGAGGCACTTTCAAGCATCGCTGAATTGTTGGAATATCAAAATGCCAATCCATATAGAGTCCAAGCCTATCGTAATGCCGCACGTGGAATACTCGAACTTCACGAACCCGCGGCCGAAATTATCAGACACGGAAAAATCCTACCTGTACCTGGGCTAGGAAGACGTTTACAATTTCGAATAGCCGAACTTGTTCGCACTGGAACAATGACCTTCTATAATGATCTCTTCATGCAGTCTCTTCCACCAGCCGTGCGAAGGCTCATGGCAGTTGAGCACGTTGGGCCACGTTCAGCTATTCGGTTATATGAAGAACTTGGCATACAAACACCCGAACAACTATGGTGGGCGGCACACCAACAACGGATCCGCACATTACACGGTTTTGGCGCACGAAGCGAGGCGCGATTGAAAATGGCTGCTGAGCGCTTCCTAGGAAAAACTGAACACGCTCAGCTTGGTGGTGCAGCATAATAACATTTCAAATCACATTTGATTTCCTCATGGATGATCTACTATAGATCATTTGGCCGTTCAAGCCTCCTTTCGAGTATGGTAGAATTATCATAATGAACTATGATAGTTCAAAATAGTCCAGGTAGACTACGTTTGCCCTTTGCTCAACATAGGAGGCTTCTATGACCGAAAACCTTTCATATCTCAACATCCCCGGTCCGAAATCTCGTGACCTTATGGAGCGCCGACAGGAATTTGTCGCACGCGGTGTAGCTTCTACAATGAACGTATTCGCAGCTAAAGCTGATGGAGCTATCATCGAAGATGTAGATGGCAATCAATACATTGACTTCGCAGGTGGTATTGGCGCTATGAATTTTGGCCACAGCCGTGCAGAAGTCACGAATGCTATCGCAGAACAAGCAGCAAAATTCACGCATACCTGCTTTAGCGTCATGATGTACGAGCCATATATTGAACTTGCCGAGCGACTCGTCAAATTGACTCCGGGAGAATTTCCGAAAAAAGCCATTTTTTTCAATAGCGGAGCTGAGGCTGTCGAAAATGCGGTCAAGATCGCACGTTGGGCTACCGGGCGACCTGCAGTCATTGTTTTTGACAATGCATATCATGGTCGCACATTGATGACTATGACCATGACTTCAAAAGTGAAGCCCTATAAATATCGTTTTGGCCCATATGCTCCAGAAGTCTATCGAGCGCCATTTCCTTATCCATATCGTATGAATATGTCTGCCCAGGAATCTATTGAATTTTGTATCAATGAGCTTGAGCGTATGTTCGTCGGTGAGGTTGCCCCTGATCAGGTAGCCGCGATCATTATTGAGCCGGTCCAGGGTGAAGGTGGTTTTATGGTTTCACCTCCAGGATTTTTACTCGCGCTCAAAGAAGTATGCGAAAAGTATAATATTCTCTTCGTCGCAGATGAAATTCAATCTGGTTTTTGTCGCACAGGTAGAATGTTCGCGGTTGAACATGATGGAGTTGAACCTGATCTCATGATCATCGCTAAATCCATGGGTGCGGGCATGCCAATAAGTGGAGTGGTCGGACGAGCGGAAATAATGGATGCACCTCCACCAGGAACCCTTGGCGGCACATACAGTGGAAACCCAGTAGCCTGTGCAGCAGCTCTAGCAGTATTAGATCTTTATGAGGGAAGCGATTATGCTGCCCGCTCACGCGAAATAGGCCATATTATCACCAAACGCTTCCTGAATTTACAGGATCATTATCGCTTGATTGGTGATGTGCGCGGACTTGGCGGTATGGCTGCTATAGAGCTTGTCAAGGATCGTTCAACAAAAGAACCAGATTCACAAGCAGCGAGCGATGTGCTTACAGCAGCACACCACCGAGGACTTGTTTTGATCAAAGCTGGCATGTATGACAATGTTGTTCGTATACTTGTGCCACTTTGCGTAACAGATGAGCAACTCAACCGGGGTCTTGATATCCTAGAGGCTGCATTGGAAACGGTAGCTGAATCTGAGTCAATTGCATCTTCGGTAAGCTAGATTTTTGTTCGGCAAAGCTAGCCTCGATAAGCATATGATATTGGTCATAGTTAGATTAGTTTTTTAGCTTTGTAACTATGACCAGATTTAAAATTCTCCATTATCCACCATTTCAATAAAAAGCTGCTCTAGTTGATAGGTACGTCGACCTGGTTTCCCATCGCCTATAATATGATCATCGATTTGTACGACCGGTGTTATCTCTTTCGATGAAGACGTGATAAAGGCTTCGTCAGCAAGTGCTAATTCTTCCAGCAAAATTGGCCGCTCTTCAACTATGAACTTACCACGTGCAAGTTCAAGCACGACATTACGCGTGATACCCACCAATATGCCTCGATGGGGCGTAATCAGGATGTCACCACGAAAAATGAAAAAATTACTGCGTGTGGCTTCCAGTACGTGTTCACGTTCGTTGACAAATAATGCGTCACTAGCATCACTGCGCACTGCCTCCTTCAATGCGCGTACCGCAGCAATATAATTTGCTGTTTTAGCTTCCGGTGAATTACGCTGCAACTTCGTCGTAATCAGCCTGCATCCTTTCGCAAATCGCTGCATATCACGTTCGTCCAAAGGAGTAATCAATACAATTAGCAAAGGTTCACCGGAAGGAAGAATACCGTCGTCACTCTCGCCACCTGTAACCAGAAGTCGAATGGATGCATGCCCATATGTATTACGCTCAATTACTTCTCTCACAATTTTCGCGATTTGCTCGCTTTGCCAGGGGATTTCCATCTCAATCAGCCTGGCTGAGCGATAGAGACGCTCCAAGTGTAAATCTAAATGGAAGGGACGACGATCGTATGTGCGCAAGGACTCAAACACACTGTATCCCCGTAGCACTGCTACATCATTAATAGAAATAGTGGCTTTATGAGGATGCATCCATTGCCCGCCAATATACCACCACGCATTGCTATCCATGAATCTTCTTTCCTTACTACAAAACCTTCTTTGATTCCAGCCAGGTGATCACATTCTGAGGAACACTCATCGTAGAGAGACGACCCTGACGCACTAATGCCCAATCATCGAACAAATGACTCTCTTTGATCTCATGCAAAGTAATTGGCCGTGTAAATCGTCGTACAAATTCGATATCCACCACCCAGCTTTTTGCATCGTTTTCGTCAGGACGCGGCTCTGAGATAACGCGCGCCAGGCCAACAATCGAAGCCTCACCCTGACTATGATAGATCAGGACGTTATCATTAGAATGCATGGCTCGAATAGCAAGGAGAGCTGCAGCATTGCGCACACCATCCCAGACAGTCCTCTTATCTTGTTCCAAATTCTCTATCGAATACGTTTTAGGATCTGTCTTCGCCAAAAAATATGCCATCAATTTTTCCTTTTTCAACTTATTTATAAATTGACCGTATATATTATGTTGTTGCCAATAGGACTGACGAAGTTCATAGGCTACAAGCACAGCATAGCACATCACTCTCGATGAATGTGAAGGAATCCATTGTAAGGCTTAACGGTAACGTTCATAGAAGATAGCACAAAGGAGAAGGATATCTTGACACAAACTGATACCAACACGAATCCCGAACAGAAATCCTACACAGAAGAGTTACAGGTAATGGGAGAGCAATTACTCTCCAAAGTCAAAGAGTTACTCCATGAGGGAAATGTACGGCGTATCATTATCAAACAAGAAGGCCGCACTATTATGGAGTTTCCCTTAACCATTGGTGTTGTTGGTGTTGTCGCAGCACCAGTACTGGTCGCAATTGGCGCTATTAGCGCACTAATTGCCCAATGTTCAATAGAGGTTATTCGCTCGGAGATTCCGACTGCGAGCGTTACAGAAGAGCATCCTACATCCCTATAAAACGATTTGAACACAATCGGGGAGAGAATGATCGAAAGAGGCTGGAGTAGCACACATGCTCACTCTGGCCTCTTTTTCTTGCAAGCAAATCAAGTGTTCATTCAGCGTGTATAATAGAGAAACTAAAAACTAAAGGCCAGTGTGTAAGGATGTCATTCTCTATGTCAACAAAAATATTTCCGCGCACATCATCTAAAAACACTATGTATTTGCAAGCATATGTGCTGCTCATTCTCGGTATTGCATGCTTACTGGCCGCGTTACTGATACACCCAAGTACAAGTGATTATCCAGTCGGTGTGATGATCTTCGGTTTGGGCATGCTGATCGCGTGCATTGTCAATCCATACAGGTTAGTAATTGCAAGCTTTCTGACTACTACATTAGGCATTGCAGTCTATCTTTTCTTCAAACATCTCATAGTGGGAAATGAGGTATTTCCTGAATACATTATCGCTATGGGAATTGGTCTCATAGGCATTGCTCTTATGGCTCGCCTAGGTTATGTTGGGACAGGAGCACTCACTCCAGGTATTTTTGTGTTGGGAGTAGGGATTATAGAATACTGGCTCATAAGTGGATATTCAGTTGGAAGTCTTACACCAGAGCGCTTTATCACCTTCATGCTTTCACTCTGGCTTCCCAGCTCAGGTTTGCTGTTACTGGGACTGATTTACCTACTCCTCAGCATGCGAAAATAACAATGATACAATGATCAGTATTATTCGAACTAATTGAAAAGGAAACCATATTCTCATGTTTACACCAATCGTAGCTACGTTAGGATATGTATTATCTCCAGATAGAAGTCATGTACTTATGATTCATCGCAACAAAAGGGTTGATGATCTGCACTATGGTAAATTCAATGGACTGGGAGGAAGGTTAGAGCAAGGAGAAGACATTGTAAGTGGAATGCGCCGTGAAATACAGGAAGAATCAGGTCTCATTGCGGATCATCTTACTTTACGTGGCACTATTTCCTGGCCCGGTTTTGGAAAGAATGGCGAGGATTGGTTCGGCTTCATTTTTCTCATCGAAAACTGGCATGGAGAGCTAAGTGGTGGAAATCATGAAGGAACTCTTGAATGGATTCCACTCAATCAGCTTATGACTTTACCTCTCTGGCCCAGTGATCATAACTTTTTGCCGATGGTTTTCGACTCTGATCCCAGACAGTTCCATGGCTGTATGCCATTCCATAACGGAGAAATGGTTGGTTGGAGTTATGAGCGAGTATGAGATGATATATTTATCTCAAAACTAAAGACTTATATCCCTAGCTTAACAACCCCTAGCATTTTTCCATTCACAAGAGCTATACCTCGCCTGGCTCGCATAAACGTCTTTAAACCTGATGCTTTAAGCGCTGTTACCTGCTCACCACTTTCTGCGCCACTCCAGATCAACAACACATGCTCGGTCTCATGCATAATCATTGCCAGTAATACTTTATCTTTGTCGATAAGCTCAGTAGTAATCACGCCACCTGTAGCCCGACCTTTTTGAGGAAATTGACCTAATGGAACTTTTTTGCCTAAACCACTTTCTGTCAGAACAAACAAACTTAAGGGGTCGCCAATTGTATTTTGCTCACTCCTGATCAAGATAAGAAGCGCTTACAATCTTTGCACCATTCCCCAATGCCATAGCAGCTACACCCTGTCCTACACGCCCTTGAGCACGAAGCACTTCGTCACCGAAGCGTAACGTCTGCGCATTGTCTGTCGTCACAAAGTACTCACCTTGCCCACGGCAGATCAATGCAGTAACGACTGCATCACCATTAGCAAGTTTCATGTCTTGCAAACCATCAACATCAGCCGTCTTATAATCGCTCAAAGGCGACTTCTTGACCTTGCCAAGCTTGCTAAACGTCACGATATAACGATCTTCATCATAAGATTCGACAGGTAATACCGTTACTACCTCTTCGTGTGGGGCAAGTTCTAATAACTTTCGAACTGCTTCACCTTTCGCTGAACGTGTTCCTTGAGGTATACGATGAGCAGCCACCTGAAAAACTCTACCAGTGGAACAAACACACAACACATAATCTTGCGAAGTCGCTGCTACTATCTGTCGTAGTTGTTCATCTCCACGAACAGGGGTATAGATTGCATCTCCATTTTTACCTCTAGGTCTAAAGGTATCTGCTGGTAACGCTTTGAGAGAACCATTGCGTGTGAAGGCGATTACCAATGGTTCTCGTTCATGTAAACTTGCGACCTCAGTAACGGCTGCATTTGCCTGGCCTTCCACTTCGATGACCGAACGACGATCATCACCATACTCCTTGATGAGTTGCTGCATCTCTTTTTTCAGCATCGTAATGAGTTCATTGCGATCTCCAAGTAACCGTTCCAATTCCTGGATACGGATTTGAAGCTCCTCTTTTTCTTTGGCATACTTACTTGCATCCAGTCGAGTCACCTGGGCCAGGGTCATTGAGGCAATTACATCTGACTGGATGGGTGTGAGTTTATAATTTACTTCAATCTTCTTACGTGCCTCAGCGCGGTCTTGAGCCTGCTGAAAGATTTTTACAATGCGTTCGGCATTAGCAGCTCCGACAATTAAGCCCTCCACAATATGCAGACGCTCCTGTGCCTTTCGTAAGTCGAATTGGGAACGCCGTGTCAAAACATCGATCTGATGTGCATTCCAATAGTTGAGCAGTTCAACCATACCAACTTGCTTTGGTTGTCGAGCCGCTTGCATTGACTCTCCGAATAGAAAAACCATCTGAAAGGAGAGTGAGATTTGTAGATCAGTTTCATTGAAGAGTTGTGATAGGACCTGTGCTGCATCTGCATCCTTACGCAATTCCAATACGATACGAGTGCCTTTTTCGGTATCGCTCTCATCTCGTAATTCGGGCATCAAACCTTCCAGCTTACGAGCATTGATGGCCTTCACTATTGAAGCTTTCACCTTATCACGACCAATCGGCGGCAATTGTGTAACAATCAATAATCGACTGCGCGGCGTCTCCTCCAGGCGTACCTCAGCACGCACAACGATTCGTCCTTTGCCTGTTGTTAGATAATCCTTTATGCCATCGATACCCATGATGCGTCCACCCAGACAGAAATCCGGGCCTTTAATATAGGTCATTAATTGCTCGACAGTCATATTGGGCCGATCGAGCAAGGCAATACATGCACGCAACACCTCTGTTAAATTATGAGGCGGGATGTTCGTTGATAACCCCACAGCAATACCACTTGAAGGATTGACAACAGGCGGGATATGTCCAGGCAAATAATCCGGTTCAAGCACCTTTGGATCTTGTTTATATGATGGATGAAGAGGAACAGTTTCTCGTTCCAAATCCGCCATCAACGCTTCCGCTAAAGGTGAAAGCCGCATTTCGGTATATCGATACGCAGCCGGTGCATCACCATCTTCGCTACCTATGTTACCCTGGCCTTCAATCAACGGGTAACGCAAAGTAAAAGGCTGTGCCAGGCGAATCGCGGCATCATAGACTGACGCATCACCATGAGGATGGTAATTCCCAAGAATGAGACCGACTACTTCAGCGCTTTTTACAGTTGTACGGCTTGAGAGAAAACGAGCATCACGCATACCAGCCAGGATTCGCCGTTGTACAGGCTTTAAACCGTCACGCGCATCGGGCAATGCGCGATCCGTCACCACCGAAAGACCATAGGTCGCAAAGGCTTGCGATATCACAACTGAAAAATCTTCTTCCCGAATGATACCAATTTCTGTAGAGCTTTCTGTAATACGTGCCATACTTGTAGCAGCGGCAACCGCTCTCTCGCCATAATGTAGAGAAGTGCCGCAACTCCTTTTCTTGAACTTATTGAACTAAAGTCTCGTGGACAATCAAGCCGTGGGTAGCTCTTGCTAAGCGGACGAGCTTCCTGTGATCCACACCGTCCACCAATAGTTTGCCGGTAACCACGTCTTTCACTGAGAAGCGGCCACTTCCCCTTCGTCCACTGATGTAGCCGACCTGGTGATTTACCTCGACAAGCTCGAATAGCTTCCAGCCAAATACTTTCTTTGGGCCTGACACTTTGTGCTCGCTCCGACTCCCGTTATAGAGCTGATAGCTCCCTCGCGGGACGCACTTGTACTGATACCAAACCTTGCCTGGCACGACTGTTTCACCCTGCTCGCAGGCAATTGCGACCGCATCGAAGTAGTGCGTTTTGGGTAGCTGCAACGTTTTCATTCGTTTGTATTTGGTCTCATAGCCAAAGGTCGTCGAAATACCTACCTGACCCAGGAGTTTTGAAAGCGTCTGGATGACCCATTGCTTTATGATCGAAACATGGACAGCATCTTTCAAAGGTTTGAGAGCACGCGCTTGCACCTCTGGGTGGCCGAACTCCCCGGCGGTGCGTTTCCCTTTCAATCGGTTACAGGTCGTACAAGCCAAAGTCAGGTTTGAGACGCGATTTGTGCCCCCTCGGATTCTGGGAATAATGTGTTCGACCTCCAGTGGGACGCCTGTTCTACCACAATAGGCACACGTCCTCCTCCATTTCGCCAACAGATATTCGCGCACATGATAGCCCGTCAGTTCTCCCTGCTGGTACTCAATTCCAGAAATCTCGGGTGCCTGCATCTTTTGCGTATCAAAGCTCGCCACCTCCAACCTGACGTGCTTTACCGGCAAGATGGAAGCCACCTGTATGATCGCCTTCACCGTCGACTCAGCTTTCGAGCGCAGGGACGGCGCTAACCAATCCCCCGACCTTTTCCGATTGTTAAATCGGGCTGGCCGGTAGCGCGTCTTACGGTTTCGACGATCGCGCCGGTACTGCCTGCGTTGGTCCAGGCTGCGTTTAATATCGGTTCGCACGCTCATCTCCGCTTGATAGAGCACTCGGGAGTGAGCGACGGCCGCCACTCCGATGGTCTTTGAACCTGTATCCACTCCCACTCTCACATGCTGGGCATATCTACCGCTCGGTTCGAAACACAGTCGAATAGTAAATGGGGTGCGGTTGACAATGCGCGCCCGCTTCTGCTTGAGCCACATTCTTGCTCTGCGCGGCGTAGTCGGCATGAGTGGCTTTGCATCGGGCGCTAAGACAAACACGTTCACGTGTAAAGCTCCTTTCGGAGTACAGGCTTTCCCCTCGACAATGATTGCACCCGGTACTTTCTCCTGAACACTGTCGCTAACCTCACGAACGTTTAATCCAGGAGTTGTAGAGCCTGGAGCTGAGGCAGCACCCCAGGCTACGAACTGCAACGCTTAGCGCAATCGTAGCCTCCTGCGGGCCACCCGACGTAAGCCTGTACAGCAGGTGGGCCCTCAAAGGCTGAGTCTGGTCAACACGGCCTGGAGGTTGCCCTCCAGGCTACCGCATTTGAGCGATGGTCGTTGACACCTACACATCCAGTTCCTTAATTTTCCTGGCATGCTCAGCCAGGAAAGTTCGACGAGCCTCTGCATTTTCATCTTCCATGAGTTCAGCAACCAACTTCGCTGCTAACACACCATCCTCCATGGTTACTCGCTTGAGCGTACGACGAGTTGGATCAAACATCGTATCGCGCAATTCTTTGGGATTCATTTCACCCAGGCCTTTGAAGCGTTTAAACTCTAATCCCTGTGCATCCGAGTGTGTCTTCAAAAACTGGTTACGTGCCTCGTCATCCAACAACCACGTTACTTTTCCTTTGTATTTGACAGAATACAGTGGTGGACAGGCAATAAATACATATCCGTCCTCAATCAAATCGCTAAATTCCTGGTAAAAAAGAGTCAGTAAGAGGCATTGAATATGTAGTCCATCCACATCAGCATCGGTGGCAATAATTACTCGATGAAACTTCAGGCGTGTTATATCAAATAAATCGCGGGTTCCAGTCCCTAACACATTAATAATAGTTCGTATTTCTTCGTTTTCAACAATACGTTTTAAGTCAGCTTTAGCAACATTCAGAGGTTTTCCTTTGAGCTTAAGCACAGCTTGAAAATCCGAGAAACGCCCCTGTCCAGCACTACCTCCCGCAGAGTCACCTTCGACTATAAACAGTTCAGAACGAGCAGGATCAGTATTATTGCAGCGTAGAAACTTTTTTGAGAGCGACGTATCAATCAGCTCGCCATTCTTTTTGTTGCCGGCTCTGGCCAATTCCTCTACTAGCAATGCTTCATTTCTAGCCTTTTGCATCTGTAAAATTTTCTTGAGCCAATCTTTACCCGCATTCACATTACGTTCAAACCATTCCTTCAGGCCTTCATCGACAATCGAACGCACGATACCCTCAACAGGAGCATTGTTCAGGCGATCCTTCGTTTGCCCCTGAAATTGCGGATTCGTCAACTTCACCGAGATAACGACATTTAGCCCTTGTTGAATAACCTCTGGTCGGAAACCTTCTTTTTCGCGGCTTTTAATAATCCCCCATTTTAGAGCGTAATCATTCACAACCTTGGTAAGGGCAGCTTTAAAACCAGTTTCGTGCACACCACCATCCCGCGTTCTCACTGCATTAGCATAGCTATACATGATAATCTTGTAGCCTGTTGTAGGTTGCAATGCTACCTCAACCTGCACATTATCTTTCGTTTTAGCAATTCCTAAAACATGCTTAAACAATGGGGCATTTGTACTTGTAGCAAGATCGCGCACGTAATCGGGCAATCCTTCACGCGAGTAATATGTGTGTCTAATCTGATCTTCAACTACATCGTCCCAGGCGTCTAGATGAAAGGAGACCCCACCATTGAGGTACGCTGCGGCTTTGAGACGACTTTCGATTGCTTCCAAAGAGTAGTAAGCGTCTTCATCAAAGATGGTCCGATCATACAGCCAGCGCAATTGCGTGCCATGTAATTTGGGATCACACTTTTTTATTTGATGGGGCTTAGCAATACCACGACTGAAGACTTGGGTAAACTGCTTGCCATCTTTCCAAATTGTTAGCTCCACCTTTTCAGACAAAGCGTTTATAACTGTTGCTCCAACCCCGTGTAACCCTCCCGCTGTCTTGTATACTCCCTCCTCAAATTTGCCACCAGAATGGGGAATTGTTAAAATAATTGTTGCTGCGGGTGAATACTCGCCTTGATACAGCATTGGATCAAACGGCATGCCACGCGCCTCATCCCGCACAGTCATCCAGCCATCGCGTTCAAGAGTGACCCATATATGATTTCCATAACCAGCCACAGCCTCATCAACAGCATTAGCCAGCGCTTCCCATAGCAAATGGAGTAATCCTGATGCAGAAGTGGAACCAATATACATCCCTGGGCGATGGCGTATGGCTGCAACGCCTTCAAGCACTTTTATATCGGCTGCGGAATAGTGTTGCTTGCTTCTTAGACCGAGTGGCTGGTTTCGGTTCTAATTTGGACGGACCATTCTCTACAATCTCTTCTATTCTTTTCGCGGCAAAAAGTGAAAGTTGTTCATGTGATTCTAACTCATCAGGAGTTGGCAATGGAATTTTGGCGGAACGAGCCATGGGACTGTATTCCTCTCTTTTATTAGCTTCATTGCTTCTCAGCATACAGTGTTCTATTCCGAAAGTCAATAGGAATTTCGGTCATTCGTTCTAGTGATCATTCAATCCATGCTGCTGAGCTTTCAATGTATGTAGGAATAACGAAGAGGTTCAAAGGTTGGACGCAGTAAACAGCTTATCAGGAGATGTCAAAAAGTAAGAATCAAGTTTGATCCTTCATTAACAATTCATATGCAGCAATAATACGCCGCATTTCCTGCTGGTCTCCTCCACGATCAGGATGATGCTTTTTGGCTAAGACACGATAGCGACGTTTAATTTGTTGTCGTGTCGCATTCGGTGGCAGTCCTAATACAGCCAATGCTTGTTGGCGCTCAAACAAAGGTCGCACAGGGCTGGCAAGGGTACCTAACAATGTCTGTGCCCCAAGCCGTAGAACTTCCCAGAGTAATGCAGCAAAGCTTTGCTGTTTTGGTGGTGGCTGTGAACTCATACCTACTTCCCAACCCTGATTCTTTGTACCTTATTCTTGATTGTTTATCATACATCATTGAAACATGATTGACCATCTCTTCTATATACTATAGTATAGAACAGGCATCTTGAGATTATTTTAATCAACCGCTTATGAGGAAGAATAGAATGGCAAGTGACGAGAAAGCTTCACCAGATACACCAGGAGTAGCAAAGGTTGGAGTAACAGGATTCAAATCAATAATGGGATTTATTGATAAATTTAATTATGATTGGGTCTTGAGCCTGGCTTCAGGCCTTGCATTTAATCTTATGGTAGCCACAATCCCCTTTATTATTGCTATCCTTGCTCTTGTTGGATTCATCTTCGGGGGCTTAAATCCTTCGATACAGGAACAGCTTATTCAACAAATCCAACAGATATTTCCCCCACCAATTCCATCCCAAGAAATTATTGGACTGGCTTTGAATACACTGAATAAGGATGCTGGCGTTCTTGGTCTCATCGCTGTTGTGATGGCGATCATCGGGGGATCTGGCCTATTTGTTGCCATGGAAGGGCAACTTGATATCATTTACCAGATTCGCACGCGTGATATTATACGACAATATATTATGGCCTTTGGTATGCTATTCGTCTTTGTAATTTTAGCGCCTTTTATGTTATTCGCAAGCTCTATCCCCAGCATTCTACACTCATTTGCTCAAAAAACTTCTCTTAGTCAGACGCAGATAGTTAGCAGCGGAACTGGATTCGAATTATTGACGATATTTTGCGGCTTTCTTGCTAGCTGGATCTTAATAGAAATTATTTACTTAGTTGTACCAAATCAGCATATTAGCTTTCGTGAAAGTTGGTTTGGCGCATTGCTGGCAGCAGCAGCCACTCAGGCCTACCTACAACTTTTTCCCTTTTATGTGACACATTTCTTGAGTGGCTATACCGGAACCGTAGGGTTTGCCATTATCTTTATCTTCTTCTTCTATTTTTTTGCAGTTATTTTGCTAGGCGGCGCCGAAGTCAATGCTTTCTATGCTCAGGGTAAACGGGCGATACCAGAAAACATGGCTGGATTAGTTCACGCAGTCACAAACGATATTCGGTTACCGATTGATGAAAATATCTCGCAAAATACTGGTGAAGCTTCTCAAATTAAGGAAGATGTTCGAAACATTTCATAAAGTTGAGCGTATATAATATGTAACGTTGAACCTATCTAAAGAAGCAATGAGTTGCTTGCAGAGCATTTTAAGGATTCCCGGCATGAAATCAATCAGTGGCCAATATGAATGTCTCCACCGTTCTGGAATTGGCCTTGACTACTTTACTTCGCGTATTGATCGACTTACTTTACAAGCAAATGGACAGTTCATCTTCGTTGTTCAGGATCGCAGCAGGGTAAGTCATGCAGCAAAATCGCTTTTCAGTGGACAACAGATAGATGTAAATGCTCCAGAAACGCAGCGTAAGGGAAGGTATACCAATCTGGGAGATTCGATCTCATTCAATTTTGATGATGGTACCCAAGAAAAGGGTCAGCTTACTCCTCAGGGCATTCAGATAGGGAACAATTTCTACGAAAAGGTCTCGGATTCAACTTTACTTCCTCCCACACATCGTTTAAAAAGTAATATGGAAGATATTGCCAAAGGGCTAAAAATCGCGGGAGCCATTGGAGGAGCTGCAGTGAAAGCAGCGAAGACTATACAGGATACATTACAGACTACTCAGGGAACGCAAGCGAATTCAGCTTCTCCTTCTTCATCTCAAAGCTCTAACCAACAGGATCAAAGAAATCCTGTTACCTCTAATCAATCTGCTTCAGTTCCTTACCAGGCAGCGCAACAACCTGTCTCATCCCAGCCTCAAGTTCAACCAACGCAGAGTGTCGTTACAGATCAAAATGTTGAGACATTATTTTGCGATCAGTGTGGAGCACCAGTTCGTCCCGGAAAACACTTTTGCAATCAATGTGGAGCAAAATTACCCTGATCTATCGTTCAGTATATATAGCCTAAAAATCTGACAAAAAGTCGTATCACGCTTGACTAATGAAAGGTGCATCTGATACACTTCCACGCAGTGCATAACCAGAACCAAAAAGATTGATCGTAGTCCATGTCCATAGCATGTACAGCAACCAGAGTTCTCTCTTTTTACGTTCCTTTTACAACTTTTGTAGTAGCTCATCCCCTTTTTATCTAAAGGCTAAGTTAACTTGTTCAGGTCATTTTGTTGAGCCTCTTCCGTGGTTGGAGAGGAAGATAGCGGGGACTCAATACATTCCCCAAGAGCTTTGCTAAACCCTTGGACCCCTTCTGAACAACTATAGGCTAAAGTTCTTGCATTACATTATTTTACCAACAATAGCATTCGAATCGAGGGAATTTTGTAATCCTTCTGATTTGAGCAATTCAAGAGGTCTAGAGTATGTCGGTTGATCAACCTGTACCTTCCAATAATCAGGAACATCAAAGATTGCTTGCTGCTCTTCGCGAAAGCGAAATTCTACGTGAATTTGCAGAACTTCTGACATCTTCGTTAGATCTAAATCACATCCTGCAAGTACTTGTTAAGAGAACAACTGAAGTATGCCAGGTCGAACGTTGTGCTGTGTGGTTGCTAAATGATACGCGAAATTTACTAAGGCCAGCTACTTACCACCTCTCCTCACAACAGTTGAATAGACAAATCATCATGGCAGCTGATCACATCTGGAATATGAGTTCATTGCCGTTTGTTGATCCTGTTATCCAGCGTCTTTTCAACGAAAACGGCATGCTTTTCCTGGAAGATTTAACTATAGAGCCAAGCATGCATTCTGTCGCGGAAACATTTCTTGTGCGCTCAATCTTGCTATTTGCGCTTGTACGAGAAGGTAGGCCTGTAGGTATGCTTACATTAGACGAACCAGGCAAATTACGTACATTTTCTCCCGAGCAATTGCAGCTTGCGCGCGCAATCAGTCAACAAGCAGCAATGGCTATCGATAATGCTCGCCTTCTCCAGGAAGCTCAGCAGGCTGCAAAACTGGCCACGGAACGCGCCAATACGCTCGATGCGATATTTCATGCCATGACCGAGGGAATAAGTGTACTCGACTTAGAGGGACACATATTAATGCGCAACAACACAGCCGCCTCTTTTCTTGGCAAAGATAGGTTTATCAAAGATCAACTTGCCGAAGTGTTGAATCTTCACCCAACTTATACTGTCCAAGGACAGCCCATCACTGAAGATGATTTTCCTGTTACCCGGGCGCTGAGGGGTGAACGTATCAGGGGGGAACGATTCGTTACAACGCGAGCAGATGGGAATGAACGTATTCTAGAAGTTAACATCGCTCCGTTATTTGACGCTACTAAAATGCAAATCGGGGTCGTAAGCGCATTTCGTGATGTAACCGAACAAATTCGCAGTGAACAACGAATTCGACAGGCCCTGGATACTTTGTTACATGTTGCGGAGGCGGTTTCAGGAATTACAGAAGTTAAGGCTGTCTTGCAAAGTGTCCTCGAGAGAACACTTGTTACGTTGAACTGTGACCGCGGAGTAGTTCAACTCTATGATGAAGAGCACCATTGTTTCACACCATTGTTTTCGATCGGATTTTCAGATGAAACTGAGCAGCAATGGTTGGAGGATCAAAATGTTTGGCTCCATACCTTATCAGACCAAAATCATAGTTTTCAGGAACAACTGCTTGCAGGCAATGCAACACTTATAAACGCTGATCAATGCCCCCATCAACCGAATCCTTTTGATCACTTGATGATATTGGCTGCGCCTATTCTGCATAACAACCGACTGCAAGGAATTATTTCGTTAGATCGATCGGTGTATCCCAGACAAGATTATAGCTTTCAATCACCCAATCATCGACAATCAGTACAAAACGAATTTACGCTGTGGGATATAGCTGTTACTGAAGGAATCGCTCAGATGGCCGGGTTAGCGGTGGATCAGGCTCTATGGCAGCAAGAAGCCATTCATGCCAGGGCAAGTGAATCTGCTATGAGAGAAGCAAACGCGCTTAAAGACGAATTTCTTGCGATCACTGCTCACGAGTTTCGAACTCCGCTTACGGTTATTTTAGCTCAAAGTCAATTGGTCACACGTATAATTAAACGTTTAAGTAAACAAGCAGCGGATGCTGGCATTACAAAACTTCCCCAGGTTATTGAGAATCTTTCTGTTATTGAAGATCAGACTCATCAGTTGACCAATATCGTTTCCACATTCCTTGAAGTAACTCGTCTTAATCGGGGAGAACTTACACTTCATATGGAAGAAGTCGATCTTTCTGCATTGGCTCAGCAAGTTGTTCTACGGTATAGCACTCTCTCAAAAGAATATAGCATTGGATGTTTCATTGAGTCAGCCGAAAAGCCTTATCTCGTAATGGGTGATAGCGCACGCCTGCAGCAAATAATCGCCAACCTCGTAGAAAATGCGATCAAATACAGTCTGCCTGGTGGAACAATTAAGGTTTGTTTACGCAGCTATTCAAGCTATGAAGGTAAAGCGACGATTGAAGTTTGTGTCGAAGATAACGGTATAGGCATTCCTAAAGATGCTCAACCACGCCTTTTTGAACGATTTTACCGCGCTCCAAATATCGAGCGAAGCAACACCAAGGGCATTGGGCTCGGACTTTATATCGTCGCCCAATTGCTCAAGCTACAAGAAGGCTCAATACATGTAGAGAGCACTGGGATACCTGGTGAAGGTAGTCGTTTCATTTTCATATTACCCGCGCTTGAGAAAATGTAAGGATGAGAGATAGTGAACTCCTATAGAATTTGGCTTTTGGAACTTGCCAGGCAGTTCATGTTAGACGAAGGAAGTGAAGATGCTGCTCATGACTACGACCATCTGGTACGAGTCATAGCTCTCGCAGATAGAATTCAGGCCAGTGAAGGTGGCAATTTACCAACTATATGGGCCGCAGTTGCTCTCCACGACATTGGGCAAGAACGTGAGCGCCGTCATGGTGGTGATCACGCGTTGATAGGTGCAACATTGGCAGACGAATTGCTCAATGATACGTCTTTCCCTCAAGAATACATTCCAGATGTTCAGCAAGCTATCAGAGAACATCGTATGACTGGAGGAATAATCCCACAAACAATTGAAGGGCGAATTCTATACGATGCCGATAAGTTAGATTCTTTGGGAGCAATTGGTATTGGTCGACTTTACTGCATCACAGGGCGCTATAATCAGAAAGTATATTCCCCTATTCCTGACGACATCATGGAACCAATTGATCCTCAGATGATTCGCAGGTTAAGGCGTAGACCCGATTATTCTCCCTACATCGAATTTCAGTTACTTTTCAGCAATCTACCCGAACGCATGACAACTAAAACCGGTCGCGAAATGGCCCAGGAACGATATGACTATATGAATGATTTTTCACACGCCTGCGTTGGGAGGTTGAAGGAACGCTTTAGAACAGTTCGCCTAAGAGAATAATGTAGTTAAATCGAGCATCTAACTCAGCAGCATCACTAAAATGCAAGGTAAATCCAATTTGGGGGTGCAAGGAAATATACTTTACAACCACTGGGCCAGGATCTTCTACAAGAGTAACAATTACAACACTCGACAAAGACACATGGGGATTCGTTATCATTACATCCCTCTGACCTTGCTTTATGAAGCCAGAGCCTGCTAGCGATCCAGATTCGACCGTTTCTATTTTACCTTTTGCTCCAGCACCTCTTTCGGAGGAACCAGGTCTCTTGGTGTTACTTTTTCCATTGATGCGTCTTTCTGAATAAGAGTCGGGAGAGTTTTTTTCCTCTTCGATCGCTATTTTAGCTCCTGCTTTCTTCTCAGTTTTAGGAACAGCCTGTAATTGTACCTTAGTGCTTCGTCCTGCCAAACGACGCTTTTTCTGTGTGGTTGGTGGAACAGCAACAGAATCAGTGGTAATTCGAGCTGAAACAGATGAAACACTCGTAACATCTTCAGACTTTATATGCACAGCAGGCATCTGTTTAGATTGAAGGCTCAATTTGGGAGGAATAATCATGGAATTTTTACTGCTTTGAAAAGGTTCTTCCATCTCATCAGCAAAAGGCTCTTCACCCAGGACACCATCAGCAAGTGTTTCTTCAATTGAACGTGATAATTCATCTCTCTTCTTTGCAGAACGAGCTTGCCATTCATTTTGAACCGCTTCATCAGGCTTACTATGCCATGCCATCATACACTCCTCAACGAAATATTGTCATTACGCTTTCATTATGATACACAATGAAATAATTTATTGCAGTATAACACGTCATTTATCGTAGAAATGTGAACCATAGCACATTTAGGCCAGATTCTATGCTTATAGCATTTATTTTCTTAACCACAAAAATCGAAGTATACAGCGAAATCAGAGCTGAATTCCTACATAGGAATAATTGGTACAATCTTGCTTGATGCTTGCAAGTGCATAGAGCAACCGCTACAATACTTTGGGGGGAATACCCTTCTATTTTCAATATGTAAGGAAGGTTCAATGAAACTTAACGGAAGTCATAAGTTCAAAGCAAACAGTTGGCAAGTATTTAACGCTATTCTCAACCCAAATGTCCTTCAATCGTGCATCCCAGGATGTAATGCAGTTGAATACATGGATCCTAGCAGTATAAGGGCCAGCATAACCACTCCATTACCTGGTTTAAAAGGCCCATACCGTGCTGTTATTAATATCGCTCAGCGCCAGGATCCGAATGTGCTCGTTCTGCAAGTAAACCGCCAGGGCACGGGTGGTTCGATCAATGCTGTTAGTCAGATACATATTCAGGATGAGCAAGATGGCGCTTTGCTCACCTATGATGCAACTGCCGATCTCGCAGGCCCTATCGCCATCGCAAATAATCCAATCGGTCAGGGTATTACCAAAAACTCGCTTAAATCGTTTTTCGAAAAACTAGATGATGCTATCGTTTAACGCACTTGTCTAAAAAAGAGCAATCATGGACAGTCCATGGTTGCTCTTTTTTATTTGATATTATTTTTTCGCTACTTCTCCCACCAGATTATTGCACTTTGCATCTTCTGTCCAGGCGGCACGAGCATTCCATCGATTTCAACTAACCACTCTCCAAGCATATCACGCAATTCCAGGAGCGTCTTTTCATCTTCAGGCAAAATAAGCTGCTCTGCCATCTCATGTACTGCAATATCCAGTGATGGATAGCGCAGGCTGGGAGGGAGTGAAACAATCTCAACATTTACATACATACCCATTTCATACAGTACATCAAGTACGTGTATGTAACTGGGTGGCATACATCGTTCATTGTGATGAAAATGCCGCCAAATGTCAGCAGTTAAAGCGTCAATATGAGAAGCTCGCGCATATATATAGCAACATTGTAGTGATGCTTTGTGCAGTTTCAAGAGAAAAGGTTCAATATCCCTGATTGGATAGACCACATGACTACAAATTACTATATCCGCCTGAAGATTTTCAGGCGCTTCTTGCCACGTACTCTGTACAAAAGACAAATTCCAAAGTTCATTTTCCGCAGAATCCTGACGCAAGAAATCCAACATGGCTTTGCTTGGTTCAACAGCAATAATGTGATTAACGAGAGGCGCAAGAGCAAGACTAAAACGTCCAGTTCCAGCGCCTACATCCAATAGGGTGGTAGGGGAACTTACTTTTTCGCACAATCGGAGATAAAAGGGGTCGCGGCTAACTGTATCCTTCGTCGAACGGTGAAATCCACGCGCCCGCCGATCCCAAAAATCAGCGCTCGTACGGCCGAGACGAGCGTACGCGGCATCCATTTGTTGCGCTCGCGCGTCGAGGATTTCGTTCCAACGTTGAACAGCGCTCTGCATGGACATTAACTGCTCGTATTTGCAGTATCAGGAGCTTGCAACTTGGATTTCAGACAATCAAAGAACTGGCCCGTCAAACGCTGTGCTGTGCCATTCAATAGACGAGCACCTACGCTGGCTATCGTGCCACTCACAACAACAGTTGCTTTCCAATCCATCTGAGTTTCGGCAGTCATTACTGTTGTGAGGTGCATATGACCTGTCATGTCAACCGCGCTTCCAGGGGCTTTACCACGTCCTTTTATTAACATGTGATCTGGTTCCTGCATTTCATCCCGTGTGACATCCATAGTGAATTTAGCTTTTACTGCGCCCACACCCACTGCAACAACTGCTTTCCAGTGTTCATCTTCCAGCACTTCCAAACTCTGAAAACCTGGTGCGCATGACGCCACATTATTCACATCCATCAAAAACGCCCATACTTTTTCAATGGGCGCGGCAATTGTCTGGGTACCAGAAAACTCCATAAAAGACTCACCTTTCGTTCTGCACAAGATATTCTTGCGGATTGCGTTCAAATAGCCTCTTGCAGGCGGGACAACAGAAATAATAGTCACGCCCATCAATATTGCTGCGGTGACGAGATGTATTGATTTCTACTATCATACCACAGACAGGATCAATTGACGTCTCAGGTTCCTTTTCGATGGCTTTGTGGGTGGATTCAAGTTGCTTTTTAACAGCAAAACCAGACGACTCTTGATTGATTATTGGGCCTCGACGGCGCACCTGCACCAATTCACTTAGAATACTGGCGGCAATCTCTTGCGGGGTTAGCGCGCCAATATCAAGCCCAGCCGGTGCCTTTAAATGCTCAATTTGTTGTTCTGTTAATCCTGATGCGCGTAAGTATTCCCGACAAGACTCTGCACGTCTATGGCTACAGACCATGCCTACATACCCAGCAGGACTGCGTAAAGCCTGCTCCAAAGCATCCTCGTCATACTGTCCATGTGTAGCTACAAGTATATACGCACGCTCATCGATATTTAAGTTGCTTAAATCGGCTGTATCGATCTGGTTTACTGTAAAGTCGAGGACTGCAGCAAGTTTCTGGAGCGCGGCAATTACAGGTGAATCACCTATAAGCAGTAGCTGAGGTTGAGGCAGATGTGGTTCCATGTAGATATCGAGTATACCTCCACTGGTGCAGCTCATCGGGAAAACGCGCACACCACTTCGTTCGATCCCCACCTCGGGTGCGCCCAAGCGTAACAGGTACGCGTCATCTCCTTCACGTATTATACGTAAAGCCTCACGCAACACAACTGGCTGAGCGCAACTACCTCCAATCCATCCTGTAATTGTGCTATCTGCCTGGATTATCGCCTGTGCTCCTGGCTTGGCAGAGGTAGGCCTTTCACACCACACTACAGTTGCCAGTACAAATGGTTCACCCGCCTGCGTTAGTCTATGAGCAAGTTCAATTATCGTGTTTGACATGGTATCTTTCCCGGAAAAGATTTCCTTTATATGGATAACCTGGCATCCATTATGGATGCCAGGTCTTTCTATTGAAGTTTATGGCTAATCCGAAGTTAAGCCTTTTTCCTTCAAGATACTCCATACCTTCCATGGTGTAATCGGAATATCAATATGCCGAACACCCACATGAGTAAGTGCATCAATAACTGCGTTGGCGATTGCCTGTGGAGCGCCGACTGTCGGTGATTTACCAACACCTTTTGCCCCAATCGGATGATGCGGAGAAGGCGTATACGTTTTATCGGTCTCCCAATGTGGAGTCTCCATCGATGTGGGGATCAAGTAATCCTGGAAGTTACCGCCATGTATATTGCCATCTTCATCAAACGTTATCTCTTCAAACATCGCGGGAGCAAGCCCTTGCGTGAGACCACCATGAATCTGCCCCTCTACAACCATCGGATTAATAATCGTGCCACAGTCATCGACAGCCATAAAACGACGTATGTGGACTTCACCGGTTCCTCTATCGATATCCACAACACAGATATAGCTGCCAAAAGGATACGTCAGATTTGGAGGATCATAGTAGTTCACAGCTTCTAGGCCTGGCTCCAGGTATGGTGGGCAGTTCGTATAAGCTGCAAATGCTAGTTCCTGAATAGTTTTACCTTTTCCAGGACTCCCTTTGACATAGAAGCGCCCTGGCTCCCATTCCAGATCCTCCTCGCCTACTTCAAGCAGGTAAGCAGCGATCTTTTTGGCCTTGTCTCGCACTTTTCTCGCGGCCAATGCTGTTGCAGCCCCAGCTACTGGTGTACTACGGCTGGCATACGTACCCAACCCATACGGGGCAGTATCCGTATCACCATGCTCAACATCGATATCATCCGGAGACATTCCCAATTCAGCGGCAATAATCTGCGCAAATGTTGTTTCGTGTCCCTGGCCCTGTGTTTGTACCCCAATACGAGCCAGCGCTTTACCAGTAGGATGTACACGAATCTCACAACTATCAAACATCTGAATGCCAGCAATATCGAAGTGCTTACCGGGACCTGCGCCGACAATCTCGGTGAAGCTTGATATACCGATACCCATCAGTTCCCCTCTGGCCCGCTTCTCTGCTTGTTCACGGCGTAAGCCCTCGTAATCGACATTCTCCATTGCTAGATGCAGCGCAGCTTCGTAATTACCACTATCATATGTCCAATTCAGTGCAGACCTATAAGGAAAAGCCTCTGGTTTGATAAAGTTCTGCAAGCGCAGTTGAGCAGGGTCTTTCCCCACTTCACGTGCCAGGCTATCCATCATACGTTCAATAAGATACGAAGCCTCTGTAACACGAAACGAACATCGATATGCAATTCCACCAGGAGCTTTATTGGTATGGACTGCGTCCACCTCTACAAATGCGCTTTTAAAATCATAGGAGCCTGTGCAGATGTGGAATAGGCCTGCAGGAAACTTCGTTGGCTGTGCTGCCGCATCAAATGCGCCATGATCAGCCAATGTGTACACACGTAAAGCCTGGACATTTCCATCTTTGTCGGCAGCAACTTCAGCTTTAATGTGGTAGTCACGCCCAAAGCCAGTGCTTGAGAGGTTCTCAGAGCGATCCTCAATCCATTTCACTGGCTTGCCCGTCGTGATTGATGCCACCACAGCGCACACGTAGCCAGGATAGATCGGCACCTTATTTCCAAATCCACCACCAATGTCCGGTGAAATGATACGAATACGGTGTTCCGGAAGGCCGGCAACGATTGCGAAGAGAGTGCGGTGCGCATGAGGCGCCTGAGAGGTCATCCAGACTGTGAGCTTTCCCGTTGCTTTATGGAAGTCAGCTACGCAGCCACATGTCTCAATTGGCGCGGGATGAATACGAGGAATGTACATCTCTTGCATTACAACAACACCATTGGCTTCAGCCTCGGCAAAAGCAGAATCAGTGGCCTCTCGCTCACCTGTCTCCCAATGATATATCTGGTTGGTCGGTTGCCTATCCTTCTTATCTGGGCGCAGCAATGGGGCATCGGAATCAAGAGCCTTTTTAGGGTCAACTAGCACTTTCAGAGGCTCATAATCGACCTCGACTGCAGCGACGCCGTCAGCAGCCGCGTATCGATTGGTTGCTACAACAAAGGCAACTTCCTGCATCTGGAAATGCACACGATCCAGTGCAAGTACTGCCTCCGTATCAGCCGAGAGCGTAGGCATCCATGCAAGCCCTGCTGCTTCCAGGTCTTTACCAGTTATTACAGCTAAGACACCAGGAACCTTCAGTGCCTCACTGATATCAATATTCTTAATTAGTGCATGTGCGTAGGGGCTACGCACGATATCACCGTAAAGCATTCCAGGTAACTGCACATCATCGACATAATTGCCCTGTCCGCGAATAAAGCGAGCATCTTCTTTACGTTTGTAGGATTCTCCCAAGCCGTGAGCATGAACTTCAGTAGCCATTATTCGCCTCCTTGGCCGGCACTTACCGGAATCTCTTCAGCTGCCTGCATCTTTTCAGCAGCATACTGAATTGCTTTGACGATATTTACATAGCCAGTACAACGGCACAGATTCCCCGAGATTCCCACACGGATTTCATGCTCAGTAGGGTTTGGATTGTGTTGCAAAAGAGCCAGGCTAGTCATCATCATACCTGGAGTGCAATACCCACATTGCAAAGCATGCTCCTCGTGAAATCCCTCCTGTAATGGATGCAATGTGCTGTTTTGTTCCAGACCCTCAACTGTCATAAGCTGTCGTCCATCTGCCTGAACAGCAAACATAGTACAAGATTTTGTGGCTTTACCATCTACAAGAATAGTACACGCTCCACAGCTTGTTGTATCGCAACCAATGTGAGTCCCAGTCAAACTTAAAGTGTCACGGATCCAATGAACAAGAAGCGTTCGAGAATCAACATCGCCCTCGTAAGATGTACCATTAATCGTTACTGAAATATGATGGATGCTCATACTATTCACCTCCTGTAGCTCGGGCGAGCGCTTTTCGCAATGCACGTACAGTGAGCGTACGCACCATATCGCGTTTATATTCAGCGGGGCCACGTGAATCACTAATTGGTTGTGAAGCAGCGGCAGCCAGATCAGCAGCCTGATGTATGCTAGCATCATTCAGTGGTTTTCCAAGCAACGCTTGCTCAGCATCTCGCGCTTTGATTGGTGTTTGTCCGACATTAGTCAGACCAATGCCTGCGTAGGTTACATTGCCATTAATATCTAACGTGATGTAAGCTGCCACTCCAGCAATGGCATAGTCTCCCACTTTGCGTTCCAACTTTACATATGCCCCCCCACTACCATCAACAGGTGCTGGAACACGGATCTCTGTGAGTATTTCGTTGGGACGAAGTGTAGTCTCGAAGGGAGCATCAGTGAAGAACTCTTCAATAGGCAATATCCGCTCACCAGAAGGACCGACAGCAACAATCCTAGCACCCATCGCAAGCATGGTAGCGGGATGATCATTGGCGGGATCGGCATGAGCAATATTACCTCCAACTGTAGCCCAGTTGCGTACCACTGGGTCTGCTACCACAGTCGAAGTATCAAATAAAATAGGATATCGTTCACGGATAAGGCTGGAGTTATCCAACTCCGACTCGCGTGTTAGAGCGCCGATGTGTAAAGTACCATTCGTTTCTCGAAGGTACTCAAGACCATCGATACGGTTGATGTCAATCAATATCGAGGGGCCAGCGAGACGAAAGCGTAAAAGGGGAATGAGGCTCTGGCCTCCTGCCAGAACTTTGGCGTCTTCGCCATGTTGATCTAGCAGGGCAACGGCTTCGTTTATGCTATGCGCCGCTAGATAGTCAAAAGAACCAGGAATCAAAGTTTCACCTCCATAGATAGTCCTACATGCGCAACTTCCTGCGCTTCAAAGGAAACAAACGCCAGGCCAAACGGGAGGCAGTATGTCAGGGTATGCAGATTCTGACGTATGTTAAGTTTAGCATGGAGAATGAACAGATTGATACCTACAAAATGAGGTAATGTAAATCATACGAAAGAAGGGTATAGAATCATCGCTTGAACAGAACCACCAATAGACTTTAGAGATCTACATACTTGAATGAAAGCGATCCTCCTCTACATATCTCTACTTTCATTATGCTTCACTCATTGATTAAGAAAGGAGATTACAACCATCCCTGTTTGACAGCAACCATCACCGCTTCAGTGCGATTCTTCACACTTAAACGATGAAGGATCTCTTGTACATATCCCTTAACAGTATTCTCGCTCAAATAAAGTTGTGTGGCGATTTCTCGACTTGAAAGTCCCTGTGCAACCATTCGTAATATGACAATTTGTTGCGAACTCAATTGGATTGAAGTGCCTTCTTGCAACACCTGTGGAGATCGGCGAAGTTGAGCTAATACAGTTACAGCAGCTTTGGGATCGATGGCAGCCTCACCTCTTGCTACGGCTCGAATAGAGCGCTTGAGATCGAAGCGTTCTATGTCTTTGACGATAAAACCACGCGCACCCGCTTGAATACATTGTGAAACTAGTGATTCATCGGTAAATGTTGTCACAATAATTACGGCTATTTCCGGGTAGCGTTCTGTAACACTACGACATATTTCAATACCGCTTATTCCAGGCAGTCGTACATCAAGCAAAATGACATCAGGACGCAAGTGATGAATCAATTCATCAGCTTGTTCAGCATTCGCAGCATCACCAACAATTTCAAAGTCAGGCTCTGCTGAAAGCATCGCTTTCAGACCCTCACGCACCATTTCATGATCATCGATGATAAGCAAACGAATCATAAAGGAATCACCGCCTTTACAATCAATCCACCCTCTTCTCCATTAGCCACTAAAAATTGGCCTCTAAGCTCCTCAGCTCGATGCTGCATGCCTTTTAGCCCTAGATGCACTGTATTGGTTTGATACGATTGTCGTATCTGATTAGAAAGGCCAATGCCATTATCCTGTATCACAAGCATGGCCTGACCACTATTAACCTGTATGGTCACAATTACGATCGTTGCTCGGGCATGTCGGCGTGCATTCGAGAGCGCTTCCTGTGCAATCGTGAAAAGTGTACTTTCAATATGTGAAGGAAGTGGAACGGCCCACTCAGCTACAACAAGATCAGCTTCAATTGAAGAAGTCTCGCGTAAGTTTTGAATCAACTTGTACAGCATACCGACAAGGCTACCTTCTTGCGCTTCTGTTGAGGAAAGTGCAAATATAGCATCACGCACTTGAGCGGTACCCAGTGAGGCCAATTGTTTAATTGAGCGCAATGGATGATGTAAAGGGATCTCGGGTGGTAAGTTTTGAATTATCCAGTCAGCATTCAACCCAATCGTAAAGAGGGTCTGTTGCACGCGATCATGAAGTTCCTGCGCTATTCTACTACGTTCCTCTGTTAACATCTGGCGCATCTGGGCTTCAGTTAATTCATGGTGTAGGGTCTGCAAATCGGTCGCTATCCTGTTCAACTCCTGATTTCGTTTCTCTAATTCAGCAGTGCGTTCGAGTACTTCCGATTCCAATTTTGCCGCATGCTCCTCCATTGCACCACGTTCACGAGCAACTAATTGTGCATTGTGAATTGCCACGGCAGCCTGGGCGCTCAAGGCCTCGATCAATCCGACATGACGAGAACTAAATCTTGACGGGCGTGTATCGCCGATCAGGAACGCACCCAGAATTGAACCTTCTCGGGTTCGTAGCTGTACTCCAAGAAAGCTGCGCACAGGAATATGTCCGCGGGGTACTCCAACATAACGAGGGTCTTCAAGCACATCATCAACAACTATAGACGCCCCTTCCCCAAACACAGGTTGAAGCAGACCAATTCCCTCAACTGGTCCCAGATGGAGGAAGTGTTTCTCAATAGCAGGCGTTGCTCCAGAAATGGCAGCGAGATTAAATATTTCCTTTGTGCTAGCTTGTTGAGTATTCTTGCCTGCTACCTCTGGAATGAGAAAAAAAGCAGCATATTGAGCTGCAGTCACCTTGCGGGCAGCATCGGTAATCATCTGCAGCAAGCGTTGTAAGTCAAATTCGGAAGTCAGCGCAATAGCGATGCGGTTCAGTTGTGTCAGTTCTTCTGCCCGCTCTTGTAAATCTGCTATAAGTTGCGCGCGACTCTCATCAATCGTTTGAGCCATTTGCCACTCCCTCATTGGGAATACCTTACAATACAGTAATAAAAGATGAGGGATGGAAGTAGTATATCATATTCAACTTCAACGAATGTTAATCACTATTCAACAAGTGAGCAAAGATACTTTGTTATTCAAGCGGTA
>CAVPEB010000052.1:0-33669 GCA_963702765.1 uncultured Chloroflexia bacterium
TAATATTATGTAAAGTAGAGTACTCTAATGAAACTTAACGGAAGTCATAAGTTCAAAGCAAACAGTTGGCAAGTATTTAACGCTATTCTCAACCCAAATGTCCTTCAATCGTGCATCCCAGGATGTAATGCAGTTGAATACATGGATCCTAGCAGTATAAGGGCCAGCATAACCACTCCATTACCTGGTTTAAAAGGTCCATACCGTGCTGTTATTAATATCGCTCAGCGCCAGGATCCGAATGTGCTCGTTCTGCAAGTAAACCGCCAGGGCACGGGTGGTTCGATCAATGCTGTTAGTCAGATACATATTCAGGATGAGCAAGATGGCGCTTTGCTCACCTATGATGCAACTGCCGATCTCGCAGGCCCTATCGCCATCGCAAATAATCCAATCGGTCAGGGTATTACCAAAAACTCGCTTAAATCGTTTTTCGCAAAACTAGATGATGCTATCGTTTAACGCACTTGTCTAAAAAAGAGCAATCATGGACAGTCCATGATTGCTCTTTTTTATTTGATATTATTTCTTCGCTACTTTTCCCACCAGATTATTGCACTTTGCATCTTCTGTCCAGGCGGTACGAGCATTCCATCGATTTCAACTAACCACTCTCTAAGCGTGGCACGCAATTCCAGAAGCGTTTTCTCATCTTCAGACAAAATAAGCTGCTCTGCCATCTCATGTACTGCAACATCCAGTGATGGATAGCGTAGGCTGGGAGGGAGTGAAACAATCTCAACATTTACATACATACCCATTTCATACAGTACATCAAGTACGTGTATGTAACTGGGTGGCATACATCGTTCATTGTGATGAAAATGCCGCCAAATATCAGCAGTTAAAGCGTCAATATGAGAAGCTCGCGCATATATATAGCAGCATTGTAGTGATGCTTTGTGCAGTTTCAAGAGAAAAGGTTCAATATCCCTGATTGGATAGACCACATGGCTACAAATTACTATATCTGCCTGAAGAATTTCAGGCGCTTCTTGCCACGTACTCTGCACAAAAGACATGTTCCTCAGATCATTATCCACAAAATCCTGACGCAAGAAATCCAACATAGCCTTGCTCGGTTCAACAGCACTAATATGATTTACGTGAGGCGCGAGAGCAAGACTGAAACGTCCAGTTCCAGCGCCTACATCCAATAGGGTGGTAGAGGAACTTACTTTTTCGCACAATCGGAGATAAAAGGGATCGCGGCTAACTGTATCCTTCGTCGAACGATGAAATCCACGCGCCCGGCGTTCCCAAAAATCAGCGCTCGTACGGCCGAGACGAGCGTACGCGGCATCCATTTGTTGTGCTCGCGCGTCGAGTATTTCGTTCCAACGTTGAACAGCACTCTCCATGGACATTAACTGCTCGTATTTGCAGTATCAGGAGCTTGCAACTTGGATTTCAGACAATCAAAGAACTGGCCTGTCAAACGTTGTGCAGTGCCATTCAATAGACGAGCACCTACGCTGGCTATCGTGCCACTCACAACAACAGTTGCTTTCCAATCCATCTGAGTTTCGGCAGTCATTACTGTTGTGAGGTGCATATGACCTGTCATGTCAACCGCGCTTCCAGGGGCTTTACCACGTCCTTTTATTAACATGTGATCTGGTTCCTGCATTTCATCCCGCGTGACATCCATAGTGAATTTAGCTTTTACTGCGCCCACACCCACTGCAACAACTGCTTTCCAGTGTTCATCTTCCAACACTTCCAAACTCTGAAAACCTGGTGCGCATGACGCAACATTATTCACATCCATCAAAAACGCCCATACTTTTTCAATGGGCGCGGCAATTGTCTGAGTACCGGAAAACTCCATAAAATACTCACCTTTCGTTCTGCACAAGATATTCTTGCGGATTGCGTCCAAATAGCCTCTTGCAGGCGGGACAACAGAAATAATAGTCACGCCCATCAATATTGCTGCGGTGACGAGCTGAACTGGTTTCTACTATCATACCACACACAGGATCAATTGCCGTCTCAGGTTCCTTTTCAATGGCTTTATGGGTGGATTCAAGTTGCTTTTTAACAGCAAAACCAGACGACTCCTGATTGATTATTGGGCCTCGACGGCGCACCTGCACCAATTCACTTAGAATACTGGCGGCAATCTCTTGCGGGGTTAGCGCGCCAATATCAAGCCCAGCCGGTGCCTTTAACCGCTCAATTTGCTGTTCTGTTAATCCCGATGCGCGTAAGTATTCCCGGCAAGACTCAGCGCGTCTATGGCTACAGACCATGCCTACATACACCAGCAGGACTGCGTAAAGCCTGCTCCAAAGCATCCTCGTCATACTGTCCATGTGTCGCTACAAGTATATACGTACGTTCATCGATATTGAAATTGCTTAAATCGGCTGAATCGATCTGGTTTACCGTAAAGTCGAGGACTGCAGCAAGTTTCTGGAGCGCTGTGATTACAGGTAAATCACCTATAAGCAGTAGCTGAGGTTGAGGCAGATGTGGTTCCATGTAGATATCAAGTATACCTCCACTGGTGCAGCTCATCGGGAAAACGCGCACGCCACTTCGTTCGATTCCCACCTCGGGTGCGCCCAGGCGTAACACGTACGCGTCATCTCCTTCACGCATTATACGTAAAGCCTCACGCAGGACAACTGGTTGAGCGCAACTACCGCCAATCCATCCTGTAATTGTGCTATCTGCCTGGATTATCGCCTGAGCTCCTGGCTTGGCAGAGGTAGGCCTTTCACACCACACTACAGTTGCCAGTACAAATGGTTCGCCCGCCTGCGTTAGTCTATAAGCGAGTTCAAGTATCGTATTTGACATAGTATCTTTCCCGGAAAAGATTTCCTTGATTTGGAAGACCTGAGCATCTATTATGGATGCCAGGTCTCCCTATTGACGTTTCAGATTAATCCGAAGTTAAGCCTTTCTCCTTCAAGATACTCCATACCTTCCACGGTGTAATCGGAATATCAATATGCCGAACACCCACGTGAGTAAGTGCATCAATAACTGCGTTGGCGATTGCCTGTGGAGCGCCGACTGTCGGTGATTCACCAACACCTTTTGCCCCAATCGGATGATGCGGCGAAGGCGTATAAGTTTTATCGGTCTCCCAATGTGGAGTCTCCATCGATGTGGGGATCAAGTAATCCTGGAAGTTACCGCCATGTATGTTGCCATCTTCATCAAACGTTATCTCTTCAAACATCGCGGGAGCAAGCCCTTGCGTGAGGCCACCATGAATCTGCCCCTCTACAACCATCGGATTTATAATCGTGCCGCAGTCATCGACAGCCATAAAACGACGTATGTGGACTTCACCGGTTCCTCTATCGATATCCACAACACAGATGTAGCTGCCAAAGGGATACGTCAGATTTGGAGGATCATAGTAGTTCACAGCTTCTAAGCCTGGCTCCAGGTATGGAGGGCAGTTCGTATAAGCTGCAAATGCTAGTTCCTGAATAGTTTTACCTTTTGCAGGACTCCCTTTGACATAGAAGCGCCCTGGCTCCCATTCCAGATCCTCCTCGCCTACTTCAAGCAGGTAAGCAGCGATCTTTTTGGCCTTGTCTCGCACTTTTCTCGCGGCCAATGCTGTTGCAGCCCCAGCTACTGGTGTGCTACGGCTGGCATACGTACCCAACCCATACGGGGCAGTATCCGTATCACCATGCTCAACATCGATATCATCCGGAGACATTCCCAATTCAGCGGCAATAATCTGTGCAAATGTTGTTTCGTGTCCCTGGCCCTGTGTTTGTACCCCAATACGAGCCAGCGCTTTACCAGTAGGATGCACACGAATCTCACAACTATCAAACATCTGAATGCCAGCAATATCGAAGTGCTTACCAGGACCTGCGCCGACAATCTCGGTGAAGCTCGATATACCGATACCCATCAGTTCCCCTCTGGCCCGCTTTTCCGCTTGTTCACGGCGTAAGCCCTCGTAATCGACATTCTCCATTGCTAGATGCAGCGCAGCTTCGTAATTACCACTATCATATGTCCAATTCAGTGCAGACCTATAAGGAAAAGCCTCTGGCTTGATAAAGTTCTGCAAGCGCAGTTGAGCCGGGTCTTTCCCCACTTCACGTGCCAGGCTATCCATCATACGTTCAATGAGATACGAAGCCTCGGTAACACGAAACGAACATCGATATGCAATGCCACCAGGAGCTTTATTGGTATGGACTGCGTCCACCTCTACAAATGCGCTTTTAAAATCATAGGAGCCTGTGCAGATGTGGAATAGACCTGCAGGAAACTTCGTTGGCTGTGCTGCCGCATCAAATGCACCATGATCAGCCAATGTGTACACGCGTAAAGCCTGGACATTTCCATCTTTGTCGGCAGCAACTTCAGCTTTAATGTGGTAGTCACGCCCAAAGCCGGTGCTTGAGAGGTTCTCAGAGCGATCCTCAATCCATTTCACTGGCTTGCCCGTCGTGATTGATGCCACCACAGCGCACACGTAGCCAGGATAGATCGGCACCTTATTTCCAAATCCACCACCAATATCCGGTGAAATGATACGAATACGGTGTTCCGGAAGGCCGGCAACGATTGCGAAGAGAGTGCGGTGCGCATGAGGCGCCTGAGAGGTCATCCAGACCGTGAGCTTTCCCGTTGCTTTATGGAAGTCAGCAACGCAGCCACATGTCTCAATTGGCGCGGGATGAATACGAGGAATGTACATCTCTTGCATTACAACAACACCACTGGCTTCAGCCTCGGCAAAAGCAGAATCAGTGGCCTCTCGCTCACCTGTCTCCCAATGATATATCTGGTTGGTCGGTTGCCTATCCTTCTTATCCGGGCGCAGCAATGGGGCATCGGAATCAAGAGCCTTTTTAGGGTCAACTAGCACTTTCAGCGGCTCATAATCGACCTCGACTGCAGCGACGCCGTCAGCAGCCGCATATCGATTGGTTGCTACAACAAAGGCAACTTCCTGCATCTGGAAATGCACGCGATCCAGTGCAAGTACTGCCTCCGTATCAGCCGAGAGTGTAGGCATCCATGCAAGCCCTGCTGCCTCCAGGTCTTTACCAGTTATTACAGCTAAGACACCAGGAACCTTTAGTGCCTCGCTGATATCAATATTCTTGATGAGTGCATGTGCGTAGGGGCTACGCACGATATCACCGTAAAGCATTCCAGGTAACTGCACATCATCGACATAATTGCCCTGTCCGCGAATAAAGCGAGCATCTTCTTTACGTTTGTAGGATTCTCCCAAGCCGTGAGCATGAACTTCAGTAGCCATTATTCGCCTCCTTGACCGGCACTTACCGGAATCTCTTCAGCTGCCTGCATCTTTTCAGCAGCATACTGAATTGCTTTGACGATATTTACATAGCCAGTACAACGGCACAGATTCCCTGAGATTCCCACACGGATTTCATGCTCAGTAGGGTTTGGATTGTGTTGCAAAAGAGCCAGGCTAGTCATCATCATACCTGGAGTGCAATACCCACATTGCAAAGCATGCTCCTCGTGAAATCCCTCCTGCAATGGATGCAATGTGCTGTTTTGTTCCAGACCCTCAACTGTCATAAGCTGCCGTCCATCTGCCTGAACAGCAAACATAGTACAAGATTTTGTAGGTTTACTATCTACAAGAATAGTACACGCTCCACAGCTTGTTGTATCGCAACCAATGTGAGTCCCAGTCAAGCTTAAAGTGTCACGGATCCAATGAACGAGAAGCGTTCGAGAATCAACATCGCCCTCGTAAGATGTATCATTAATCGTTACTGAAATATGATGGATGCTCATACTATTCACCTCCTGTAGCTCGGGCGAGCGCTTTTCGCAATGCACGTACAGTGAGCGTACGCACCATATCGCGTTTATATGCAGCGGGGCCACGTGAATCACTAATTGGTTGTGAAGCAGCGGCAGCCAGATCAGCAGCCTGATGTATGCTAGCATCATTCAATGGTTTTCCAAGCAACGCTTGCTCAGCATCTCGCGCTTTGATTGGTGTTTGTCCAACATTAGTCAGACCAATGCCTGCGTAGGTTACATTGCCATTTATATCTAACGTGATGTAAGCTGCCACTCCAGCAATGGCATAGTCTCCCACTTTGCGTTCCAACTTTACATATGCCCCTCCACTACCATCAACAGGTGTTGGAACACGGATCTCTGTGAGTATTTCGTTGGGACGAAGTGTAGTCTCGAAGGGAGCATCAGTGAAGAACTCTTCAATAGGAATTATCCGCTCACCAGAAGGACCGAGAGCAACAATCCTAGCACCCATCGCAAGCATGGTAGCGGGATGATCATTGGCGGGATCGGCATGAGCAATATTACCTCCAACTGTAGCCCAGTTGCGCACCACTGGGTCTGCTACCACCGTCGATGTATCAAACAAGATAGGATAGCGTTCGCGAATGAGGCTGGAGTTATCCAACTCCGACTCGCGTGTTAGAGCGCCGATGTGTAAAGTCCCATTCGTTTCTCGAAGGTACTCAAGACCATCGATTCGATTGATGTCAATCAATATCGAGGGGCCAGCGAGACGAAAGCGTAAGAGGGGAATGAGGCTCTGGCCTCCTGCCAGAACTTTGGCATCTTCGCCATGTAGATCTAGCAGGGCAACGGCTTCGTTTATGCTATGCGCCGCTAGATAATCAAAAGAACCAGGAATCAAAGTATCACCTCCATAGATAGTCCTACATGCGCAACTTCCTGCGCTTCAAAGGAAACAAACGCCAGGCCAAACGGGAGGCAGTATGTCAGGGTATGCAGATTCTGACGTATGTTAAGTTTAGCATGGAGAATGAATAGATTGATACCTACAAAATGAGGTAATGTAAATCATACGAAAGAAGGGTATAGAATCATCGCTTGAACAGAACCACCAATAGACTTTAGAGATCTACATACTTGAATGAAAGCTATCTCCTTATATCTCTTCTTTCATGAGGTGGGCCGCCGGATATCCCTAGGATTTATCTAGGGGTAAGGCGGCCCTAACAGGAACTTCACATCCGGAGAAAATGGACGCCATCCAGAAGAGCCGCAACACGCAGTCGCGTTGACCTGTGAAGAAGTACTTCGTCTCACCGTGGAGCTCGACGAACAGGGATGCTCTCACTTTGAGGAGATGGGCATGGAACACCTGCCAGAATATCGAGGGTATCTGGTTGGCGCGCCTTCGAGGCTCATATGCACCCAACGAAGCAGAGCATTACCGCAAAGAGCAAGTCCAACAAGAATACTTTTGTAGCAATGTTCCAGTGTAGCATGGCCAGGGACGGGAAGTGGTCCCGTGCCTCAAGGATCAGCGAACGACATGCAACAGATCATCACCGCAAAACTCAAGCTTCTACCCACGCCAGAGCAGTTTGCTACATTGCGACAGACCCAACCGGCCTATCGGGATGCCCTTAATGCGGTGAGTCAGTACGCCTTCACCCAGGGGAAAACCAGCAGTGTCACCAAACTACACAAAGGCATGTATGCAGAGCTGCGCGCTCGGTATCAACTTCCCTCGCAACTGGCCTGTAGCGTAGAACGGCAGGTTGCTGCTACGTACAAGGGGCTCTGGACCAAATTCAAGAAGAATGCCGAGCATCGCCGGAACAAGTGTACGAAAAAACGCTTCAAGGGTCTGGATCACCCTCCGCACTACAGTTCCCCAACGGTGCAGTACACCTATGAACGGGATTACACCTTTCAGAAAGACCAGAAGGTGAGCATTGGCACCCTCACCGGGCGTATCAGCGTGCCCTACCAAGGTTACGACAAGCATGCGGCCCTCATTCGACATGGAGCCTGCATTGGGGATGCCAAATTGTGGTATGACCAGCCAAAGAAGCGGTTCTATCTGCTTGTATCCTTGACCATCGATATCCCTGATCCCATCCCTGCACAACTTAGTGAGGTCGTCGGTGTGGATGTCGGCATTCGCTTTCTGGCCGTGACCTCGACAGCAGAAGGCAAGCAGAGCTTTCATTCAGGGAAACGAACACGAGATCGAGCCAACCATTACGCACGATTACGCAAGCGCTTGCAGCAAAAAGGCACTCGTGGCGCGAAACGCCGGATGAGACGCATCGAGCAACGAGAGAGACGGTTCAAAGCGCACGCCAATCACACCATCGCCAAACAGATCATCACGCAGCACCCATACGCACTGATCGGGTTAGAGCACCTCACTGATATCCGGGAGCGCACAAAGCGCAAGAAACGCAGGCGGAAGAAGAATGGCAAAGGCTTTGAGCCGGTCTCGCCAAAGGCACGCAAAGCCAACCGCGTGTACTCCCAATGGTCCTTTGCCGAATTGCAGGCCCTCATCAGTTACAAGGTGGTACTTGCGGGGTCGCTAGCTATAAAAGTTGACGCGGATTACACCTCAAAGGCCTGCCCCATATGCGGGCATACCGCCGAGGAGAACCGCCCACGCAAAGGCTTGCTCTTTGTGTGTCAGAACCCTAGATGTGGGTACACCCTGCATGCTGACCTGGTGGGGGCGAGAAATGTGACCATGAGGACGCTCCTGGTCCGGCACGACTGGATCAGGACGGGCATCTTGTCGATGTGCCCTGATGCATCGGACAAAGAAGCCAAAGCTGCACGCCTGCAAAGGTATGCAGAGTTGCGGTGGAGTCCAGATGTAATAACAAGCCTCCGGCTTGCAGCCGGAGGTGATTGACTATGCTTCACTCATTGATTACGAAAGCAGATTACAACCATCCCTGTTTGACAGCAACCATCACCGCTTCAGTGCGATTCTTCACACTTAAACGATGAAGGATCTCTTGTACATATCCCTTAACAGTATTCTCGCTCAAATAAAGTTGTGTGGCGATTTCTCGACTTGAAAGTCCCTGTGCAACCATTCGTAATATGACAATTTGTTGCGAACTCAATTGGATTGAAGTGCCTTCTTGCAACACCTGTGGAGATCGGCGAAGTTGAGCTAATACAGTTACAGCAGCTTTGGGATCGATGGCAGCCTCACCTCTTGCTACGGCTCGAATAGAGCGTTTAAGATCGAAGCGTTCTATGTCTTTGACGATAAAACCACGCGCACCCGCTTGAATACATTGTGAAACAAGTGTTTCATCGGTAAAAGTTGTCACAATAATTACGGCTATTTCCGGGTAGCGTTCTGTAACACTGCGGCAAATTTCAATACCGCTTACTCCAGGCAGTCGTACATCAAGCAAAATGACATCAGGATGCAGGCGATGAATCAATTCATCAGCTTGTTCAGCATTCGCAGCATCACCAACAATTTCAAAGTCAGGCTCTGCTGAAAGCATCGCTTTCAGACCCTCACGCACCATTTCATGATCATCGATGATAAGCAAACGAATCATAAAGGAATCACCGCCTTTACAATCAATCCACCCTCTTCTCCATTAGCCACTAAAAATTGGCCTCTAAGCTCCTCAGCTCGATGCTGCATGCCTTTTAGCCCTAGATGCACTGTATTGGTTTGATACGATTGTCGTATCTGATTAGAAAGGCCAATGCCATTATCCTGTATCACAAGCATGGCCTGACCACTATTAACCTGTATGGTCACAATTACGATCGTTGCTCGGGCATGTCGGCGTGCATTCGAGAGCGCTTCCTGTGCAATCGTGAAAAGTGTACTTTCAATATGTGAAGGAAGTGGAACGGCCCACTCAGCTACAACAAGATCAGCTTCAATTGAAGAAGTCTCGCGTAAGTTTTGAATCAACTTGTACAGCATACCGACAAGGCTACCTTCTTGCGCTTCTGTTGAGGAAAGTGCAAATATAGCATCACGCACTTGAGCGGTACCCAGTGAGGCCAATTGTTTAATTGAGCGCAATGGATGATGTAAAGGTGTCTCGGGTGGTAAGTTTTGAATTATCCAGTCAGCATTCAACCCAATCGTAAAGAGGGTCTGTTGCACGCGATCATGAAGTTCCTGCGCTATTCTACTACGTTCCTCTGTTAACATCTGGCGCATCTGGGCTTCAGTTAATTCATGGTGTAGGGTCTGCAAATCGGTCGCTATCCTGTTCAACTCCTGATTTCGTTTCTCTAATTCAGCAGTGCGTTCGAGTACTTCCAATTCCAATTTTGCCGCATGCTCCTCCATTGCACCACGTTCACGAGCAACTAATTGTGCATTGTGAATTGCCACGGCAGCCTGGGCGCTCAAGGCCTCGATCAAACCGACATGACGAGAACTAAATCTTGACGGGCGTGTATCACCGATCAGGAACGCACCCAGAATTGAACCTTCTCGGGTTCGTAGCTGTACTCCAAGAAAGCTGCGCACAGGAATATGTCCGCGGGGTACTCCAACATAACGAGGGTCTTCAAGCACATCATCAACAACTATAGACGCCCCTTCCCCAAACACAGGTTGAAGCAGACCAATTCCCTCAACTGGTCCCAGATGGAGGAAGTGTTTCTCAATAGCAGGCGTTGCTCCAGAAATGGCAGCGAGATTAAATATTTCCTTTGTGCTAGCTTGTTGAGAATTCTTGCCTGCTACCTCTGGAATGAGAAAAAAAGCAGCATATTGAGCTGCAGTCACCTTGCGGGCAGCATCGGTAATCATCTGCAGCAAGCGTTGTAAGTCAAATTCGGAAGTCAGCGCAATAGCGATGCGGTTCAGTTGTGTCAGTTCTTCTGCCCGCTCTTGTAAATCTGCTATAAGTTGCGCGCGACTCTCATCAATCGTTTGAGCCATTTGCCACTCCCTCATTGGGAATACCTTACAATACAGTAATAAAAGATGAGGGATGGAAGTAGTATATCATATTCAACTTCAACGAATGTTAATCACTATTCAACAAGTGAGCAAAGATACTTTGTCATTCAAGCAGTAAAACAAATATATTTTAAAAGAAAAATAGCACACATGATTAATTTATTCAACACGACAAAATACTGATTTCAAATACGAAGTCTCTGGCATTGCCAGGTTGATAGGGTGGTCAACACCGTGAGTATATGTCTCAAGTAACTGAACCGTGCGATGAAGCCGTTGCGCACTTTGAGACAATGCTCCTAGCACATCATCCATACCAATTACACCTGAGCATGAGCAGGTTAGCAGAATTCCACCTGATCGTAAAACCTGCATACCAAGAGTATTTAACCGGCGATATGCTTTTAGAGCCTGGGTTCGAGCGCTCTGTGTCTTGGCAAATGCTGGCGGATCTAACACGACTACATCAAACTGCTCACCAGCCTCGCGTGCTTGCTCAAGGTAATCAAATACATCCGCTACGAGAAATTGATGGTGGTTTTGGTCAAGACCATTCAGGATGAAGTTCTCGCGTGCAGCTTCAATGGCTGGAGCAGAAATATCAACACTTGTTACTTGTGTTTTTTCACTTGTCAATGCTGCATATACCGAGAAACTGCCGCTATAACTAAAACAATTTAGTACTCGTTTAGCTTGAGCATATTTGCATAGCGCCTCACGTTTATCCCGTTGATCCAGAAAAAAGCCTGTCTTCTGCCCTTGCCATGGATCAACGTAAAACAGCACATTATTTTCACGTACAGTAACTTGCATTGGCACTGCGCCTGTTGCTACTCGTGGCTCTTCTAGTTCCAATCCCTCGCGACGACGTGACTGACTATCATTTCGAAGCAATATACCTCGAGTATCAGTCTCATCAAGCAACGCATCAATAAGTTGTGCGCGCATCCTTTCCATTCCGGCAGTATGAATCTGTGCTACGAGAATTTCAGCGAAGCGATCAACTATCAAACCTGGCAAACCATCACCCTCCGAATTAATCAGGCGGTAAGTATTGGTCTTGTCCGAATCGAAGACTTTTCGCAAATCTACTGCACTACGAATACGCCGGCGTAGAAAATCCTCATCAATTGTCTGTTCAATGTTACGGGTCAGAAGGCGAATAGCAATATCCGTTCGGGGATTATAGTAACCACGTGCCACGAACTGTCCTGTAGATGACTTCACATCTACCAGTCCACCAGGCTCGATCCAGAGTGGCGGCTGTTGCAAAGCCCCAGAAAATATCCATAAGTGGCCGCCTTGAAGGCTTTCCTCCCTATGTGGTTTCAGGCTAGCAGTTGGGTATTGGATGGATAGTGGCATACGACACTCTTTCCTTAAGATGTTATAAACAATCTGATAAACCGGGCAATATTACCTGTATTATTAGATGACTTCCCTATTCCCGGTTTCCTGAACTATATATCTGGTTATTTTTTTGTCAAAAGAGGAATAATGTTTTCAACAGCCTTTTGAGCTCTATTAATATCACCGGCGAAGATTAATCCCATAGGCTTTTTCGCCATTCGACAGATAATTCTCGTTCCACTTTGTTTTAGCTCATTATCCATTTGAAAGATGAATTCTCTTACTTCCTGGACATTTATGTCATCAGGCAGGTAGAATTTATCGATAGTTGCTATCCCCTCCTGAATTACCGACTTCATATTGTTAATAGTCTGTTTTTTTCTGTTGACTCCTATGATGGTCATTATTGCATCGGTGTAGTTTGTCCAACGCGGATTACATTCAGCAACATAGTGAGTCGGTTTAAAGCCTCTTTTTTTCTGCAGCATTTGTTCTAAATCACTGGGAAGCATGATATCAATATTAGCTATACCTAGCATAGATGCAAATTCCACACCACATTTTTGCGCTGCTCGTCTCAAAATTGCTTCGAAGTAGGCCAGAGTTTCTCCTTCGTATCTATATTGCAATCGTGCTAGAGAGGCATTTGCTGGTTTGTATGAACTCGTTCCAACACAAGCCTTACTACCATTTTGTTGTAGTTGTCCATTCCATCCTAAAGACTCTATACGACCATCGAGGATAACAACTGACATGCCTGGAGAATCAAGCATATCAATATAGCGGCTGATGACAATTCTTGTTTCTTTATTTTGATCCATCGTATCAGTCAGGTGTTTTTGCGAAACAGCCAATGCTTCTTTCCAGGATGAATAAGACACTGCCTGAGTCGCATCGCCATTTGGAATGACCCTGACACATTTATGTTGCTCATAGACAAGGCAGCAACCATAATTTCCATCCGATTCGGCTGCTCTAAGCATAATCCCTAGCGGATAATGTGGTATACCCACTTTTATCACGAGTTCTTGTATCTCATTCATAAAATGGAGAGCTTTTTCGGAAAGATCTGTTAAATGGGCAATGCGATAATCAGGAGTACGAAAACCATCAAATTCGAATTCATCGACAAATTGATAAAAATCAGCTTTGTTTTTAAGCAAGCTGACTAAATCTCCTCTCAAACCCCACGATTCTGCCTTCAAATCAGTTTGAATACGTCTTTCAGTCTCGGGGACATTGATATAAGGCACAACTAACATTTGAGACGTTGAGTGAAGTTTTTGTTGCTCTTTCAATTCAAAAGGAGTTATAGCACTAATTTCTTTTCCATAAAGTCGACTAAGATACTTCAGATGTGATGCGTTTTCATCAGTGTGCGCATTCACTAAAACACGAACCCTTTGTGCATCAAGAGGTAAATGACCACATCTTTGCCCATAATGCTCTTCCACATAATCGACCGTTGCCTTATTGGATGCACGCAAAACGCCGGTTCCAACATTATGGTAACCGACGCCTAGTTTCATCTGCTCATGTGATCCAAATAAAGATGTATTTAGAGTATCCACAAAAATTCCTCCCCAATTTTTCTCCCATATTTAGCTTTAGAATGATATTATGAGATCACTACCTCTCGCTTAACCACTTTGCAACCTCTGGTGCAAAATAGGTTATTATCATATCTGCTCCTGCCCTTTTTATGCCTGTCAACACCTCCATTACAATACGTTTTTCATCAATCCATCCTTGTTGAGCAGCAGCTTTAATCATGGAATATTCACCACTCACATTATATGCCGCAATTGGCATGTTACAGTGTTGCCGAACTTGCTGGATAACATCCAGGTATGCTAGCGCAGGCTTTACCATCACAATATCAGCCCCTTCATCAATATCTAGATCAACTTCACGCAATGCCTCTCGTACATTAGCAGGGTCCATTTGATATGATCGACGATCACCGAATTGTGGTGATGAAGCTGCTGCCTCTCGAAATGGACCATAAAACCCCGATGCGTATTTAGCTGAGTAAGCCATTATAGGCGTAGAACTATACCCATCCTTATCTAATCTTTGCCGTATTGCCCCTACACGACCATCCATCATATCCGAAGGAGCTACTACATCAGCACCAGCTACAACATGTGATAATGCCATTCGTGCCAGTAGTTCGAGTGACTCGTCATTCTGAACATTTCCATTATAAATCACACCGCAATGGCCATGGCTGGTATATTCACACAGGCACACATCAGTTATAACCAGCAAATCGGGCGATTCAGCTTTAATACGGCGGATGGCTTGTTGAATGATACCCTGCGAATTATACGCCTGAGACCCCACTTCATCTTTTTCTAAGGGGATACCAAATAACAATACTGCTGGAATGCCGAGTTTTAAAATACGATTTGCCTCTTGCCCTACATATGCGAGTGGCCATTGCTTAATTCCTGGCATTGAGGAGATTTCCTGCGGGTCGTCAATGTTCTCCGCAATAAAAAGTGGGTATATAAGCTGTTCAACATGCAGGGAGGTCTCGCGTACCAGATTACGCAATGTATCGTTTTGTCGTGTGCGCCTCAAACGAGTGGTGGGAAATTTTACCATCGCTCATTACTCCGTACTCTCAATCAAAGCTAATTTTACAGCCTCCACCGTCTCATAAATCATCTTATCTTCCATGGCCAGTGAAATAAAGCAACTCTCAAATTGGGATGGAGGCAGGTACACCCCGCGCTTTAACATACTCCAGAAAAAGCGAGCATACCGTTGTGTATCTGAGGTTTTGGCACTACTATAATCTACGACACGTTCAGTCGCAAAGAACAGGCAAAAAATTGCGCCAATTCTCACAAATTGTACGCCCGAGCTTATCGTTTCAAGTACTTGATCTATGCCACTATTTAATAATTTTCCTTTGCGCTCAAGCTCTTCATATCGTCCTGATTTACGTAACTCTTCGAGGGTCGCAATACCAGCAGCCATTGCCAGAGGATTACCCGAAAGTGTGCCGGCCTGATACATAGGCCCTAATGGTGCCACAAGTTGCATAATTTCTCGTCGTCCACCGTATGCTCCTACAGGAAGCCCTCCACCGATAATTTTCCCCAGGCAAGTCAAATCAGCATGTATACCTGTACGTTCTTGCATACCGCCAAGTGCGACACGGAAGCCGGTAATCACTTCATCAAAGATCAGCAATGCTCCAGATACAGTGCATATATTTCTTAGATGCTCAAGAAATCCAGGTGCAGGCAACACCAACCCCATATTAGCTGCTACTGGCTCAACTATGATCGCAGCAATGTCATCAGGGTAAATTCGAAATAACTCTTCTACGGCCTCGCTATCATTATAACTGGCGATCAATGTGTTACTTGTAGCTTCGGCAGGTATCCCTGGACTATCTGGCAAGCCCATCGTTGCAACACCAGAACCAGCCTGTACGAGAAGCATATCTGCATGTCCATGGTAACATCCACTAAACTTGATGATTTTGCTACGTCCAGTAAATGCCCTGGCCAGGCGCAGAGCGCTCATGGTTGCTTCTGTACCGGAATTGACAAAACGCACCATTTCTATCGATGGTACGGTCTCGATGACTAACTTTGCCAGTATACTCTCCGCTTCAGTTGGCGCACCGAAGCTAAATCCACGCATACTTGCCCTAGTCACTGCTTCCAATACAGATGGGTAACCATGACCCAGAATCATTGGTCCCCACGATTGAACATAATCAAGATAGCGATTTCCATCTACATCAAATAAGTATGGACCGTTCGCCCGATCAATAAATATCGGATTGCCACCCACACCTCGGAAAGCACGCACAGGGCTATTCACTCCACCTGGCATAAGTTGTTGTGCCTCTTCAAATAGAGCTTGCGAACGATGAAGAGTAAGATTTTTCCCAATTCGAGTTTTATGCTCCACACTCAAGCTCCTATTGCTTCTAAAATATCTGGCAATGACTGTGCTACACAAGTGAACATTGGCGTATCTCGTAAGGTATATCTACTTGCCTCTGTTTCACGTAGTTGCTGCACCAGATCAAGAAAATCACTGGCCTCATCCGTTTCGAAAGCCACCACAAATTCCTGGTCGTCCAGGCCAAAGGAATAGGTGGTATTCAAAGAAACGGATGGAAACGTTAAACCGACGCGTATATGTTCGTTCATCATACGTTTTCGATCTTCCAAGGGTAAGGCGTACCATGCTCTTGTCTTCACAAAAGGATAGACAAAGAGGTACTTTTTATCCTCAGGAGTAATCACCAGGCGGGGATCATGTGCGCCACGGGCATTTTTGCCAACATAGACAGAACGCTTTGTCATCGACAGAAATGCATGAATTTCATGTAAATATGGTCCCAACACGCTACATCGAATCTTACTACTTAACCCCTGCATATCTTCTATTGCATAGGTAGCCTGCCAGAGCATAAAATCGCAATCTGAACGCAATCCATAAAGACTAAAACTACGCAATAATTGGTCCTGTGCATATTCTTCAAAAAGTGCGAGCAACTCCTGTTTTCCCTGCTTACGCTTCTCTCCATCGAGTAATTGCCAGTGGGGATCAAGCTTATAGAATGTGAAACGCACCAACTGGCGAGGTTGCTTCAACCCAGGTTGAGAAGCTTTTTGCTCAGATAACACTCCTGGTGTTTGTGTTGTTTGCATTGTCTCGTTCAGTCATACTTTTCCCTCATTTCGAATTATTGCATCTAGCAGACCTGCTATCGTATAAACTTGTGCTTCGATATGCACTTGTAAACCACATTCATGAGCTGTCTGTGATGTAACAGGGCCAATACACGCTATTTTTGGTCGAGCAAACTCTGCCACGCGATGAATAAATGTTTCGGCGAATTCTGCATTGTACTCAATGAGCCATTGCATAAAGTTTCGAACAGTTGATGAGCTGGTGAATGTGATGACATCAAGCTCATCAGCTTCTAATAGGCGCAGGATTCTTTGCCCTCGTTTACCTTCTTTGTCAATCCCGAAAGTTCGATAAGTTGCTACTACATCAACTTCTACACCCACGCTTTGTAGTTCTTGGATTAGCACATTACGCGCTTCTGCCGCTCGAGCCAGCAATACCCTTTTTCCTTCTAAAGATTCTCCCAGTTTACGAACATCTTCAATCAATGCTGAGGCAACAGCCTCTGCAATATAAGTTGTTGGTACAAGATCAACTTTAGTTCCATATTTTGCCAGTGTCAGAGCAGTCGCTGGACCAATCGCTGCTATACACACATTGCCGATAGACTTTGCAGAATATCCCAACTTGATCAATCGTTCGAAAAAAATTTGTACTCCATTAGCACTAGTGAACACTAACCAATCGTAGCAATTTTCTTCGCACAGATGTTTCAACGCATTATCCAGAGGCCCCCAATCATCGGGAGAAACTATGTGTATTGTGGGGAATTCAATTGGTATGGCCCCCAGTGCACTCAACTGGGAGCTAAAAGTGCCCGCTTGTTCTTGAGTACGAGTATTGAGAATACGTCGACCCTCTAAAGGAAAGCTTTTTACGGATTGATCATACATTTTGACGTCCTTGTAACTGTAATTTATCTAATGTTTTGATAATCTCTGCTGCTCCTTCTGATAACGCCTGATCAGCCAGTTGCAATCCCAGTTGTTCGGCGCACTCAAAATGAGTTTCAAATGTCCAGGGAATTGACCCCTGTACTTGCACCCTGTGCTGACCATCCAGACTAATCACTAATCCTTTTAAAATGAGCCGATCGCTCACTAATTCTGCATGAGCTGCAACTGGAAGAGAGCATCCTACGCCAAGCCGACGCATAAACATTCGTTCCGCACTCGTAGTTATATTTGTTATATCGTTTCGGAGAGGTGCAATCAATGTTTGGATCTCAGGCTCATTACGATACTCCAACGCCAATGCACCTTGACCTGGTGCAGGCATCATGAATTCTACCGACAGATAGTTCATTCTATGAGCTAATTGATCTTGCATACCTAATCTATGCAATCCAGCAGCAGCCAGCACAATTCCATCATAATATCCCGCATCCAGTTTGTGCAGCCTTGTATCAATATTCCCTCTTAATGGTAAGATTTCCGCTTGCGAGAAAAGTGCTCGGATTTGCGCAGATCTTCTCAAGCTGCATGTACCGATACGTACATATCTTGAGTGGTCTGAATCAATGAACGATCCCCGGTCCCTCTGACTATTCATTACCAACACATCTCGAACATCCTCACGTGTACCGACCACAGATATGCATAAACCTTCAGGTTGGGTGGTAGGCAAATCTTTCAGACTATGGACAGCCAGGTCAATATTCCGCTGTAAAAGAGCATGTTCAATCTCCATTACAAAAACCCCGTCCCCACCGATCTGCGTTAAAGGAATGCCTGTTTTCGTATCACCTGTCGTTTGAATTTGCTTGATTATTATCTCTAGTTCTGGCGTTTGCTGATGCAGATGTTCGACCACCCATTGGGTCTGAATCATAGCGAGCTTGCTTGCTCGAGTTCCAATTGTTATACGTTTCATCCGACTGTTCTTTCAAATCAAATAAATAATGTAGTGCTTCCGTATACATATGTTCCTGTCCCTCAACAGTGGCCTCTTTGAGACGTAACATCGGAATATGTAATAATTTATTCACTATCCGTGTTGAAAGTTCCTGAATTATGGCGGTTTCACGTTGTGTAAGATCAGGTAAACGTTGGAGTGTACGCTTCAATTCTTGTTGCCTCAATGTATCTGCGTATTCTCTGAGTGCACTGATTGTTTCGACTACGTTTAATGACCAAAGCCACCTATTAAAAATGCTCATCTCCTGGAGGATGATCTCCTGAACCTGTTCAACTTCCTGGTTCCTCAGTCGAATTCCTTCGCGTACTGAGATCTCTAAATCATCCAGGTTATACAGGTGCACTCCTGACATTTCGGCTATTTCAGGTTCAATGTCACGCGGAAGAGCAATATCTATTAAAAGCATATGTTTCCCTGCACGCTGCTTCATCACATCTTGCATCATTTCAAACGTGATTAATGCGAGGGGGGCAGTAGTAGAACTAATGACTACATCCGCTTCCACAAGAGATTTGGCAAGTTCCTTAAAGGATCGTTGTTTGGCACCAAAGCGTTCGGCAAGCTCCCTGGCATGCAATGGGGTCCGATTGATAATAATCAATTCTTGCGCGCCATTATCGCAGAGATGGTGAGCGGTAAGTTCGCTCATTTTTCCTGACCCTACGAGCAGAACAGAAGCATTATGTAGAGCGGGCAATAGTTTTTTCGCCAGTTGTACGGCAACGAGACTAACAGAGGCAGCATTACGGCTAATTCCAGTTTCAGTGCGAGCACGCTTGCCTGCTACAAGAGCTCCACGAAATAAGGCTGATGTTATTGGCCCTGCGTAACCACCTCCTTGAGCTATTTCCAGGGCTTGGACTACCTGCCCTTGTATCTGCGTCTCTCCTGGAACCAGGGAATAAAGACCGCTAGCAACGCCATACAAGTGCGACACTACTTGCTCATCCACATAATGATAACTGTGAGTTTCGAGTTCTGGAAGAGTTATGCTACTGATATCGCTCAGAATCCGCAAAAGTTGAATGTGCCACTCTTCAACCTCAGAGAAGACCGCATACAACTCAATGCGATTACATGTCGAGAGTAAAACACATTCCTGAGCGATATTACGTATTTCGTGAAGAACCTGCGGTATCTGTCGCTTAGTACACGACAATCGTTCTCGTAACGCTATGGGTGCAGATACGTGATCTACACCTACAAGGACTATTTTCACAAAACCTCACATAATTTACTATTTTTTGTAATCTATAGAGATTTTAGCAATTTTTTTGAAAGAGTCAAGGGTTTATTATACACATTTTATCGGGTTAATACTATATTTAAATGAGAATTATCTCAATTCCAGTCTTCTCAAACAATGGTGGTTGTGTTAGTATCCAAAAGAAGATACACAAGGAGCAAAAGTAAATCCATGGATAGTCCAGATAAACCAGAAACAAAAACTACGTCTCTTGAGGATACGGATGAAACATTAATCACTATCACACGCGTAGATTCTAAAACAACCTCAAAAGCTTACGGGCAGTATAGCAATTTTGATTGGACAGCGGTTAGTATTGTTATTCTAATCGCCGCTTTTTTCGCTATAACTGCTCGAATTCATGCTCAACCAGCAACTTCTTTTGTTCCAACAGTAGTACTTAGCGCTACAGGTTGCGGCTTGCTTGTCACAGCTCTTCGAAAATTACGCACTTCACAAGGTATTGGTTTGCGGGAAGCCGCATCAGGTGGCTTTTTTATGGCTTTGTTGCAATTTGCTGTAGCTCTCACCTTTCCAGGTGTATTCGATTCAATCCGCGTTAGCCAAATAACAGGAAATGATTTTCTGATTACCTGGATATTGATTATATGTTTCGCGATCATCTTTAGTCTAGCAGGTGCGGCGCTTGGACACTTATCATTCGCACCTCAACGTCCTGCATCTGTCAAATCATTAAGTGGTACCACAGAAAAAGAAAGCATAAACACTGATTCGAGGCATGAAGAAGAAACTAATTCAGATGGAATAAGTGACCATGAGATTCCCATCAAAGGTCTCGCTGATGATTCTTCTTCTCATCATGCACAACGATCACCACTCAGTTTTGCTCTTACAATTCTACTCCTCGGCCTGGCTCCAACTGTAACAGCTTATATATTTTCAGCCGCCTATGACTTTATTCTTGGCTTCAATCAATTTGTCCCAGGCCCTTATCCCACATTGAGAATACTCAGCGCACTCTTACCCTGGCAAGTACCGATACCAATTGACTTGAATGGTGGAATTCAAAACATTATTATCTTCAGCCTACTCTGGCGCATTCCGCTTTTCCTGGGCAATCCTACGATATTTGACCTTCAAGCCCTTGAAGCATACGTTTTCAATGGAGCTGCTCTTGCTTTGCTTCTGCTTACTATGAATATCAATCAACCGAGTGTTCGAAGAGAAAATCATGTATTGTATCCCGGGTGGGCAACCTTTCTTGGGATGGAAACAGCCTTAGGCTTAATATTAGTATTACCCGCGAATTTATGGGTATTGAGAGGGCTAGAGGGATTAATCCAATTTCATGGTATTGTTATTCCGATACGCACAATCACTATTTTGACCCCTCCTACATTTGCTTTAAATCTAATCACAGGGCCACTTATTTGTATTAGTTTAGGGATAGCACTCAGAATATTTTTGAGCAAAAGAAGCTTATAGGAAAAAAGCACTTCCCCGATATCACCTCACGTATTCACTCGTTCTATAGACGAAGGTAATGTCAATTTGCCTTCTAGCGGTAGCATATGTAAATATATCTGGAGAACGAAGAATTCTAAGTAGACGCCGTTGGAACTAGATAATGGGATCCCTCCCATTCATCCTGTTATACTTTCAGGCTATAGTAACGATTGTTGTGAGCAAATTTTATGTTTCGTTGTCGTCAGTGTAATTCCGAACTTATTGAACAAGCGCGCTTTTGTAATGTATGTGGACTACCACAGGATCCTCAAGAACCCGAAATAGAGAATTCCACACGCAATGGAGAAAAACCACTTGAAACGAATATTCTCAGCTATTGTGAAAACTGTAGAGCTGAAATTCCTAATGATGCTCGCTTTTGTACAATATGTGGTACTGCTCAAACTGCAAGAAAATCCTCTACGTTTGAAGCAACCTCTAATAAAGTTATACCTACATCCACAACAATCAATAATGAGAATTCAAATGTCCAATTACAACCTTCGACGTCAATAAAACCAGCACAAACCATAAAAACGGCCAATGAACAAGAGTCAAAGGCTCCTGTAAATGCATCCATTCGCCCTAAAACTGTCGCACGTCCACCTATTTTTCCATCGCGCCCAATAGGTAATGGAGTAAAGCCATCATCGCCTATACAACAACCCAGTACTCCAATACCCGAGTCAACATCTAATCCTCAATTTGCTCAAGAGCTTTCTACACCTGCTCGAGCCCCTGGTCTTATTCGTCCTGTTTCACCAAAATCTTCCACTCGCTCAGTTATCCCCAATCGACCAGATTCCAATGGACAAACTATAGTAAGTCCTCAATCAACTCAAATTTCACAAACACCCGAATCTGTCACACCTTCACTGATTAATAATCAAGCACATGCGACTTCAAGTCCTACATTCATACAACCAGCACCTGTGAGCAATGATAAACAGCAGATTGCTCAACAAGCAACAGAGCGGACGCATGCATATTCTCAACCAACAATAAATGGGAAGAGCGTGCATAATCGCCAACAAGAGCAGTTCGTTAGAGTACAAACAACTCCAGTTGAACCCATATGGCAAAATTCAACTTCATATGATTTAGATGATTTTGCAACGAGAAGCACAATTACCAGGTATGTCAATGGAAATAATGGCATTTCAGATACTCCAACGATGGATTTACTCAATCCTGCCAGTTTTATGGCTACAAGCAAAGCAGCAGAGCAATGGCGCAAGAGCTGGCGTGATCGACAATATGCCGAAGCAGGACCAGCCGAAAATGTTTCAAGAGGCCAGGCCTCAGTACCTATGCCTTTAACACCAATGCATCAAAGGCTTGTGCGTATGCGGGCCATCCAGAAGGATGACAAAAAGTCACAAAGCAAGCGGTCAGCAAAACTTGGTACCTGGATTACCATCTTTTTGATGATTTGCCTGATAATCGGTCTTGGTACCTTTGTCATTGTCAGTTATATGCCCGGCTCACCTTTCGGGGTTACATCAGTGACGCCTCCACCTAACACAAAACAACCCACGCTAGTTTTGGTAGGAACAACATCTCAAACTATCACGGTTGGTCAGTCTATTCAACTTCAAGGAGAACAATTTGGCGTCAACCAGACTATTATCTTCTTACGAGACACAGCTACTCCGATCATCGATAAGAGCGGTAACAACATTTCAATCCTTACTAATAATCAAGGAACATTCAATGTCACCATTCCTATTGATAGCAACTGGTCAGTTGGCTCTCACTCAATAGAAGCCTTGGATAAAAGCAGTAGCCAGAATGCCTTCCAGACAATACAAGTAATACCCACAGGAACTGCTACAACTACCAGCACGCAACTCTCTGTTTCGATGCAAGGGAAACCCGCTTCACTGCTCACATTCAAAGCGGTTATAGATCAAGGAAATCCGGATCCACAACAGATAACAATCACAAATACGAGTGGTACGACCTTACAATGGACAGCTACAACAGTAACAAATAATAATTTGAACTGGTTAATGATTAACGATAACAATGATTATGGCCAGTTGGCTATCTCCCAACCTCATAGCATATTAATTAGTGTGAATACTGTTGGATTAAAAACCACAGATACTAATCATCCCTACAAAGGACAAATTATTTTCACGATTAACAATACTCAACTGTTGACACTTCCTGTACAATTGCAAATAGTAGATGCAACACCTGAGATGGTTTTTAGTCCAAACCCAATTGTTGCTCAAAGCGGGCCGGGGAATACTTGTCAACCCGGTGTGACTTTGACGCTTATCAATTTAGGCTCTGCCGCTATTAGCTGGTCAGTCAATCCTGATCTCACAGACAAAATCAAGTTTGTCAGTAGTAATGGGCAGCTTTTAGAATCTGGAACTCTCTTGCCATCTGGATCTCTCTTGCCGTCTGGTCAACCTGGTGATACTGTCGTCCTGATATTACAATGCACTAACATCCAGCCCGGACAATCTTACCATGTCTCGGTGTATGCGAATAAGTTGTCCTGGTCAGATTTAGTTATTGTTCAGTGATACTGCTGATGTAATGTGTTCTTATCGCATATTCGTTTGTTTTCATGTACAGGAGGATTCCGTCATTTATGAATAACCCAATGGTTCTAACTCTCTTTAGTCTCGTTTTTATCCTCCTCGGAATGTACAATGTGTTCTCAGGCTCTAAGCGCATACGGGAAGCATACGCACGCGGAACCACTCTCATCTGGTATAAACAGATTAATATCCTAACAGGTGTTGAATATATTCTGCTTGCACTCGTATTTATCGTCAGTACCATGGTCAGATCCAAAGCGATCCCTCCTGCACTGACGGGTGTAGTCATTCCGTTTTACTTCGTGTTATTGATTGCAGCCGCTGTTCTTGCAGGACTCGTCATTCGTCAAGGCATTATTAATGCACGCGCTGTTCGTGCCAATTCCAGCGCTTCTTCAACCTTAAAAAGCAATGGAACAAGCACAATGGTGAAACAAGCGGAGGTTGGAGAAGTTTCTGTAGAGAATGATACAAACCTGGATCGCCGACGAGAGAGACGTCGCAATGCTGCTGCTGCCCGACGACGCCGAGCAGGAAAAGCTTAGAACCGACTAAGATATGTCTGATCAGAAAATAGATACTTTCCCAAACATCCTATCTCTTCCTTGCGCCTGTTGCCAGGCAGCATGTACACATTGCTTTAAAAGCAGTATATTCGTCAATGGGCCAACTCCGCCTGGGGTCGGCGTAATAGCTCCAGCTACTTTGCTAACATGTGTGAAATCAACATCGCCTACAATACCACCTTCAGGTAATTGATTGATACCAACATCAATTACAATTGCGCCAGGACGCACCATATCCGCAGTTATCATATTTGCATGTCCAGCCGCAGCTACCAGCACATCAGCCTGTCGAGTAAAGGCAGCTAAATCGACAGTATGTGAATGGCTTACTGTGATAGTTGCATTTTTTTGCAATAGCATCATCGCAAGCGGTTTACCAACAACATTACTACGAGAAATAATGACAGCTCTTTTACCCTCAAGTGTGACTTGAATACGTTCAAGAATCTCTATCACGGCTGCCACGGTAGCTGGCAAAAAGCTTGGCAAACCTAGAAAGAGATTTCCAGCGCTGCGAGGGCTAATTCCATCAATATCCTTACTGGTGCTAATGAGATCTGCAACCAACTTTTGAGGTAGATGCCCAGGCAAAGGCATCTGCACTATTATTCCCTGAACTGTTTCGTCCTCATTCAATTGCAGTATTATTGTACGTAGTTCATCGGGCGAAATGCGCGTAGGAAATTGATCTAACCTTGCCTTGACACCAATCTCCTCGGCAACTCTTAAAATTGCTTTACTATATACACCCGAAGCTGTATCCCCTCCTATGCGCACAATAGATAGTCCAGGTGGTCTGCCTTGTTCACGTTGATATTTCTCGATGTCCAATCGCAACTCGGCTTTTATCTCAGCACCAATCGCTCGCCCATCCAGAATTATTGCTGTCACGCTCTACTCCCAACTCTATTTGTAACCTGATCAACACCCTCCTCTATAATTCCTAGTGCTGAATTCAGGCGATTTTCTAATTCAAGAGCTAATTTATCGTCTTTCATGGATCGTACATTGATATGAACCATAAAAGCAGCACCTTTGCTTGAACAAGAAGCTAATATTGCCCCGGTTGCTACATCACTGAGCACTGTTACACTACCAATCTCAGCAATTCTTTGACAAAATTTCACTAACTCAGCAGCAAGTTCAACCACTTCAAGCGGCACTAAGGCAGCTTCGACAAGCTGCTTTTGAATCAAATCTGTTCGATACTTTCGCTCCTCGCTCGTCTCGCGTGGCAATTTATAGCTTTTTGCGAGACGCCCATATGCCTCAATATCTTCCTGCATAAGTTGTTGAAATCTAGCCCTTAGGGATTCGGTCTTTTGCAGCAGTTCTTCAATTTCTTGACGAACATCAGCATATGCATCTTTTCCTAATGTAATTCTACAAACCATACTTGCAAGAGCAGCTCCCATTGCACCACTCAAAGCAGCAGTAGAACCTCCTCCAGGGGCAGGAAGTGCTGACGCGAGGTCATCCAGGTAACGATGTAGTGTTTCTTCCATATACATTTTTATTTATCTTCCATCATAAATGAACATTGCCCTCATCTTTGCTTATTCTCTATCCATCACCATACTAGCCCCAGCACACCAGCAAACAACTCGTTGGGCTCGTGGTATTCTTTGTAGTTTAGCCCAGTAACTGCTGTTTCTTGAGGATTTACACTCCCAACATATGCACATTCGCTAAAAAGCGGGCACTGACCACATTCAGGTCGTTGCGCATGACAGATTTGTCGTCCATGTTGAATAAGATTGACATGCAAAGGATAGACCCACTCTGACGGTACAATCTTTTCAAATACTTTATGAGCCTGATCCGCACTAACTCTGGCACCGATCAATCCCAAACGTATCGAGACACGATGGACGTGTGTATCAATTGGGAAAGCTGGTCTGTCAAGGTTAAACATCAATACACATGCTGCGGTCTTAGGTCCAACTCCGGGAAGTTCACGAAGATAGCGCCAGGCTTCCTCCGTCGAACGACAGGCTAGTTCATCATAAAGAAAACCCGCGAGTGTTTTTGTTCCACCATGTTCATGTTGCTGTTCAGTAAGTGTAAGTAAGACATCCTGAATACGCACTGATTTAATGTTTGCCAAACCTCCACATTTTATCGCCTTAACAACTTTATCGATCGACGCATCACGCACATCTTCCCATGTAGGAAATGTTGCAATCAATTGCTCGTACGCACGACCCGAGTTGGTGTCAGATGTGTGTTGCGAAAGAATAGTGCCTACTAAACCTCCTAGTGGATCATAATCAGGTGCATTTTTTGGTTCACCATACGTTCGCACAAGCAATTCATAGATCTTTAGCAGGTGTTTCGTTGGTCTTATTGATTTAGACATGCTACATTCCCATCAGATGATACTATTATGCTCTGTTATTTTACTCTTATCGCCCAGCGGGAGCAATGCCGCTAATGACATGTTTTCTGATGTATAATTGACATATGCAACACTAGTCCAGGCATGACATAACAATGCAATTCAAGAATGGATTGCAACTTCTCAGCATCACAAAATTTTGCAGCTTTTTCCGCTACCATTTCAAGGAGACTTAACAATGATTGACCTGCGAAGTGATACAGTCACATTACCGACACCTGCAATGCGTGAAGCGATGTACCATGCAGAAGTTGGTGATGATGTCTATCATGAAGATCCAACAATCAACCGCCTACAAGAAATGGCAGCAGAACGCTTGGGAAAAGAAGCTGCCATTTTCGTGCCAAGTGGTACCATGGGTAATGCTGCTTCCATCCTGGCACACGCAGGTCGCGGGGAAGCAGTCATCGTTGGAAACCAGTCACACATTTATCATTATGAAGTAGGTGGAGCATCAACCCTAGGCGGTTCTCCTATGGTTGTTGTGCAAACAGACTCTGATGGTATGTTGGATCTCCGCGAAGTACAGATAAACATCGCTGATGGAAGCGACGAACATTCTGCACCTTCCGCGCTACTCTGTATTGAAAATACCCATAATCGCTGTGGAGGTACTGTTTTGAGCCTGCAAAAGGTTGAGCAGCTTACCAATTTAGCACATAGTCATGGTTTGATGGTACACATGGATGGCGCTCGCGTCTTCAACGCTGCTACTGCACTCTCTATTCACGTCAGCACATTAGTTCAGACTGTTGATTTGGTAATGTTCTGTCTTTCTAAGGGCCTTAGCGCGCCTGTTGGTTCAATGGTAGTCGGTAAACGTGATTTCATACAAAGAGTGCATCGCATGCGTAAATTGTTGGGGGGAGGTATGCGTCAGGCGGGTGTACTTGCAGCCGCAGGTATCGTCGCGTTAGAACAAATGGTTGACCGCCTTGCAGAAGATCATGAGACAAGTAAGCAACTCGCTCTCGGTCTTGCTGACTATCCACAAATTGATATAAATGTCGATCGAGTACAGACAAATATGGTTATGTTTTCCGTACGCAACTCCCACCACGAGCCAATGGGAGAACAAGAAACCATGCAATTTCTTTCAAAAATACGTGAACACAGAGTTTTAATGGGTCATATTGGTCAGGGAAAGATTCGCGCTGTCACTCATCATGGCATCACTGATGATGATATCAGTAGGGTGCTAATAGCTATTCGACGCACGTTGATCGAGTTACAGGTATAAGTAGTGCATCTTGTACTACAGCATTGCTCTTTCTCTGACAGTAGTAAATAAAAGAAATTTCGTATTATCAAAGACCACGTTCCATTGTAATGGCTTATACTACATGAGATACATATTTATAGGGTAGGAGGAATTACATATGAACGAAGATCGCTACACGCGCAGATACAATCGTAGGATGAACCGCTATCGTAACCCGATGCGAGGAGCCGCTACTGGTATTTTCTTCATCTTTCTGGCGTTTGCATTTTACTTCTCAAAATCATTCGATTCAAACTTGTTCCTGCCGATCTTCTTCGCAGGTTTAGCACTGGTCTCACTATTAGGAGCTGCCAGTTCAGGAAACCCGCGAGGAATATATGGAGGCTTATATCCTTTCGTCTGGTTAATGGGTTTGGCACTGTGTTTTCTCATTGGTTTCTGGCCCTGGATACTTTTACCCATCGGGGTTTCAATGATACTCGGCGCACTTTATAATCCAATTACAACCGGACTTTCCAATGCAGGCTCCATGGCAAATCAACCTCCCCCTCCCCAATATCAACAATATGAGCAAGCAAATGAACCGAATCAACCTTACCAACAAGGATACCAGGGATCTCCGCCTGTACCGGAAACGTATCAGGAGGGAGGCCAATCGTATCAATATCCACCGCAGCCCAAACAACAATATGACATGCCAGAAGCAAATGCCACTCAACAAGAGGAGATACCACCTCAGCAACAATAAATTGTTCCATTTCAAAATAACTGGGCACATAACAAAAGCCCATATTGCACAATCGTATCGAATCAGATGATAGAGCACTAAGAGGAGTAATACCCTATGGTTTTCACAAGTTTTACAGGTTTAGTTGCTATCATTACTGGCGGTGCAAGCGGTATAGGACTTGCCACTGCTCGTACTCTTCACTCAAAAGGCGCACATGTTGTCCTTGCCGATATTAACTCATCCGGTCTATTTCAGGCTAGAGATGCCATCAGCAAGCAAAATTCAGAAGCTCAGGGTCAAATCCTCACCATTACTACTGATGTTACCAATGAATCACAGGTGCATGCTCTCATGCAACAGACAACTGAGACTTTCGGACATATAGATCTTGTAGTAACATGCGCTGGTATCGGACGCGGAGGAGCCATTGACACATTTTCTGCAAGTGACATGCAAACGATGATGAATATCAATTTTATGGGTACATACCATTCTGTTCAGGCGGCGCTACCAATTATGCGCCAGCAAAAATCCGGTCACTTCGTTTTCTTAAGTTCAGTGGCAGGTAAATTTGGGGTACCTTTGCTTTCTGGTTATTGCGCAAGTAAATGGGCAGTACGCGGTTTTTCATCAGCGTTGAGAGCCGAATTACAAGGAACAGGTATTGGAATCACGACTGTCTACCCCGCCTGGGTTGATACTCCTATGGTTAAACAGGAGGAAAATGCCCTCGACATGACAGATATTGTCGTCATGCTCACGCCAGATCAGGTTGCAACGGATATTTTGCAAGCTGTAACAAATGATCAACGAGATCTTACATTAGCTCCAAATCCCGATATAGCATTCATCCTCCAAATCTACAAAGATGATCCTGAGAAAGCAGAAAAGTTACTTGGTGAAGCTTACTTGCGCAGAGTTCACACGTCTAGTGAACAAGGAGCCATCTAGAGTCCATAACAATGAAGCAGGCACACACCACGCGCTCTCATTTTGATGCTGGGCCTGGAAGTATTGGCTAGATAGAAAGTCAACCGTGAAGATGAGATTTTGCCGTAGACGCTAACACAAGATCAAGAAAAGCATTTGGAATACTTGCTTGAAATATTAATGCGAAACGACGCTGGAGACAAAAAACGCTAAAATAATCATCCAGCTAATGATAAAAGCAAATACCAGGCGAAGTGCGACACTCGAAACAAGAATACTGCGTCGTTGATTTTGAACACTTGGGGAGATTCCATCTGTTGACATACTTTTCTCCGTTAAAAGATATTATTAACCTTTTCAGGTGAACCAATATATGTGTCAGTCAGTGCCTTTCAAGAGAAATAACGGTTTATCTACCACACCTTAACACATTAAGTACTAATCGGAGGGTTAGAGGAAAAAGAATATATTAGTTACTGCCTCCTACCCCTTTTCTTTTGACACTCATCACATTCACACATTGCACGCAATTTCTCATAAGTATAAATTCCCGTTTTGTGCCCATCTTCCCAAACAGGCGTTAATCCATAGCGGCCTACAGGCTGGATATTGATTAGTGTTGTCTCTTCGACACTTAAACTTTGCTTGCTTTGCAACATACCCGGTTGCCCACCTTCGCCGGAACACCAGGCACATGGGCAAGCCCATCGTAGCGCTTCCCAACTATGAATACTTTCATGCTCATCAGTCCAGCTCAAAATGAGCTGCCTGTTCTCTTCATCAAGCAGAAAAGACGTGGGCGATGGGTGAATATTCTGAGACATTTTTCTTTACCTTTTGACCTCTCTTTGAAGTAAACCGACAAGTTAATAGCCGCGTATTAGCACATCTCATATTGCTAAATCGTAACTGAGATCACTATTATAGGCCCTGTCAGTCTCAACGTCTATAACCTATTGTCTCATGTTATAAGAGTAGGGATGGAGATTGTTACTTTCATAATCGCTTCCCGTCTTACGAATTATATCAGGGTAAATTTGCTTTAAATTGCGAAAGTACCCTTTGTACGTATTTACTCATCATGTATTTTCGAGCAAAATGTTCAGTTACAAAACGTTTTCTCAATAAAAGCCCATTTGCACATTTGCCGACAAGGGGAAAATCATTATGGCGATTGTATACATTATCGCAGGAATTATTTGCCTGCTGGCGACCACATTAGGAGTCTTAGTTGCTTGTAGAATACAAGCTCGTTTTTTACACAAGACTGGTTTAGAACATGAAGCCTGGCAAAATGCCCAAGAAGCACATCAAAATCTTTGGGAAGTAAAACAACGGAAACTGGCCCTTGAGCTAGAACGATCACTTAACAAACAAGTGGAAGAGCTTCATGATGCATGGCTCAGGTGGGAATTCAATGCTGCTCAACAATATGCAAAATTAACATTGGAACAAAAACTTGCTTCACTACCTTACATCGAGGATATACCAGTTGCATCGGATGAGTATCCCAAATTGGAACATACAGCCTCATCCAGTCAACTTTCACACCCCCTTTCATTTTTCAGAACAGATCTTCGCGGTCAAGATCTATCTCATCGATTTCTTCAACATGCGGATTTTCGCGAAACACAATTAGAAAATGCCAACTTCTACATGACCGATCTGGCGGGTGCAAGTTTCAAAGGTGCAAACCTTTCTGGCGCTAATCTATCCGGCGCTAATCTGAAAGGCGCTGATTTACGTGGTGCTATATTAACTGACGCTAATTTGCTCGTTACTGATGTGAATGGCGCCATTCTTAATGGAGCAAATTTATGTGGAGCCCGCAATCTAACATCAGAGCAGTTTAACTCAGCCATATTTAATCATGAGACACAAATCAACCTTGAACAGGATATAACTCATCCGCGCATTGCGGGTATTCACTTTACTGATGTAAGAGCTTCACCCGAAGCCTTACCTGTAGAATTTGACACAATTGTTCCAACCTCGATGCAAAATGGAAAAGCACAGGTTAAGCTAAATTAACGTGTGCCATAAACACATCAATCGAATGACAAGGCCATCTCTGTCTATCCTCATGTGTGCTATACTACCAGCATTGGAAAGGCGGTTGGGTAGAAAGAAAACGCAAAGAGGAAGAGTATGACAGAACAACATTTGCCACTGACAGGGAAAATTGCATTAGTTACAGGAAGCAGCCAGGGCATTGGCAGAGCAACAGCATTGCGTCTTGCGAAAGCAGGCGCAGATATTGTGATTAACTATCGTAGACATGCAAGCACAGCCGAAGAAGTAAAAGCTTGCATTGAAGAAGTAGGACGGCGCTGCATTACAATCCAGGCTGATGTAAGCCAGGAAGAAGAAGTTGCTCGTCTTTTTATGGTGGCACAAGAAGCCCTCGGCCCAATCGCAATCCTTGTCAATAATGCAGGCACAACACGTGATAAGCTCATTCTCCAAATGTCGCTTGCAGATTTTGAGTACGTCGTCAACACCAATTTGCGTTCAGCATTTCTTTGCACAAAAGCAGCTCTCAGGAATATGATGAAAGCTCGTTGGGGTCGCATAGTAAATGTTTCATCACCCGCAGCTTTACTTGGCTCCGCAGGTCAGGCAAATTACGCAGCTTCGAAGGCGGCCATTCTCGCTTTGACTCTCAGCACAGCCCGAGAAATGGCTAGTCGCAACATCACAGCTAATGCAATTGCCCCTGGCTTCATACCTACAGAACTTACTTCTTCTCTTACAGAACAACAGCGTAACTACTTACTTGAAAACACTCCTGTTGGACGTTTTGGAGAGCCTGAAGAGATAGCAGCAGCAATCAATTTTCTCTGCTCACCGGAAGCAGCCTTTATAACGGGTCAGATACTTTGTGTCGACGGTGGTATGGCAATGCGCGTGTAGAGCATAGAAAATGAAACAATGTTGGTGCTGTTTTTCTCTAATTCAGTAGTATATCTTGTGTCTATAAAGGAGAGCTGTACCCATGGGCTTGATCGAAACGGATGAAACCAACAAATTTACATTCGAAGCATTTGCGTCACACAAATTTTACACCGATGTCAACCGATCACTCGTTCGACATGCGCTCGCTAGCATTTCAAAGCATCCCGCAAATAATCAATTAAAGATTGTTGATATGGCCTGTGGGACTGGAGCCGTCACACGTCTGATTGCCGAGGAGTTGGCAAGCCATGAACTTCAGGCTGATATCATCGGCATTGATCCCTCAACAGAAGCATTGAGAAGGGCACAGAAGGGAATGGAGGAATTAAAGGCGAGAGGCATTGACATAAAAGCCAATTTCATCCAGGGTGAGACTGCAGATCTTCCAACATTTGTGAAAAATGCCGATGCAGTTTTTTTCTGTAACGCCATTCATCTCCTACCTGATAAACTCTCTGCATTCAAACTTATTTCAAGTATTCTCGCACCCAATGGTATTTTTGCATGCAACAGCGCCTTTTACAATGGAACATACGTCGAGGGAACTGAACGCTTCTATCGCCTATGGACTCGCCGCGCTGTGGGCTGGCTACGCAGAGAACATCCGGAAGTGCGTTTATCACGAGACGCAAAAGCAATGGCCATGCAACAACTTGACAAAGAAGGTTATATTTGCCTCCTCAAAGATGGAGGCTTTTCACGTATTGACGCTACAGAAGAAGAGGCAATGATGACTATGGACTCCTACCGGGACATTGGTCAATACTGGCTCTTTATCGAGGGTGCGCTGCCTGGAATTCCATTAGCATTGGGAGCACAAGCGCTTAGAATTTCGGCTTACGAAGCTGGTGAAGAACTCGGTTTGAAAGAGGTTCCTCGAAACTGGCTACAGATCATAGCCCACAGGGAGTAAAGAACAAGTATTGAAGATATGAGAATAATGTGATCTAAGGTGCG